>NZ_CP022998.1:3530000-3872500 GCF_002277895.1 Rhizobium sp. 11515TR | reverse complement strand
TAGGAAGGAAGCTTGTCACTCTGGGTCGTCGTTGTTAGCACTTTCGAGTGCTTCTGATGAACGGCTGGATTACCGTTGCCTGACCGCGCGGTACCGGATTTAATCTCGAGAAGCTGGTCTTAAGGTATGGCCAGGCGCACGCTCGGCGTGTGCGCTTAAAGAATGGACCATACCGAACACGTCGATGGCATTATTGATAGGCTGGGTTGTAAAAGGTAACCCGGTCTGTTGCTCGTTTCCTGAGGGAAACGAACGACGAGATGATGAGCATTGGCAATGAGAACGATCAAGTGTCGTAAGGGCATTTAGTGGATGCCTAGGCATGCACAGGCGATGAAGGACGTGATACGCTGCGAAAAGCCGTGGGGAGCTGCGAATAAGCTTTGATCCATGGATCTCCGAATGGGGCAACCCACCTTAAATACCTAGAAAATCATTCTGGTTGTCGGACCTTTGGTCCGACGTTACGGCGAACGATCGCCGACGCGCTCTGCGCTTTGTTGGTGCCCTGCTCGGGTTCGAGTGTGGCAGCAGCACAGGCCAGAGGCCTGTCGTCGGTCGTCCGACGCGCCCACGCAGCGCCGCCCGAAGGGCGGAACAAGCGTGAGTGAGAAACCCGAATGGTTTCTAGGTATTGTAACAAGGTATCTTCACCTGAATAAAATAGGGTGTAAGAAGCGAACGCAGGGAACTGAAACATCTAAGTACCTGCAGGAAAGGACATCAACCGAGACTCCGCAAGTAGTGGCGAGCGAACGCGGACCAGGCCAGTGGCAATGAGTGTTAAAGTGGAAGAACCTGGAAAGGTTTGCCGCAGAGGGTGACAGCCCCGTACGCGTAGATACACTTATTGTCCTAGAGTAGGGCGGGACACGTGAAATCCTGTCTGAACATGGGGAGACCACTCTCCAAGCCTAAGTACTCGTGCATGACCGATAGCGAACCAGTACCGTGAGGGAAAGGTGAAAAGCACCCCGACAAGGGGAGTGAAATAGAACCTGAAACTGGATGCCTACAAACAGTCGGAGCCCGCAAGGGTGACGGCGTACCTTTTGTATAATGGGTCAACGACTTAGTGTAACAAGCAAGCTTAAGCCGGTAGGTGTAGGCGAAGCGAAAGCGAGTCTGAATAGGGCGATATAGTTTGTTGCATTAGACCCGAAACCGAGTGATCTAGCCATGAGCAGGTTGAAGGTTGGGTAACACCAACTGGAGGACCGAACCCGCATCTGTTGCAATAGATTGGGATGACTTGTGGCTAGGGGTGAAAGGCCAATCAAACTCGGAAATAGCTGGTTCTCCGCGAAATCTATTTAGGTAGAGCGTCTGGCGAATACTCCCGGGGGTAGAGCACTGGATGGGCTATGGGGACTCACCGTCTTACTGATCCTAACCAAACTCCGAATACCGGGAAGTACTACCAGGCAGACACACGGCGGGTGCTAACGTCCGTCGTGAAAAGGGCAACAACCCTAACCTCCAGCTAAGGTCCCCAAGTCATGGCTAAGTGGGAAAGGATGTGAGGATCCCAAAACAACCAGGATGTTGGCTTAGAAGCAGCCATCATTTAAAGAAAGCGTAACAGCTCACTGGTCTAGTCAAGGGTCTTTGCGCCGAAAATGTAACGGGGCTGAAGCCATGCACCGAAGCTGAGGATTCCTCTTTGAGGAGTGGTAGCGGAGCGTTCCGTAAGCTGATGAAGGGATACCCGTGAGGGGTCCTGGAGGTATCGGAAGTGCGAATGTTGACATGAGTAACGATAAAGAGGGTGAGAGACCCTCTCGCCGAAAGACCAAGGGTTCCTGCTTAAAGTTAATCTGAGCAGGGTTAGCCGGCCCCTAAGACGAGGCGGACACGCGTAGTCGATGGGAACCACGTTAATATTCGTGGGCCTGGTGGTAGTGACGGATTGCTTAACTTGTTCACACTTATTGGATTGTGTGGGCGGGGACGCGGTTCCAGGAAATAGCTCCACCGTACAGACCGTACCCGAAACCGACACAGGTGGTCAGGTAGAGTATACCAAGGCGCTTGAGAGAACTATGTTGAAGGAACTCGGCAAATTGCACGCGTAACTTCGGAAGAAGCGTGACCCTTATATGCGCAAGCATGTGAGGGTGGCACAGACCAGGGGGTAGCGACTGTTTACCAAAAACACAGGGCTCTGCGAAGTCGCAAGACGACGTATAGGGTCTGACGCCTGCCCGGTGCTGGAAGGTTAAGAGGAGGGGTGCAAGCTCTGAATCGAAGCCCCAGTAAACGGCGGCCGTAACTATAACGGTCCTAAGGTAGCGAAATTCCTTGTCGGGTAAGTTCCGACCTGCACGAATGGCGTAACGACTTCCCCGCTGTCTCCAACATAGACTCAGTGAAATTGAATTCCCCGTGAAGATGCGGGGTTCCTGCGGTCAGACGGAAAGACCCCGTGCACCTTTACTATAGCTTTACACTGGCATTCGTGTCGGCATGTGTAGGATAGGTGGTAGGCTTTGAAGCAGGGACGCCAGTTCTTGTGGAGCCATCCTTGAAATACCACCCTTATCGTCATGGATGTCTAACCGCGGTCCGTTATCCGGATCCGGGACAGTGTATGGTGGGTAGTTTGACTGGGGCGGTCGCCTCCGAAAGAGTAACGGAGGCGCGCGATGGTGGGCTCAGACCGGTCGGAAATCGGTCGTCGAGTGCAATGGCATAAGCCCGCCTGACTGCGAGACTGACAAGTCGAGCAGAGACGAAAGTCGGTCATAGTGATCCGGTGGTCCCGTGTGGAAGGGCCATCGCTCAACGGATAAAAGGTACGCCGGGGATAACAGGCTGATGACCCCCAAGAGTCCATATCGACGGGGTTGTTTGGCACCTCGATGTCGGCTCATCGCATCCTGGGGCTGGAGCAGGTCCCAAGGGTTTGGCTGTTCGCCAATTAAAGCGGTACGTGAGCTGGGTTCAGAACGTCGTGAGACAGTTCGGTCCCTATCTGCCGTGGGTGTAGGAATATTGACAGGATCTGTCCCTAGTACGAGAGGACCGGGATGGACATATCTCTGGTGGACCTGTTGTCCTGCCAAGGGCATAGCAGGGTAGCTATATATGGAATGGATAACCGCTGAAGGCATCTAAGCGGGAAACCAACCTGGAAACGAGTGTTCCCTATCAGAGCCGTGGAAGACGACCACGTTGATAGGCCGGGTGTGGAAGTGCGGCAACGCATGAAGCTTACCGGTACTAATAGCTCGATTGGCTTGATCGTTCCCATTGCTCGTGCTCATCACACGACGTGTTCAAATAAAAAATCCAGCTTCTCAAAAATGTCCATGCAAAAGCATGAACAGCAAGCCTCCGTATGGACGGCTGATGTCCCCTTCGAGCGACAAGCGAGAAGGAAAGGCATATCAGCCCAGAAAGAGCAACTTGTTGATCCATGCTTTCGCATGGATCAACAAGTTGCGCTTTGCCGACCTGGTGGTTATGGCGGGGTGGCTGCACCCGTTCCCTTTCCGAACACGGCCGTGAAACGCCCCTGCGCCCATGGTACTTCGTCTTAAGACGCGGGAGAGTAGGTCGCTGCCAGGTCTGCTAATCGCAACTTCACGCTAAATCGATGAAATCGATTTATGCGTCACAAAATCTTCTCTGAACGCCTCGGCCCAAGCCGAAATCATCGGGCCGCAATCGCGGCCTTTTGCTTTTTGGTCTAATAGACAACAGCAGAAGACATAATGGACGCATCGGTCTGACAAGTGGATCGTCCGTCCCTTACAGGAGACAAATCGCCTTCGGCAATTTGCTCCGGCAGTAAGCATCACCGCAAAAGCGGTGACGCAATCGCGACATTCGGCAAACCCGAATGCGCTGGTAACGCGATAAACCGCAGAGCGGTTTACGCTGGTAACGCGGGGTGGAGCAGCCCGGTAGCTCGTCAGGCTCATAACCTGAAGGCCGCAGGTTCAAATCCTGCCCCCGCAACCAATCCTTCCTTCCAAATCACAAAGAGAAGATATCGCTGGCGGAAAAGCTTCGCTTTCCCTTGGCGATCGGTAGCTCATCGTTCGCTAAAGCTCACCATAACCTGAAGGCCGCAGGTTCAAATCCTGCCCCAAAACCAATTCCTTCCTTCCCCCTCAAGGCCCGCCTAACGCGCGCTTCTTGCGTCTTGCCAACGCCTCCTCATGCCGCCACCATCAGCAAGCCCACGCAACATGCCAAAACACACCCGACGGCACAAAACAAAGCATCAACACGGAACCAAGCTTTCTCAATCACTAAGGTCAGCTATCGCAGGCCCAAAGCATAAGCGAGCGTTCCTAGATCTGCGTTGTAGCGCTTTCGCCGGGATAGGCGACGGCTGCTCAAGCAGACAGTCTACTGGACTGCTCAGTCAACGGACTCGATCGGCGGTGATGATCCATGCGCGGGAGTCGAAGAGTACGCCTTCGGAGGTCATATGCGCTTCCAGCAAATCGCGTAGCCGCTGCAGTGGTCGGTCGGGTGCCTCGTCGGTGTGCATGAGTGCGTCCTTAACCATATAGAGGCCGGCAAGGGCATCGAGGGCGGCATCGACATTTGCTCCATAAAATACCGGTTCCTTCACCTCGGTGAAGTCGATCGAGGTGAAGCCGGCAGTGTTTAACAGCTTCTTGGCTATGGTGGGATCGCCAAGCGAAAACGGCTTGCCGGCATTTTCTGGAATTGCGCTTCCCGGAGCCAGCGCATTCCGAATTGCGCCAGACCATTCGTTGCGCTCCTGGCTTTGCCATACCATCCAGGCGATGCGTCCACCTGGGCGGATTGCTTGGGCGATGTTGGCGAATGCCACCGACGGATCGGCAAAGAACATGACGCCGAACCGGCTGATGCATAGGTCGAAGCCGGCAGCTGGAAAGTCGTGGGTTTGTGCGTCACCCAGCTCGAAGCTGATGTTGCGCAATCCCGCTTCAGCGCTACGCTGGCGGGCAATCTCAAGCATCTCGGCGGACGTGTCCACGCCGACCGCGCCGCCTTGTGTCGCGGCAAGAGCTGCTTCGCGAGTGGTTTGTCCAGCGCCGCAGCCGATATCGAGTATCCGGTCATGCGTCCGGACGCTGGCGGCGGCTCGCAAATACCGGTTATGCCGTGATAGTTCAGCGTCGTAAAAATCAGCACATTGCAGCACTACAAGCCTCCCTCATCTCGCCTCGATCTCCATCGGGCTCAGTTCTTGCAAGACCTTCGAACAGCCCCAACGTATTGTTCCTATGCAATTCCGAATGGAAAACTGCTGGGCGCTTTTCTGGAACTGCTCAGACGGACGTCGATGACCCGCGTTGTAGCTTCCTCATGAACTGATTGCATAATAAGATCAGTTATGCAATATGATTCCAATTGCAATTTGCAATCGGATGGATTCTGTCATGGAAGAAACGAGATCGTTCGCTGCCCCCGAGACGTCAATCGAGATCAAGGGAGCGAGACTGCAGACCCAGGCTTTCGGTGATCCCTCAAGCCCGCCCATCATATTGATCATGGGCATGATGGCTTCGATGCTGTGGTGGCCGGACAGGTTCTGCGAGGCGCTCGCCGCCCGCCAGCGCTATGTGATCCGATATGACCAGCGCGACACGGGCCTATCGACACATTATCCGCAAGGCGAACCCCATTATTCGTTCAGCGATTTGGCCGACGATGCCATCGCCATTCTCGACGGCTACGGATTGGAAACGGCGCATGTGATGGGCATGTCGATGGGCGGCGCCGTTGCACAGGAAGTCGCGTTGCGCCATCCCCGGCGTGTGCGGACGCTCACGCTGATCAGCACATCACCGCTCGGAGTCGGGGGCTTGCCCTCCTCGACAGAGGCCTATCAAGAGCATTCCAGGTCTGCCGAAGCAGTCGACTGGTCGAACCTCGAGGCTATTGCCGATTTTCTGCGTCGCGATACGGCGATGCTGGCCGGCACTCGGCATCCGCACGATCCTGATGCTGCAAGGGCCCTGATCGCCCGCGACATGGCGCGGGCGCCGTCATTTGCCAGTGCTACGAACCACTTCACGCTGGTGAGCGAGGACAGGCCAGCAAGGCTTCACGCTTCCGATATCAAGCTGCCGGTCCTTGCGATCCATGGCACGGCCGATCCGCTGTTTCCCATAGGGCACGGCGAGGCCTTCACTGGGGTCGTGCAAGGTGCGCGGCTGCACCGAGTCGAAGGCGGAGGGCACGAAATCCACGAGCTCGACATTGACGAGATCGTGCAGGCCATCATCGATCACACGGCCTGACAGACGTCCGCCCGACAGACAACCGGAAAGCCAAGCATGACCTCGCTTTCCGGTTCGTTAGAGCAATTCCAGGAAAAGTGCGTAGCGGTTTTCCGTCCGGAATTGCAAGATAACAAAGAGATAGAGCGGTTCAGAGATTCCGTGAAAAACTGAATCGCTCCAGAAATCAGCTTCTCGGCTTCAGGTTCTCTGCGTCGTAGAGCGGCTTGTAGCCGACGCCGGCGACTTCGACCGGGTAGGTCTCGCCGAAATATTCGACCTTCAGCTTGCGGCCTTCCTGGGCATAGGACCATGGGAGATAGGCGAGTGCGATATTCTTGCCGATGGTCGGGCCGTAGGCGATCGAAGTGGTGAAGGAGCGGCGGCCGAGCTCATCGACCAGGGTTTCGCCGGTTTCGGGATCCATAACAGGCAGGATGCCGACGGGGTAGCGGGCAACGCCGTTGGAGTCGATATTGTCGGTCATCACAAGCGTGCAGAGCATGGCCGGCTGGTGCTCGCGGGCGCGGTATTCGAGGTGCTTCGCCTTGCCGCGAAAATCGGCGTCCTTGACCTTCGGGCGGGCAAGATCGGCTTCCAGAAGATTATATTCCGTCAGCAGGTCGGCATTCTGCAGGCGTAGGCTCTTTTCCATGCGGCGGCTGTTGGCATAGGTCTCGACGCCGACGGCGATGGCGCCGGTCGAGCGCAGCGCATCCCAGACGGCTAGCGCATCGCCATAGGCCATATGCAGTTCCCAGCCCTGTTCGCCGACATAGGAGATGCGGAATGCCGTGACGTTCCTGCCGGCAATGCGGATCTGCTTGATCGCGGCGAAGGGAAAGTTTTCGTGCGAAAGGTTTTCCGGGCTTTCGACGACCTTCTGCAGGTTGGTGCGGGCATTCGGTCCCCAGATGCCGATCGTCACATAGCGTTCGGTGACATCGGTGATGGTGACGTCAAAGCCCTTGTCCTCAGCAACGCGGCGCATGTAGTGGAAATCGCGCGGGCCGGCATCGGCGCCGTCGATCAGGCGGCAGCGGTCGGCCATACGGATAACGGTGAAATCGGCCCGTACCATGCCTTCGTCGTCGAGGAAGTGGGTGTAGATGCCCTTGCCGATATTGGCATCGCCGCCGATCTTGGCGGCGCAGAGCCACTCCAGCAGCTCGACATGGTCAGGACCTTCGATATCGTACATGGCGAAGTGCGAGAGGTTGATGATGCCGCAATCTTCGCTCAGTGCCAGGTGCTCGGCATTGGAGACGCGCCAGAAATGGCGGTTGTCCCATTCGTTTTCACGCACGGGGATGCGGTCACCGTATTTTTCCAGCAAGTGCTCGTTGGCGGCATAGCCATGCGCACGCTCCCAGCCGCCAAGCTCCATGAAATAGCCGCCAAGCTCTTTTTCCCGCTCATAGAAGGGCGAGCGGCGGATGTTGCGGCCGGTGGCATAGGGTTCGCGCGGGTGGACGGCGGGGTTATAGATCTTCTGGGCGGCCTCGGTGCAGCGGCCTTCGATGAATTTCTCTTCCAGCATATGTGGGTAGAAGCGGGAATAATCGATCCTGTTGTGGTCGATCGGCGTGCGACCGTCGGTCATCCAGTCGGCAACGAGCTTGCCGAAACCGGGGCCGTCCTTCACCCAGATGGCGACGCAATACCAGAGACCGCGGACCTTCTGGCTTTCGCCGACGGATGGGCCGCCATCGGTCGTGACCTGCAGCAGACCGTTGAAGGAATGGCCTTCGTTGTAGCCGAGCTCGCCGAGGATCGGCGTCAGTTCCATGGCGCGCTCGAGCGGCTCGATGATCTGCTCCATATCGAGATCGCGCTGCGAGGGAGAAAGGCGAGCCTCGTGCTTCTCGAGGAGATCACGCGGGTGGCAGAGGCGCGGGTTCTTCTCTTCGTAATAACCCCATTCGATCTGGCCGCCCTCGGCGGTCTTCGGGTCGCCTGTGTCGCGCATATAGGCTGAGTTGCCCTGGTCGCGCATCAGCGGGAAGCCGATTTCCTTGCCGGTATTGGCAAACTCATTGTAGGGGCCGAAGAAGGTCAGCGGGTGGTCGACCGGCATGACCGGCAGGTCTTCGCCGACCATTTCGGCGATCAGGCGACCCCAAAGACCGGCGCAGACGATCACGTATTCGGCTTCGATCGTGCCGCGATGGGTAACGACGCCAGCGATGCGGCCATCCCTAACGATCAGCGACTGGGCCGGCGTGTTGGCGAAGGATTGCAGCTTGCCGCTCTTTTCGCCCTGGTCGATCAGCTTGCCGGCAACGGTCTGCGAACGGGGAATGACGAGGCCGGCATCGGGGTCCCACATGCCGCCCTGGACCATGCTTTCCTCGATCAGCGGGAATTTTTGCTTGATCTCGGCAGGCTCGATCAGACGGGCGCGCGTGCCGAAGGCCTTGCCCGAGGTGACCTTGCGCTTGATTTCCGCCATGCGGTCGTCATCGCCGACGCGGGCGACTTCCAGTCCGCCGACGCGGGCATAGTGGCCGAGCTTATCGTAGAAATCGATGGAATAGAGGGTCGTCCAGCAGGAAAGGAAATCATGGCTGGTCGTGTAGCAGAAGTCGGAGGCGTGCGCCGTCGAGCCGATATCCGTCGGGATACCGGACTTGTCGATGCCGACAATATCGTCCCAGCCGCGCTCGATCAGATGGTGGGCGATCGATGCGCCAACGATACCGCCAAGCCCGATGATGACGACCTTCGCCTTTTGAGGAAATACTGCCATTGCGTGCGACCCTGATTGATATTGGAGACGGATTTTATGATGTGTGCGTCGGCGACCAGAGCCTGTCTACGACATAATCAAGATGCGTGCACGACGACCGTCATGCTGTCCCATCCGGAAATGGCTGGGTTTGTTGGCGGCATATGCTCGGCAGAGATGTCGCAAAGGCGACTTTATGGTAGCTGGTGGGCTGTTGCCACATTATTGCGGGATAGACTGCATCATGATCTCGCGGCGCAAGACCGGGCCTTCTTCGCCGAAATAGGTGGTCAGCAGCTTGGCGAAATCATCCGACTGGTAGGTCTCGGTCAGCGTTTGATCCACAAGCAGGCGGAAGGCGGAGTCATCTTGCCGGAGGGCTATGCCATAGGGCTCATGCGTGAAGAGGCGGTTGCCGATGGCGAGCGTGGACGGATTATGGGCATGGGAAGCCAGATCGAAGAGCAAGGCACGATCGGCGAAGTAAGCATCGATCTTATGGCCTTCGAGCGCGACCAAGCCGTCCTGGTGCGTGGCGAACTCGGCAATCCGTGTCTTCGGCACGTCGGAGCCCAGCGCCTCGCGCAAGGTCGCGCCTGTCGTTGTGTCGGCGCGAACGCCGATCGTGCTCGTTGCGGGGGCGGGCTTGGCGGAGACTTGCGCCAGCCGCTTGTCGAGGAACAAAGACATCAGATAATCGGGCGAATCCTTGCGCAGCAGGGCGCTGGCGCCGGTGATGAAGATCGGCTGCGAGAAATCGACGCTTTGGCGTCGCCCGAGATTGATGGTGATGGCGCCGCAGAGAAGATCGACCTGGCCGCTTTTGACTGCATCGAAGCCATCGGCAAGCGTCGTCTCGACATAGTCGCGCTTCAGATTGGCGACCTTGGTGCCGACCGCATCGGCGATCTTGCCGCAGAGGTCGATGGCATATCCCGTTGGCTTGCCGTCCTTCTTCTTGAAGGAGAATGGTTCTTCGTCGCTGACATAGCCGATGCGGATCGTGCCCTTTTGCGCGATAGCGTCGAGTGTCTGTGCGGCCACCGCCGTATAGGCAGATATGCCGAGGAGAATGCCTGCCAGAACCAGTCGTCTCATGCAGTTTGCCGGCATGATCCCGATCTCCAAAAGAAAAATGGGCAATCGCAAGGGCTTAGGCGCAGATTATGGGCTGGCAGGTTTTTGTCAACGATGGATTGTTCCTGGTGGTTAGCGATCGAACAGGAGTGGCGGAATCGTTGCTCCCAAGCTGGTGTCCATAAACGTCCCTGCCGTTCATGGTGTCTGCGACGCGTTTTGGTAATATCACGAAGAGTTTCGTTACCCTGCCTCGGTTTGTGGCCTATCTCTACCGCACAATCGCAAATCCACGGAGATACGGAATGCAAGGGAGCAACGGGCCTGGAGGTCGAGGTGGTGTGATGGGCAGAGCGGGTTTTGCGCTATGCGCCGGCTTTACCCTTTTTTCCATGGGCTTCGGTCTCGCGCTGACCTCGCCTGCCGCCGCGCAGACGATCATCGACGACTGGCAGAAAGTGAAGCCGCCGGCGGCGCCGGAGCTGAAGCAGGTTACCGTCGATCCGAAGACGACGGCGCTTCTGATCCTCGATTTCAATGGCGCACAGGACCCGACCAAAGGTCCGTGCAATGCAAAAACCAAGCCGCGTTGTCTGGCGTCCGTCCCCAAGGTCAAAACCCTGCTCGATCAGGCGCGCGCCAAGGAGATGCTCGTCGTCTT
Source organism: Rhizobium sp. 11515TR (assembly GCF_002277895.1). Taxonomy (NCBI): domain Bacteria; kingdom Pseudomonadati; phylum Pseudomonadota; class Alphaproteobacteria; order Hyphomicrobiales; family Rhizobiaceae; genus Rhizobium; species Rhizobium sp. 11515TR. The sequence continues at coordinate 3,861,804 of NZ_CP022998.1, read as the reverse complement.
CAGTCTGGCCGGCGTTGGCGAGGCGCAGGATATCGCAACGGCGCTGGCGCCCCTGGCGAGCGAGCCGATCGTCAAGTCCGGGCCGGACAAGTTTATCGGCACCAATCTGCGCAGCATTCTCTCGGACAAGGGCATCAAGACCATCATCGTTACAGGTACGGCCTCGGAGGGCGCGGTGCTCGATACGGCAACGGACGCAGCACTCAACGGCATGAATATCGTGCTGCCGGTCGACGGCATGTCATCGACAGAGCTCTATGGCGAGCAATATGTGGCCTGGCACATGGTCAATGCGCCCGGCGTCTCGCAGAAGACGACGTTGACCGGCATCGACCGGATCAAGTTCTGATCTCTGGATCGGATGGTGACATCCCGCTCGTGATGGCAACGGGATGCCGCCTTCAATTGACTACATCAAGGCTTCTTCGAACAGGTTCAGCAGCCGCTTCCAATGCCGCTCGGCGCCGATCTCGTCATAGACGCCATGATCCGGCACCGTCCATCCATGTGCCATGCCTACATAGTTTTCGATGGTGTGATCGACGCCGCCGGTGCGGAGCGCCTCGGCAAGACGCGCCGATTGTTCCGGCGGAAAACTGTTGTCGACGCCGGCGACACCGACATAGACGCGGGCCTTGATCTTGGCGGCGAGCCGGTGCGGACTGTCTTCCGCGTCGCTCGCAAGATTGCCGCCGTGGAAGCTTGCGGCTGCCGCGATGCGGTCGGGATAGGTGGCAGCGGCAGTCAGCGCGCGGCCCCCGCCCATGCAATAGCCTACCACGCCGGCCGCACCTTTGGCTCCGGCGGCTGAGAGAGCGTCGAGGAAGGCGGCACTATCGACTTTGGTCATTTCCTGCGTCGTGCCGCGCAGCATCGTCATGATCGTTTCGCGAGACGCCGGATTGCCGAAGGCACCGCCGTCGAAGGGGCCATAGACGCCGAAGCGATAGAAGAGATCGGGAAGCAGCACGATATAGCCTGCGTTCGCCAGCCGCTGCGCCATGTCATCGAGCGCCGCGCGCGGACCCATGGCATCCATATAGAGGACCACGCCGTGCTCGACTGATGTACCATTATCGGGGCGGAAGATGGCGGCTTTGGCTATGCCGTCGGCCGTCTTGATGTCGATATCCTGTTTCATCGTCATTTCCCTTGCGATCTCTTTATCGGCTCATGTCCCCGCAGCGCATGCCACTTTGGCAAACGGTACAAAGACCCTCAAGAGTAGGTTTCTTTGAAGGCCGAGACCATCGATCAACATCTCTTGAGTTTCGGCGCTCGTCGTCTGTGACATAGTATCGCCGGCAACGACGTCTATGCGATGATCCCTTTGGAGGATGCGATTTCATGTCTTTTCGCCAGATGGTTTCCGGCCTGGCGCTGGCCCTTTCGCTGTTATCGGCAACGGCATCCGCCGCTCCGCCCGAGCAAGGTCATGGTGCGCCTGCCAGCGCGAGCGGCGTGCTCTCGCTCCTGCCGCCAGATGCCGCGAGCGATCATGTGCTGAATGCCGATGGCAAGACCATTCCCTACACGGCGACAGCCGGAACGCTCGATCTCTTCGGCCAGGATGGGCAGCGCAGCGCGGCGATCTTCTACACCGCCTATGTCGCCAAGAACCGGGATGCGAACCGCCCCGTCACTTTCGTGTTCAATGGCGGGCCGGGTGCTGCTTCGGCCTTCCTCAATCTCGGGCTTGTCGGGCCGCGCATCGTCGATTTCGGCGCAGACGGGCGCGATGGCGCCCATGCCAAGCTGGTCGACAATCCACAAAGCTGGCTCGAATTTACCGATCTCGTGCTGATCGATCCGATCGGCACCGGCTGGAGCCGCGCGGCCAAACCCGATGACCAGAATGATTTCTATAGCGTCGACAGCGATGCCGAAAGCCTTGCCAAGGCGATCGCCCTCTATGTCGCCCATAACAGCCGTGCCGCATCGCCGAAATATATCCTCGGCGAGAGCTATGGCGGATTTCGTTCGATCAAGGTTGCAAACAGCCTGCGCGAGGATCAGGGCATTCTGATTTCCGGCATCGTCATGCTGTCGCCGCTGCTGGAGGGCCGGTTCGTCTTCGGGGGCGGTGAGGATGCGCTTGGCGCAGCCCTGCAGTTGCCGTCGCTGGCCGCGGCCGAGCTGGAACGGCAAAACGCCTTCAGCGAGCAAGCGGTGCAGGATGCCGAGGCCTTCGCCTTCAACGAATATTTGCCGACCCTTGCCGGACGGCCGCCGTCGGCAGATGCCGGCCAAGCCTTCTACGGGCGCGTGGCGAAGCTGACCGGCATACCGCAGGATGTGGTCGCCAAGAACCAGGGCTTTCTCGGAGGGGTCTATCGCAAACATTCCGATGGCGATGGCGCGGATGTGGCGAGCGCCTATGATGCTTCCTTCCTAGCGCCGGATCCCTATCCGCAGTCGGAGGCCGAGCATGGCGGCGATCCGGTTCTGGATGGCTTCGTCCGCGCCTATGGCGGTGCCTTTTCAGGCTATGCCCGTGATGAACTGGGCTTCCATACCGACATGACCTACACGCTTCTGTCGTCATCCGTGAATAGGGAATGGAAGTGGGGTGGGCGCAATGGCGGCTCGCGTGGAACCGCCGGTGTTGGCGACGATCTCAAGGAGCTGCTGTCGCTCTCGCCGTCCTTCCGCGTGATGATCGGGCAGGGCTATAGCGATCTCGTCATTCCGTTCGGGGTGAACAAATATGTGCTCGACCATATGCCGTCTGCCTTTGCGGATCGCGTGGCGATGAAGCTCTATCGCGGCGGCCACATGTTCTACACGCGGCCGGCATCGCGCGAGCAGTTCACGAGCGATGCCAAGGCGTTTTATACCGGGCAGGTCAAGGCAGCGCCGTCAACGCAATCGAACTGACCGCCGTCTCGGGTGCTCTACCTGGAATACGGCGGCGTTGCGAGGCTGGCCTTCATCTGTTTCTCGCAACCATTGCCTTGATGGTTTCAAAGAGTTCGTCCTTTGCCTGCTGCGGACTGATATCCCCCGTCGTCGCGGCATAGGACAGGGCTTCGGCCGCACCCAGCATCGCCCAGAGGCCCGCCGATGCAATGGAACCGGTAGTGGCGAAGGGAGCAAGCAGCGCACGGCACTTCTCGAGGAAGGCCGTTTCATATTCGCGCTTGATTTTTTCAAGCTCCGGCGAGCCCGCGAGCGCGGCGATGATGCCGGGTATTTCGCGCCCCTGCAGCAGCACGCAATCGACATAGGAGGCCGCTATCACCTCGGCCCGGCCTGCCAGCGTCGGGGTACTTGCATCAAGCGCCTTGTCCATCACCTCCGTCTGCCTGATGTCGAATTCGCGATAGAGTGCGGCCAGCAGGCCGGAACGGGTGATAAAATGGTCGTAGACCACGGGTTTCGTCACACCGGCGCGCTCGGAGAGCCGCCCCAGCGTCAGGGCTTCCGTTCCCTCCTCTCCGGCGATTTGCCAGGCGACCTCGATGAGCTGCCTATAGCGCTCCTCCCGCGTCAGCCGACTGCGGGACTCCGGTTTCTTCGTCTGCATGCTTGACATCGCTATATACCAAAAGTAACTTACTAAAAGTATATAATATCGAGCCGCCGCTCACAATGTGTCAGCAGGAGTTTTTCATATGCATTCGCTTATCGTCATTGCCAATCCGAATCCCGCTTCGTTCAGCCACAGCGTCGCGGCCAAAGTCGCCGAAGGTGTAACGGCTTCGGGCGCTACATTCGAAATCGCGGATCTTACGGTGGAAGGTTTTGATCCGAGATTCAGCGCTGCCGATATTGCCGCCCATCTCAGAGAAGGTCCATCGCCCGAAGATGTCGTTGCCGAGCAGGCGCGGATCGATCGTGCGGATGCACTGGTGCTCGTCTATCCCGTCTATTGGTGGTCCATGCCCGGGCTCCTCAAGGGATGGATCGATCGGGTGTTCAGCAATGGCTGGGCCTATGACGAAATATCCGCGGAAAAGACGATCAAAAAGCTGAGCCGCCTTCCGATCCACCTGATCGCTATCGGCGGCGCAACCATGCGCACCTATGCGCGCCACGGCTATTTCGGCGCCATGAGGACGCAGATCGATCATGGCATTTTCGGATACTGCGGGGCTCCCGTCGCGACCTCCGAATTGCTGCTGACGGAGACGCAGGATATGAGTTCCCATCTCGATACCGCCCGCGCCATCGGGCAAAATCTCTTTGCTGTTTCGCGATCGACGAAGGCGGCGGATGCGGCCTAATCGTGCTGCTGCAGTTGAAAGAGATGCTTGATGCGCGAGCTTAGCGAGGTCACGTGAGCGCCATGGCCGAGCATATCGACATTGGCGAAGAGATGCTGCTCCGCCTCGATGCGTTTTGCCAGAATGGCGCCGAGTTCTTCGGCAAGGGTCGGCCGGTCGTGCAGCAGCGGCGCGAGACATTCCTCGCCGATTTCATAGGTGACGACGAAGGTCAGGGCGCGAACCGTCCCGACTTCGCCTGACCCCATCAGCAGCCCGTTCTCACCGAAATAATCCCCTGGCGCAAGGCGCGTCAGCTCGATCTGGCGATGCCCTTCGCGGCGGGTGATGCTGACGACGCCCGAGCGGACGATCGTGAGCGCCCGCATGCGGGCATCCTGTTCGGCGATGACGGTATCCTTGCGGTAGGTCCGGCGCTGCATATGCGACGCCAGATGTTCCTTTTCATCCTCGGTCAGCGATGAGAACAGAGGGATATTGCTGACCAATCGCCAGGGCGTTCCCGGAGCATGTTGCTTCTCGTCGGGCGTTCCTGTTTTCTGCTCCATCGGCAGCACGACAGTGCCGGGCTGATCGGCGAATTTCAGGCCCGCCGCCTTGGTATGGCGGAAGAGCAGATCGTAGATCTCGTTCTTTGCGGTTTGTGTCAGCGACATGTCGCGCACGCGAAAAGACAGCTGCAGTTCGATTGCCTGCCCATCGATGGAATTGATGGCGACGCTGGGTTCCGGGTTCTTCTGGATCGAGTTGCAGCTGATCAAGACGTTTTGCATCACATCCGCAATGATGCGCGGTAGGGTGGTCGGCTGGATGCGTACGGTGACGGTTGCGCCGTGGCTCTCGTCGGGTGAGGAAAGATTCGTCAGCCGCGTCTTGGCAAGGATACTGTTCGGAATGACGATCAGATCGTTGGTGCCGCTCAGCAATTGCGTGGCGCGCCAATTGGTTTCGACGACGCGGCCCTGGACATCATTTTCGAGGACGATCCAGTCGCCAACTGAATAGGGACGGCCGAGATTGAGGGCGATGCCGGAGAAGACGTCGCTGAGGGTGCTCTGCAAGGCGAGACCGAGAATGATGGCGAAGACGCCCGATGTTGCGATCAGCGTACCGATCGGGACGCTGAAGACATTACCGACGATGGAGAGGATGGCGCCGAGATAGATGACGCCGACGATCAGATCCTGCAGCAGCCGGCCCTCTCGGGGTTTGCGCTCGAAAATCAGGAACAGCCGCACGCAGGCGATCAACACCCAGGCGCCATTGATCCACCAGACGATCTTGGCAAAGCCCGTGAAGGTGCGCAGCGTCACCGACTCCTGCGGCGGGCTCGGCTCATAGGGAACGATGCCGTGATAGAACAAAAGTGCCGTCAGGCAGACGAAAAAGGCGATCTGACCGATCAGACGGCCGGCCCGCTGATGACGCAGCATGACGCGGCTGACGAATGTGCCGACGACAACCAGAATGAAGAACTGGACGATCGGATCGCCAAGAAGCGCAATGGACATGGGGACTTGGTCGCACTCGGTCTTTCGGATGGGCGTTAAATTGGCACGAAAGAGGCTGCAGCGCCATATGCAGAAAAAGTATGATTAATTGACGCCGACGCCTTGATCTCAGGACTTGTACCTTGATAATTAGATGACGATTATCATCTTATATCTGTCATCCCATCCTGCTATCTGCTCTCGTAGCGCAACCCTTGGCGCTCCGACATCATTAAGGAATACCCATGACACAGTCTTTCGAGATTCGCGGCGATCTGCTGATCGGCTCAGATTCTACCGGCGGCAACAGAACCGTGCGTGCCATCAACCCGGCGACCGGCGCAAATCTGGAACCGGCCTTTGCAATCGCCAGCGAGAGCGATGTCGCCAAGGCTTGCGAGCTGGCGGCCCAGGCGTTCGATGTCTACCGCGCCACCAGCCCGGAGCAGCGCGCGGCATTTCTCGAAAAGATTGCCGACAATATCATTGGCATCGGTGATGCGCTGATCGAGCGCGCGACGGAGGAGACTGGCCTGCCGGTGGCGCGTCTGCAGGGCGAGCGTGCACGCACCGTCGGCCAGCTGCGGCTCTTCGCGCAGGTGGTCCGCGCCGGCGAGTGGCTCGATCTGCGCGTCGATCCGGCACTGCCGGAGCGCAAGCCGCTGCCGCGCCCCGATCTGCGCCTGCGCCAGATCCCGCTCGGTCCGGTCGCCGTCTTCGGCGCTAGCAACTTCCCGCTCGCCTTCTCGGTTGCCGGCGGTGATACGGCGTCGGCGCTTGCCGCCGGTTGCCCGGTCGTCGTCAAGGGCCACCTTGCCCATCCGGGCACGGGCGAGCTTGTCGGCCGCGCCATCCGCGCCGCCGTTGCCGAATGTTGCCTGCCGGAGGGTACATTCTCGTTGCTGACCGGCGCCAACGAAACCGGCGCAGCACTGGTGCGCGATCCCCGCATCAAGGCTGTCGGCTTCACCGGATCGCGTGGCGGTGGCCTCGCGCTTGGCGCCATTGCCGCGGCTCGGCCCGAGCCGATCCCAGTCTATGCCGAGATGAGCAGCGTTAACCCCGTCTTCCTCTTCCCGGCCGCTCTCGCAGCACGTGCTGAGGCGATTGGCACAGGTTTCATCGATTCCCTGACGCTCGGTGCCGGCCAATTCTGCACCAATCCTGGCCTGCTTTTTGCGATCGAAAGCCCCGATCTCGATCGCTTCGTCCAGGCCGCCAGCGATTCATTGACCGGCCGCGCGCCGGCGCCGATGCTGACACCAGGCATTCACGCCGCCTTCGACAAGGGCGTTGCCGCGCTCGCCGAGCATGAGGCGGTCAAGACCGTCGCTCACGGCGCGCCGGCTGAAGGCGTCAATCGCAGCCCCGGTATCTTCTTCGAGACAGAAGCGGAGGAGTTCCTGGCCGATGAGCGTCTTGGACACGAGGTTTTCGGCGCGGCAAGCCTTCTCATTCGCTGCAAGGACGTCGACCAGATGATCGCCGTTGCGGAAAAGCTCGAGGGCCAGCTGACCGCGACCTTGCAGATCGAAGCGGAAGATTATTCGACGGCCGCCAAGCTGGTGCCGGTGCTGGAACGCAAGGCCGGGCGCATCCTCGCCAATGGCTGGCCGACCGGCGTCGAAGTCTCCCATGCCATGGTGCATGGCGGGCCTTTCCCGGCGACCTCGGACAGCCGCACCACCTCGGTCGGCACACTCGCCATCCGCCGCTTCCTGCGCCCGGTCTCCTATCAGGATCTCCCGGAAGGACTGCTGCCGTCTGAGCTGCGTAACGATGGGGTGAAGTCGCTGCCGCATCTGCTGGATGGCGTGCGCAAGTAACTGATCAGAGCCTCATCCGCCCTCGCCCTTCGAGGGGTCCTTCGGACTCTCCTCAGGGTGAGGGCTAATCTTTTCTTTCAGGCGAAGCTAAGTACAAATCGTTTCAAGTGAGCGGCCTTTTCCGCCCCCATCCTGAGGTGGGAGTGACCGAGCTTAGCGAAGGAGCGACCCTCGAAGGAAGAGGGTTGGCCCCAACGCGCCACGACAGGCATGAAGTCGATTTCAAACCTCAAATCTCAGCGTAAACAATTCCGGTAAACGAGCCGGCATGGTGAAGAAGTTCGCGCTCGCCCGAGCCGTCGAGGCTGGCGGAATAGAGATTGCCGCCGATGTCGGTGAAGAACATGCGGTTGTTGGGGAGATCGAGCGAGAGGCCGATACCTTCGTCGAGGCCTTCGAGGACGACTTCGGAGGTTGCTGCGATATCGCCCATCGCTGCGCGGTTGACGGTATTGCCGCGGGGGAGATTGCCACGGTCGGTCCAGTAGATCGTGCGGGTGGCAAGATCCAGTTCGAGGTCGATCGGTTCCGGTAGCTTGTCCAGCAGGATTTCGATGTCGCTGCGGCTCGTCGCGGTTTCGCCGGCCGGTATATTGATGCCGGCGCGGAAGATGCGGCCGAGGCCGGCATCAGGCGGTCCCTTCTGGGTCCAGTAGATCTGGCCGCGCGGCAGATCGAGCGCGATGCCGACGCACCAGCGTTCGGTATCGGCGCTGTCTTCGGGGCTGTCGCCGTTCTGCACCAGAGTTTCGATGCCGCTGCCGTCGATATTGGCGCGCATGACGCGCATGCCTTCGCGGTCGCACCAATAAAGTTTGCCGTTGTCGCCGTCGAGCTGGATCTGCTTCGGCGTGACGAGCGTGCCGCCCGGCGGGATCAGCGTGATGTGCTTGCCGCCGTCGAGGTCCATGCGCTCGATGGAGCCGTCATGGGCGTTGTAGTCGTTGCCCATCTCCGTCCAGTAGATCCAGCCGTTCTCGCTATCGACGAGAATGCCGTCCGGGCTGCGGCCTTGCCGCTGGACGATGAGCTTGAGATCGGTGCCGTCGATGGCGGAGGAAAGAATTCGTCCGTCGTTGATATCGAGGAAGAACAGTCTTTCGGTCTTGTCGGTGGAGGTGGCAGGCGTCCGTGCTTCTGACATGAGAGCATCCTTTCGAGGGGCGGATCTGCGGATCATAGCGCGGCAATCATGGCATCGGTTGATGACAGCATCATTCGCCGCTGTGATCGGGACGAGCATCTGCTGCGCTGCAGCAAAGATCAAGGGCCGGTTTGTCGCGGTGCGCCCGGAGGGCTGTCAAATAAGTGTCATCGGTCTGATATAAATCCCCGACATTCCCATAGGGCCGCACCAGTCGAGGGCTGAAACCGAAGCCGGAGGTGATTGATATCATGTCGACGCTCCAGCAGATCGCCTTTCGCGCCGGTTGTTCGGTTGCGACCGCCAGCCGGGTCATGAATCGCAGCGGTCCGGTGAGCGACGAAATGGTGCGGCGCGTGCGCCGGGCGGCGGCAGAGCTTGGCTATCGCGCCGGCAGTCGCAGCGGCAATGGCCGGCCGGCGATCGGCGTGCTCATTCCCAGCATCACCAACCCGGTGTTCGCCGCATCGCTTTCCAGCATCCAGAACCGGGCGCTCCATGCCGGGCACAGCGTGCTGATTACGCAATCGAACTATGATCCGGTGCAGGAGGCCGATGCCGTTGCCTCGCTTCTCCAGCAGCAGCCGACCGGCCTCATCCTGACACTCTGCGATCCCGAACGTAGCCTGGTCCTGTCATCCGCCCTGCCGCCAACCGTGTTGCTCGGCAACCTGCCGACCGCCCGCTTTACTGCCGCCGTCGCCACCGACAATTTCGGTGCCGGCCGGGACCTAACCGAACATCTCCTGCAAATGGGGCACCGCCGCATCCTGTTCATATCAGGCCACTTCGCGGCATCGGATCGGGCGAAACTGCGCTATCACGGCTATGTCAGGGCGATGGCGGCGGCAGGCCAGCAGCCTCTTGATGCCCTGGAGATTTCCTTCGTGAATAGCCTGGAACAGCTCGATCTTTCGGATGCTGTTTCGCGGTTCGCTCCGACGGCGATCATTGCTTCCAACGATCTTCTGGCGCTCGGCGTCATGGGCGCGCTTCGGCGCCAGGGTATTTCGATCCCGCGCGATATTTCCGTCGCCGGCTTCGACGGAATTTCCCTTGGCTTTCTGGGCGAGGTGTCTCTGACGACGGTCGAAATTCCGGATGGAACCATGGGTGCCGCTGCCGCCTCGCTGCTGCTCGATATGGCGGAAAATGCCGCGCCGCCGCGTCATCTGAGCGTGCCCTATCGGCTGCGTTCCGGCGGAACGGTGCGCAACCTCACTCTCCAATCCTGACATACCTTTGCATATGAAAACGCCGCCTCTTGTTGGGAGGCGGCGCGGATTACTGGATCTGTTCGAAAGATCAGCTGCGCGGCAGCAGGCCTTCGATGTCGGAAGCGGCGTCGTCGAGCGCTTCCTTCGGAGCGGCCGAGCCGTCGACGATGCGCGAGAGGTTGTCGACGATGGTCTGCGTGACCTTGACGCCGTTGGAGCCCGGGAAGGCATACCAGGGGACCATGATCGACATCTGGCTGAGGCCAGCCTGGAACAGCGGGTTCTTCTTGTAGAAGTCACCGAGATATTCCGCCGACTTGGCGGCAAGCTCATTGTTCGGAACATAGCCGGTGCCGGGAACGACGACAGAGGCGCCATAGGGGCCGGCGGCGAACTTGGCGAATTTCCAGGCGGCTTCTTCCTTGACCGGATCATGGGTCAGGATGACGACGGCATTGCCACCTGTCGGCAGACGCCCATTGACCGGGTCGATCAGCGGCAACTTGGCGGTGCGTAGGTCGAACTTGGCACCGACATTCTTGATGGTGTTGACGAGAGCGCCAGTCGTCTGGAATTCAAAGCCGACCTTGCCGGCTGCGAAAGCCTGTTCGCCGGCAGCCTTGGTGAAGACCGGCATGCCGCCTTCCTTGACGAAGCGCTGGATCAGTTCGACGGCCTTCTGCCCCTCGGGGCCGTTGAAGGCAACCTTCGTCTCATCGTCGCTCAGCATCTTGCCGCCAGCGCCGAAAAGGAGGGCCGAGAACATCCAGTCGTCGCCCTGCCAGCGGAAGTCCATGCCGTCGACGCCGTTGCCGAGCGCCTTGATCTTGCCGGCAAGCGCGATGACCTCATCCCAGGTCTTCGGCGGGTTGTCCGGGTTGCCGCCGGCAGCCTTCACCAGGTCGGCGTTGTAATACATGATCGGGTTGGACGTCGCGAAGGCGAGGCCAACCTGCTTGCCCTTGACCTGGGCGAGCTTCAGGATCGTGTCCGAGAAGCCCTGCTCGGCCATGTTGCCCTCTTTCTTGACCAGGGGGCCGAGGTCGACGGCGACATTGCGCTCGTCGATCATGCGTAGGCGGTTGAGGCCGATGAAGGTGACGTCAGGCATTTCGCTGGTGCCGGCCTGGCGCAGGATGGTCTGGATGCCTTCCTCATAGGTGGCCGAAGGAGCGGCGAACTGGATCTTGATGTCAGGATTTTCTTCCATGAACTTCTTCGAGATCGTGTCCATCACGTTCTTGAAGAAGCCGGGCATGGGATAGTGAACCGTCAGGGTGGTTTCGGCGTAAGCCGGGACCGTCACGACCATCGAAATGGCCGCAGCGGCGAGAATCTGGGTGATATGCTTCATCGCTCGTTCTCCGTTTTCGAATTTCGAACCGGTCAGCCCTTGAGACCGGTCATGGTGATGCCCTCGACGAAACGCTTCTGTGCCAGAAGGAACGCCACGACGAGGGGAAGGGTGATGATGAGGGTTGCCGCCATGAGCGCGCCGTAGTCGTCGCCGGCTTCGGCGGCGCGGAAATACATGAGGCCCAATGGCGGCGTGAAATATTCCTGCTTGGTGATGACGATCAGTGGCCAGTAGAGATCGTTCCAGTGCGCGACGACCGAGAAGATCGCGAAGGCTGTCACCGCCGGCCAGGCATTCGGCACGATGACGCGGGCGACAATGCCGATTTCCGACATGCCGTCGAGGCGGGCGGCATGGATCAGATCATCGGGCATGGAGCGGAAGAACTGCAGGAACATGAAGATCGCGAAGACCGAGATCGAGAAGGGCGCGACCAGGGCGGCGTAGCTGTTCAGGAGCGACAGGCTGTTGAAGCCGACATAGAGCGGCAGTGCCGTCGCATGGATCGGGACCAGCAGGCCGAGCATGACCAGCACCATCATGGTGCGCGCCGCCGGGAACTTCAGCTTCGCCATGGCATAGGCGCAGGGGATTGCGATCAGCACCTGGAAGAAGAAGATCAGGCCGCAGACGAGGACGCCGTTGAACAGCAGCGTGCCCATCGAAACCTTGCTCAGCGCCTTGGCGATGTTCTCGACGTAAAAGAAGTGCGTCGGGATCAGCGTCAGGGCGGAGGTGAAGATATCGTCCTGCGCCTTGCCGGCGGTGGAGATCATGAAGATGTAGGGCGCGAGGAAGATGAGCGAGCCGATGATCAGCAGCAAGAGGCGCAGGATGCGGCCGGGAGTGAAGCCTGTCGAGGTCATGTGTAATGCACCTGCCGGTCTTGGACGCGATATTGCAGGAAGGTCAGCACCACGAGGATGGCGAGAAACACTGTGGTCATCGCCGAGGCATAGCCGACGCGGAGATAGACGAAGCCCTCCTGGTAGATGGTGAAGAGCAGGACTTCCGAGGCATGGTTCGGGCCGCCGTCGGTCAGGGCCTTCACGGTATCGAACACCTTCACGGCATTGATGATGCTGATGGTGGTCACGAAGAGCGTCGTCGGCCCCAGCATCGGCCAGGTAACGAGCCAGAAACGGTCGAATGACGACTTTGCACCATCCACTTCAGCTGCGGCATAGAGTTCTCGCGGAATGGCGGTAAGGCCGGCAAGGAACAGCACCATGTTGAAGCCGACCGACTGCCATACGCCGATGATCGACAGGCTGTAGAGGGCGGTTGCAGACGCGCCGAGCCAATTCGGGCCGCGCACGCCGATCTCGCCAAGCAATGCGTTAATTGGGCCGATCGTCGGGTGGAAGAGATATTGCCAGACGGTCGCCATCGCCACGATCAGCGATGCAACAGGCAGGAAATAGGCCGTACGGAAAAAGCTGCGGCCGATGCCTTCGCTCTCGATCAGCAGCGCGACGCCGAGGCCGAGTACGATCGAGACGGGTGCGACGATCGCCGTATAGACCGTCGTGTTCCAAAGAGATTTCTGAAAGGCGCGGTCGCGCAGCAGATGCGCGTAGTTCTCGAAGGCGACGAAACGCAGGCTCTTGTCGCCGAGCTGGAAATCCGTGAAGCCGAGCACGACGACGGCGACGATCGGCACAATGATGAAAAGCACGATCAGGACGATGGCGGGCAGGGCGAAGAGCAGGGCCGTGCAGGCCTCGCTGCGTTCGCGCGCCGCAGCCGTCCGCATCGGCAGAGAGGTGGCGGCAATGCTAGCCATGCGCTTTCTCCCGGGTGGCGTCGACGGTGGTCGGGCTCGCGCGCAGGCGGCGACCATCCTCGGCAAAGACCATCGCCTGTTCGGCTGCAAGCGTCAGCGCAACCGGCATGCCGGCGGATAGGCCGGCGACTTCTGCCGGTGCGAGCTTGATGACCATGGTTTCGCCGATGGCATCGAGCTTGGCATACAGGATGACTTCCGAGCCGAGGAATTCCATGCGCTCGATATGGGCGGCGAGCGCATCCTGACGGCCCTGGGAGAGCTGCACGAATTCCGGGCGAATGCCGAGGGTCACGTTCCTGCCGGCAAAGGTACTGGCTTCGAGCGCCAGCCGGATGCCGCCGAAGGCGACGGTGCCTTTTTCGGCGAGCGCCGGCAAAAGGTTGATGCGCGGCTGACCGACAAAGCGCGCCACCTCGACATGGGCCGGGTCGTCATAGATCGTCTGGGGAGAGGCGAGCTGCAGCAGCTGGCCGCCGATCATGACGGCGACGCGATCGGCCATCGACAGCGCCTCGGCCTGATCGTGAGTGACATAGACCGTCGGCACGCCGGCGCGGCGGTGCAGGTCGACGATCTCACCGCGTGCATGGACGCGCAGATTGGCATCGAGATTGGAGAGCGGCTCGTCCATGAGGAAGACCGCGGGACGGCGCACCATGGCGCGGGCGAGCGCCACGCGCTGACGCTGGCCGCCCGACATCTGGCCGGGCTTGCGGTCGAGCAGGTGATCGATCTTCAGGGAAACGGCCATTTCGCGGACGTCGCGGATGATGCCGGCGCGCGCGGCGCGCTGGCCGGGGATCAGCGAGCCGATGAAAGGCAGACGCTGGACGCGCGACAGACGGCGCATGGCGAGCGGCACGGCGATGTTTTCCGAGGCCGTCAGGTGCGGATAGAGTGCGTAGGACTGGAAGACCATGGCGATGTTGCGATCCGCTGCCGCCACACCGGAAACGTCGCTGCCGCCGAGGACGATTTCGCCGCTGTCGGCATGGTCAAGGCCGGCGAGGATGCGCAGCAGCGTGCTCTTGCCGCAGCCGGACGGGCCGACGAGAGCGATGAATTCGCCTGGCTGGACGTCGAGATCAACGCCCTTGAGGATGGCGTTGCCGCCAAAGGATTTGGCGATGCCGCGAAGCGAAAGTGCGCTCATTCGGTCGGCTCCTTTGCCTTGGGGGCGGCTTGCGGATAGACTTCCATGACGACGTCATCGAGGAAGTAAGCGGTCATGCCGGGAATGGCGACGAGCTCGGTCGAGACCGTCTCGCCAAGCTGGTGGATCGCCGCGCCGATCAGGCGTTCGCCGGGCATTTCGCGTTCGATCTCCCCGAGAATGAAGGCTGCGGGCGGTGCCCAGACGAGGTTGGTACCGTTGAAGCGGCCTTCCCAGGTCCAGTGCAGATGGCCGCTGCTGAAGAGAGCTACGTCATGGGCCGCGATCAGATCATAGAGCCGGCGGCGCTGCGCCGGACGAACGCTCCAGTAGCCGGTATCGCCCTCATCGGGCGCATCGACGAAGAGCGGCTTGTGGGCAAAGAGGGCAATGCGGCGCTTGCCACGGCTTTCGAGCTTTTCCTGCAGCCAGTCGAACTGCTTCTGCTCCTCGGCATCCTCGAAGCCCATCAGCAGGCTGTTGAGGCCGATCAGGCGCCAGTTGTCGATATCCTTCGCCCAATAGTCTGGGCCGACGAGGCGGCGCCAGCGGTCCAGCCGCTCCGGATTGACAGGCTGGTAGGAGCCGGGCAGGTGGCCCACATCGTGGTTGCCGGGTACGATCAGCATCGGCACGGAGACCTGCCGCATCAGATCCATGGAAAAAAGGAGATCTTCGTCCTTGTCGGCGCCATCGACGCTGAGGTCGCCGGTATGAACGACGAGATCGGCGCCGCTTGCCTTGATCCATTTCGCCAGCGGCTCCCAATTGCCGTTGAAATGCGGCTTGTTGGGGCTCAAATGCGTGTCGGTGATCTGGATGATCTTCAAGGCGCTTCTCCGAAGTCTTCAGAATGGTGCGCCTGCGGAAGGGATTGCCTTCAAATGGGCGCGTCTATGCGCTCTCTTTAGAAGGCCCGCATGTCAGTCAGGTAACAGGTCTTTTCAGCTGTTTTTCAGTTTTGTCATATCGCCGTCAAATGCGCCGTTGTTCGCTTCGTGTCAAATGGAAGCACTGTACGCGGCGGTATCGGTGCTATAGATCGTTGCGAAAGGGACCAGACATGTCAGACGAACAGAGCCGCATCACCAAACTTGAGGAAACGGTCGCCTATCAGGCCAAGACGATCGAGGAGCTTTCCGATCAGCTCGCCGAACAATGGAAGGTGGTCGAGCAGACCAGGCAGAAGCTGGACAGGCTGACCGAGCGGTTTCTGACGCTGGAGGAGCAATCGCTCGACGCACCGGCCATTACCAAGCCGCCGCACTACTGAGCTGCGTCCGGCGTTCACGTTTCGGTGTTGCACGCGGGCGTGTGTAACAAAAATGCCCGTCTTCCCGTATTTCCTTGTGACTGTAGCATTTACAATCGCGGTCGAGAGGAAATCACCATGAAGATTTTATCGAAGGACACGATCAGCATTTATTTAGCGCGCGTCACCCGCTTGGCCGGCTTTACGGCGATCGCGGTATTGCTTGGCGGCGTTGCGCTGCAATTTGTCGGCCGCGCCTCGGCCGAGGATGCACGCGTCATTCCCACGCCGAGCATGGATGAAAAGACATCCTCTGCCAATACGGAGACAGCGGTGCTTGCCGGCGGCTGCTTTTGGGGTGTTCAGGGCGTCTTCCAGCACGTCAACGGCGTCATCAGCGCGACGTCGGGCTATACGGGCGGCAGCAAGGATGCGGCTCATTATGAAATGGTGAGCGGCGGCGATACCGGCCATGCCGAATCCGTGCGTATCGTCTTCGATCCCCATAAGATCAGCTACGGACACCTGCTGCAGATCTACTTCTCGGTAGCGCATGATCCGACGGAGCTGAACCATCAGGGGCCGGATACCGGGACGCAATATCGCTCGGCGATCTTCCCAACCAGCCAGTCGCAAGCTGATATTGCCAAGGCATATATCGAGCAGCTCAATCATGCCAAGGTCTTCGATACAGCCATCGTCACCAAGATCGAGCCCGCGCGGCAATTCTATGCGGCGGAGGCCTATCATCAGGATTTCCTGACGACCCATCCGACCTATCCTTATATCGTCATCAACGATCTGCCCAAGATCAAGAACCTGCAGCATCTCTTCCCTGGGGATTATCGCGCCGACCCGGTTCTGGTGACGGCAAGCGCCAGCGCGAAATGATAGCCTGCCCGATCGATGAGCGATGCCCACCGGTCAGGGCCGCCTTGCAAGAAATGCTCGTTACTCCCGGCTTGTCTGGTGTATTGCTCCCTCACCAGACATTCATCGAGAGTGCGTTTCGTCATGATCGTCCGTGACCGGCCGAATCTATTCCAGCTTTTCTTCATCGTCCGCGGATCGATCATCCGGCGCATCCTGCCGCAGATCATTGCCATCTTTCTGCTGTCGGCGCTGATCGTCTGGGGCCATGAGGCGCGGCCGAACCTCATCGTTTCTTTCAATGGCTCGGCGCTATCGCTGCTCGGCATCGCGCTTTCGATCTTCCTCGGCTTCCGCAACAACGCTTGCTACGACCGCTGGTGGGAGGGCAGGCGCGATTGGGGACAGCTCGTCAACGTGTCACGCGGCTTCGCCCGGCAGACGTCGGTGCTGGAGAGTGCAGGGGAGACTGGCGTCGAGACGCGCAAAAATCTGCTGCGTTTGACCATGGCGTTTGCACAGGCGCTGGTCTGTCTTCTGCGTGAAGGCAGCGACGAGGGCAAGGTGCTGCGCCTGCTGACCGCAAGCGAGGCGGAATTCTACTATGCGGCCCAGAACCGGCCCGACCTTATCTTGCGCCTCATGTCAGCCGATCTCGCGCGGCTGAAAGCATCGGGTGGGATTTCGGATATCCAATATCAGATGCTGGATATCACGATTGGTCAGATGGGTGCGGCCCAGGCGGCCTGCGAGCGGTTGCGCAATACGCCGCTCCCCTTCGGCTATACGCTGCTTCTGCATCGCACCGCCTATCTCTTCTGTTTCCTGCTGCCCTTTGGCTATGTCGATACGCTCGGCTGGGGCTCGCCTTTCGTGACTGCCCTCATCGCCTACACCTTCTTCGGTCTGGATGCGCTGGGCGACGAATTGGAAGATCCTTTCGGCCATCGCCCCAACGCGCTCGCCATCGGCGCCCTTGCCGATACGATCGAGATCAATCTGCGCGAAGCGCTCGGCGAAACCGACCTGCCGCCGCTGCCGCAACCCAAGGATTTCCTGCTGATGTAAAAAATCGGCAAAAATATTCGTCGAGCGATGGAATAGAATCCGGAGTGCTTCCGTATATAGGTGTATGGAACCCAAAGGACGCACATTCGATGTTTTGGGGCAGCTCGGTTCGCTGAGACGTTATGCCCGCTCGCTCGTGCGCAATGCGGACGAGGCCGAGGATCTGGTGCATGACGCGCTGGTCAAGGCCTATGAGCGCAAGGCATCCTTCCGACGCGACGGCAATCTGCGCACCTGGCTGTTGTCGATCCTGCACAATGTGCATATCGACCGCCTGCGCCAGAAGAAGTCGTTGAACCGCCGTCACGAGGAGGCTGCGGTCGATCTCGAAACGGTATTGCCGGCATCGCAGGATCATACGGTTCGCCTGAGCCAAGTCCGCGAAGCTTTCTTCAGTCTGCCCGAGGAGCAGCGCGAGGCGCTGCATTTGGTGGCGATCGAGGATCTCTCCTATCAGGAGGCGGCATCAGCGCTTGGCATTCCCGTCGGCACGCTGATGTCCCGCATTGCCCGGGCTCGCGCGACGCTGCGTAGTTTCGAGGAGACAGCCTCCAAGGTTTCTCATCTCAGGCTTATCGAGGGAGGCGGCAATGAAAATCGTTGATCCGATCATCGATACCGATCTCGATGCCTATGTCGACGGCGAGCTCACTCTCGCACGCCGTGTCGAGGTGGAATCCTATCTCTCGGAGCATCCGGAGATCGCGGCCAAGGTGATGGCTGATATGAGCATCCGCGGCGAGCTGCGCATGGCGCTGGCCGGCGAAGGCCATGTGGTTCGGGCAGAAACGCGTGAGGCCGCGCGGCGGCTGGAGCGCGGGCTGGTCTATGGCCGCATGCTGGGCTCCTTCCAGCGAGTTGCCGCCATTGCGGTGCTGGTGACCACCGGCTGGGTTGCGCATACATCCTTCGGCGCCTTTACGGCGAGCGAGGTGAGTGCGTCCACGCGGCCGCCGGCCTTCGTCGACGACGCGGTGCGTGCCTATAAGACAACGACTGTG
Organism: Rhizobium sp. 11515TR; assembly: GCF_002277895.1. Taxonomy (NCBI): domain Bacteria; kingdom Pseudomonadati; phylum Pseudomonadota; class Alphaproteobacteria; order Hyphomicrobiales; family Rhizobiaceae; genus Rhizobium; species Rhizobium sp. 11515TR. The sequence goes on along the minus strand of NZ_CP022998.1, from coordinate 3,843,411 downwards.
CGCGAGGAGCTCAAGCCGCAATCGGCGGCTGCGAATTACAATCCGGATGAAATCCGCGCATCGACGGCAATCATTTTGCCGCAGCTGCCGGGCGACTGGCGCGTCACCGATGCGCAAATCTATCCGTCCGAATTCGGTCCGAGTGTCGAAATGATGGTCGATGCCGGCGAAGACGGACATTTGTCACTGTTTGCCGTCCGTCCGGGCAATTTCGCCGTGCAGGATGTCAGTCACATCAAGCGTGACGATGTCCAGGCTGCCTATTGGCAGATCGGTGAAGTCGCCTATGCGCTGATCGGCAACGGCAAGGCGGGTCAGCTCGACGGCGATGCCGAAAAGCTTGCCCGCAGCCTCTACTAGTTTGGATTAAAGGAGAACGACCATGAACCCGACCAATCCGCGATACGGCTACGGAGCCGCCGCCGGCTCTCAGGCGCTCTTCGACGAAGGGCTGCGCCGGCACATGCTGCGCGTCTACAACTACATGGGTATCGGTCTCGTCGTGACGGGTATTGTCGCGCTGATCGTCGGCACGACGCCGGCGCTCTATGTGCCGATTTTCCAGAGCCCGCTGAAGTGGGTCGTCATGCTGGCGCCGCTCGCCTTCGTGTTCTTCTTCTCGTTCCGCATCCAGTCGATGTCGGCAAGCACGGCGCAGATGATGTTCTGGGCCTTCTGTGCGGTCATGGGCCTGTCGCTGGCCTCGGTCTTCCTGGTCTTCACCGGCACGAGCATCGCGCGCACCTTCTTCATCGCCGCGACCATGTTCGGCGCGACCAGCCTCTACGGCTATACGACGAAGCGTGACCTTTCCAACATCGGCTCGTTCCTGATGATGGGCCTGTTCGGTGTGATCATCGCCAGCATCGTCAATATCTTCCTGGGTTCGAGCGCGCTGCAGTTCGCCATCTCGGTCATCGGTATCGTCGTCTTCGTCGGCCTGACCGCTTGGGATACGCAGAACATCAAGGAACAGTATGCCGAAAACTACGATCAGGAATCGCAGCAGAAACTTGCCGTCTTCGGTGCCCTGTCGCTCTACCTGAACTTCGTCAACATCTTCCAGCTGCTGCTGAACTTCACCGGCGAGCGGGAGTAGTTTGAAATTGCCTGCTTGAGCATGGTCTGAGCTAAAGGGCACTCCACGCCTTTGGTGATCATGCTCCGGTAATGCGTCTCCCTGGGGGCTTGTTGAGACGCATGACGCGCCTGCAGTATCTGCGCCGATACTGCAGGCGCAACTTTTTGGGAGAGCGGGATGCCGGATGTGCCGCGTTATTCGCCGCCCGGCGGCAAAGGGGAAGGTGCCGGATCAAGAGAGCACTGGTTTAAAGAAGAGGCCCGACAGCGCAGATCTGCTGCTGTCGGGCCTTTACTTATTCGGTCTGAATATCTTCGACCCCCTCAGGCGAGGGCTAGATTGTTACCATTCGGCGACGCTGCCGTCCTCGTGGCGCCAGACCGGATTGCGCCAGCGATGGCCTTCCTTGGCGCGTTCGATAACATAGGCTTCGTCGACTTCGATGCCGAGCCCGGGACCCTGCGGGATCGAAACGAAGCCGTCGGCATACTGGAACACCTCCTTGTTGGAGATGTAGTCGAGGATGTCGTTGCCCTTGTTGTAGTGGATGCCGAGGCTCTGCTCCTGGATGAAGGCATTGTAGCTGACGGCGTCGACCTGCAGGCAGGCGGCAAGCGCGATCGGGCCAAGCGGGCAATGCGGCGCCAGCGCCACGTCATAGGCCTCGGCCATGGCCGCGATCTTGCGGCACTCGGTGATGCCGCCGGCGTGAGAAAGATCGGGCTGCAGAATGTCGACATAGCCGTCCGACAGGACGGACTTGAAATCCCAGCGCGAATAGAGGCGTTCGCCGAGCGCAATCGGCGTCGAGCAATGATTGGCGATTTCCTTCAGCGCCTCGCGGTTTTCCGACAGAACCGGCTCTTCGATGAAGAGCAGCTTGTAGGGTTCGAGCTCCTTGGCGAGCACCTTGGCCATCGGCCGATGGACGCGGCCGTGGAAATCGACGCCGATGCCGATATAGGGGCCGATCGCCTCGCGGATGGTGGCGATGGTTTCTACAGCCTTCTCCACCTTGTCATAGGTGTCGACGATCTGCATTTCCTCGCAGCCGTTGAGCTTGATCGCCTTGAAGCCGCGGGCGACCACGTCCTTGGCGTTGTTGGCGACGTCGGAGGGACGGTCGCCGCCGATCCAGGAATAGACCTTGATCTTGTCGCGCACCTGGCCGCCGAGCAGCGAATGGATCGGCTGTCCCAGCGCCTTGCCCTTGATGTCCCATAGCGCCTGGTCGATGCCGGCGAGCGCCGACATGTGGACGGCGCCGCCGCGATAGAAGCCAGCGCGGTACATGACGTTCCAGTGATCTTCGATCAGGAAGGGGTCCTTGCCGATCAGATAGTCTTCCAGCTCGTGCACGGCTGCCTGCACGGTCAGCGCACGGCCTTCGACCACGGGCTCACCCCAGCCGACGATGCCTTCATCGGTCTCGATCTTCAGGAACAGCCAGCGCGGGGGAACGATATAGGTCGTCAGCTTGGTGATTTTCATGGGAATGATTCCGTTTGGCTTTGGGTTGGGTCAGCGGCGCGAGGCCGCAGATCTCGGGGTTTCGGGATTTGTTTTCCGGCCTTTGTCCAGCCGTCGTTCGACGGCGAGATCGCGGGCGGCAAGATCGAGCATATGGTGAGCGCAGGCGCGCGCCGCATCGCGGTCGCGCAGGCGCAGCGCTTCCACGAGTTCGCCGTGAACGGCGATTGCTTCGTCACGGCTGTCGGCGGCGACGTTGGAGGCGTGAAGCGCATATTTGAGGCCGGCATGCATGGCGCTGGAGAGGCGCCGGAACACCTGATTGTGGCTGGCGCTGAGCAGCAGCTTGTGGAATGTCACGTCGGCCTCGGTAAAGCCCTCCGGATCATTGCCGCTGTCGCGCATCTGCTGCCATGCGCTCTCCAGGTCGGCAATTTCGCGAGCCGTAGCGCGCTCGGCCGCGTATTCTGCGGCCGCGGGTTCTATGGTGCGGCGCGCTTCAAGGATGGAGCCGAGAATATCGAAATCGGCGATATAGGGCCCCATCCATTCCAGCACATCCTGGTCGAGAATGTTCCAGTCGTCCTTGTCGCAGACCATGGTGCCGATGCGCGGCTTGCCGCGCACGAGGCCCTTGGACTCCAGCACCTTGAGGGATTCGCGAATGACCGTGCGGCTGACGCCGTACATTTCGCAGAGATCGTTTTCGCGCGGCAGGGTCGAGCCGGAGGGATAGCGTTCGGCGCAGATGTCTTCCGCGATGGCCGCTGTCACGTTTCTGCGCACGCGCGGACGGCGGCCAGGCTGAGCCGATGAGTCGTGCTCCTGTCTTTCGAGCGATTCCACCCTATCTCCTCCGCACCGTTTCGCATGCTTTCCTGAATACCTTCTCTTTCGACGAGAGGGCTTCCATGCGGGCGATGCCTTACGCGCTTCGCGACTATGCGAATGCGACAATACGGGAATCATCATACATTGGCAATACGCTTGTATGATGATTTAAAAGGCCTTGGTAACGCTGTCCGGGAACAATCCCTCGTCCAGTGCTTTTCGAAATCGGCCTCGCTGCTGTTACGGCGGCGTCGTCTTCGACGGATAGAAGGACTATGGTGACGATGCAGGCGGCCAAGCCGCTTGCCGCCGATCATCGCCGGGAGACGGTTCCGTCTCCCCTAAGTTCATTCAACGACAAGGAGAACGACATGCAGATCAATCGCACAGGTTCGGCTCAATGGTCCGGTGGCTTGAAGGACGGCAAGGGTCAGATTTCGACGCAGAGCGGCGCGCTCAATCATTATCCTTACGGTTTTGCCAGCCGCTTCGAAGGCGTTGCCGGCACCAATCCGGAAGAGCTGATCGGCGCGGCGCATGCCGGCTGCTTCACCATGGCCTTGTCGCTGATCCTCAATGAAGCCGGCTTCACTGCCGAAAGCATGGAGACGACGGCCAAGGTGACGCTTGAAAGCGTCGAAGGCGGGTTCGCCATCACCGCCATCCACCTGACGCTGACCGGCAAGGTGCCTGGCGCCGATGAAGCGACCTTCACCGAGCTTGCCAACAAGGCGAAAGCCGGTTGCCCGGTTTCCAAGGCGCTTGCTTCCGTTCCGATATCGCTGGAAGTTCACGCCGCTTAAGCCGTCTCTCGGCCGTTCGCGTCGCGCTGGCTGGCGCGACGCGTTTCGTATATATTCCGCATTCGGGGCATTGGGCTGTCATTTCCATCGGAATGCAATGCTCACTTGGAGGGGCGAATGTCTGGAATTCTCTTGATTCACGTCGTCATCAGCTTGGTCGCCATCATCAGTGGCATCGTGGTAGCCTACGGCTTTCTCACCGCCGACCGTCATAACCGCTCGACGCTCGTCTATATGCTGACGACGGCTCTCACCAGCTTGACGGGTTTTCTGTTCACCTTTCATGGCGTGACGCCAGCAATCATCGTCGGCATCATCTGTCTGCTGATCTTCATTCCGACCGCGCTGGCGCGTTACACATTCCACCTTGCCGGCATATGGCGCGCCGTGTTCGTGATCGGCGCGCTCGTGCTGCTGTTCTTCAATTGTCTGGTGCTCATCATTCAATCGTTCCAGAAGATACCGGCGCTCAATGCGCTGGCACCCACCGGAAACGAACCGCCGATTCTCGCGGCGCAGGTGGCGCTTTTGGTGGTCATTGTCTTCGTCGGCTTTTTCAGCCTTCGACGTTTTCATCCGACACTCTTGAGCGCCTGACAACTCAGCGGCGGCGCCGCGATAAAATTTCGGACACTTTCGGCCTCGTTCCGCGAGGCCGTTGTCGATCGTTTAACTCTTGCTTCAAGTAGTTCGGCGCATTCTCGGTTTATTGAATAGCATCTAAAAGCCGCCCAAGTTGTGGTCGGTTTCATTGACATCGGCGCTCTGATGGTTTACGAGTGACGAAAATTGAAAATCGTCACTCGTAAACCATCAGGCCTGCTCATGCTCGATCTTTCCGACGTTAGCGCCGATCCTGCCCGCCAGGAAAACATCACGCGCATCCTCGACGCCGCCGAAAAGCTGTTTCGCCACTATGGCTACAGCAAGACGAACGTCGCCGATATCGCCCGGGATCTCGGCATGTCGACAGCAAATATCTACCGGTTCTTCGGCTCCAAGACTGAAATCCACCAGGCTCTTTGTGGGCGCATGCTCGGTCAGAGCTATCAGATGGCCCTCGCCAACCGTAATCTGCCGCTTAGCGCAACCGAGCGGCTGCGGGCCTATGCGCTTTCCCAGTACAAAATGATATTGGAGACCATGCTTGACGAGCAGAAGGTTCACGAGATGGTCGTTGTCGCCATCGAGCGCGATTGGCACGTCATCGAAAAGCATATCGAGCGCATGCAGGCACTGGTCGCCGAAATCATCGCCGAGGGGATTGCTGCCGGCGAATTCGCCGAACAGGACCCGCATCTTGCAGCCAAATGCTTCGCTGCTGCGACTGTCGACCTCTGTCATCCGCAGATGGTGGCACAGTGCCTTGCCAAGTCCTACCAGGCAGATCCCGAAGACATCATCGCGTTCGTCATCAGGGCTTTGAAGAAATAGCAATGCGCGCACCGGATGGCCGGCGTGTTTCCACTTTTTGTTCGATTTTAGGAGAGCGACATGGTTTCGCTGACGACCAACACTCTACGGGCCGCTGCCGGTGCGGTTCTACTTGCAGCCTTGGGGCTTGGGCTTACGGGCTGCAATGAGAAGAAAGAGGAGACGGCGGAGGTGATCCGGCCGGTCAAGGTCGTTGAAATCGCCCAGGCTGATACAACACGCAAGCTCGACTATTCCGGCGCCGTTCGTGCGCGGACGGAAATGAATCTTGGCTTTCGCGTCAACGGCAAGATCGTCGAGCGCAAGGTGGATATCGGCCAGAGGGTAAAGCCCGGCGATGTGATCGCCCGTATGGACGCGACCGATTATGTTCTTGCCGTGCGCCGTTCGCAGGCCGATCTGGATGCGGCCGAAAAGCAGGTGCAGACGACCGAGCTTGCCCGCACGCGTGCTCAGACGCTCTTCGACAAAAACGTCACTTCCAAGTCGCAGCTCGAGCAGGCGGAGCTTTCCTATGAGCAGGCCGTCTCGACCCGGGATTCTGCTGTCTCGGCTCTGACCGAAGCCAAGAACCAGGTCGCCTATGCCGACCTGACCTCCGACATGAACGGTATCGTGACCGCAATCAATGCCGATGTCGGCCAGGTGGTCAGTTCCGGCACACCTGTCATCACCGTTGCCGTCGATGGCGAGAAGGAAGTGCAGGTCGCTGTCCCGGAAATGGACATCGCCCAGTTCAAAGTCGGCAAGGACGTCAAGGCGCGCTTCTGGTCCGACGCGGCCCTCGTGCTCAATGGAAAGGTGCGGGAAGTCTCCGGAAGCGCCGATCAGTCGCGCACCTTCGCGGTGCGTGTAAGCGTGCCGAACGATCCGCGCGTTCTCCTTGGCATGACTGCAACGATCGAGGCGCTTGCCGACAATACGCAGCCTTTTGTTTCCATTCCGCTGAGCGCGCTCGCGCAGAGGGATGGGCAGCAGATCGTCTGGCTGGTCGATCGCAGTGCCGGCACCGTGCATTCCCGCGCCATCAAGGTCGCGGACTTTTCCGATGACGGCGTGCGTGTGGCCGATGGCCTCAAGACCGGCGATGTCGTCGTTGCAGCCGGCACTCAGTTCATGAGCGAAAACATGAAGGTCAAGCTTTCTGGTGCCACAACCCAGCAAGCCTCCGCTGAAACCAAAGCCGCCTCGGCGGATATCGTACGCTGATCCGGATCGAAGGGACGACACCATGTCCATCAACAGCACCTCCGGCGAGAGGAAGCGCTTCAACCTGTCGCGCTGGGCGATCGCTCATCCCAGTATCGCTCGTTTTCTGTTCGGGCTAATCATCATCGCCGGCGCGCTCGGCCTGACCCATATGGGTCAGAAGGAAGATCCGGATTTCACCTTCCGCGTCATGGTCGTGCAGACCGTCTGGCCCGGCGCCTCGCTGCAGGACATGGAAGACCAGGTGGTCAACAAGATCGAGCGCAAGTTGCAGGAAACGCCGCATCTCGATTGGGTCAAATCCTATACCCGCGCCGGCTTTGCCATCACCACCATCCAGATCAAGGGCGACACCAACACAGCCGAGGTGAAGGACGCCTTCTACCAGATCCGCAAGAAGGTCGGCGATATCGGCAACGAGCTGCCGTCCGGCCTGCTCGGCCCTTATTTCAACGATGAATTCGGCGATACCTTCATCACGCTGCATTCGATCAGCGGCGACGGCTATAGCTATCCGGAGCTGAAGAAATTCGCCATCCAGGCCCGTGATATGCTGCTTTCGACGCCCGGCGTCGAGAAGGCCACCATCATCGGCGATCAGGCGGAGCAGATCTATATCGACGTCTCCTCCAAGGCTCTGGCCGAGCGCGGATTGACGCTCACCGATTTGAAGAACGCCGTTGTCGGCCAGAACAATGTCGATCCGGCCGGTAATGTCGATACCAGCACCCGCTCGGTGCGCATCTCGGTCGAGGGTGACGTCAACAGGATCGAGGATATCAAGAACCTGCGGCTCAATGCCGGCGGCCAGGTGACCCGTCTCGGCGATATCGCTACCGTCACCGCTGGGCTACAAGACCCCTATACCGCCAAGTTCCTCTTCAACGGCCATCCGAGCGTGCAGCTCGGCGTCGTCATGGCTCCAGGCTTCAAGGTGACCGATGTCGGCAAATCGGTTGAGGAAACCTACAAGCGATTCGAGGCTTCGCTGCCGATCGGCGTTCAGGTCGATCAGATCGCCAACCAGCCTGATGTCGTCACCGACGCAATTAGCGAATTCATGCATGCGCTGGGCGAAGCTCTCGTCATCGTGCTGATCGTCTCGTTCCTGTCGATCGGCTGGCGTTCCGGCCTCGTGATCGCCATCGCGATTCCGCTGGTGCTGGCCGCGACCTTCGCCATCATGTACGAGTTCGGCATCGACCTGCAGCGGATTTCGCTCGGCGCCCTCATCATCGCGCTCGGCCTGCTGGTCGACGACGCCATGATCGTGGTCGAACTCATGGAGCGCAAGCTGGAGGAGGGGCTGGTAAAGCTCGATGCCGCCAGCTTCGCCTATTCCTCGACTGCCTTCCCGATGCTGACGGGCACGCTGATTACAACAGCCGGCTTTATTCCTGTGGGCTTTGCTGCATCGACGGCCGGCGAATATGTCCGCACGCTGTTCTATGTCGTCGGCATCGCGCTCGTCGTCTCCTGGTTCGTGGCCGTCTATTTCACGCCATGGCTTGGCTATATGATCCTCAAGCAGCGCCACCATGCCGGCGAGCATCATGATGTGTTCGACACGCGCTTCTATCGCCGCCTGCGGTCGTCGGTCACCTGGGCCGTGCGCCATCGCGTCATCGTTCTGTTCCTGACGCTTGCCGCCTTCGTCGGCAGTCTCTGGTCGTTCCAGTTCATTCCGCAGAACTTCTTCCCGCAGTCGTCGCGTCCGGAAATCCTGGTCGATCTCTGGCTGCCCGAAGGCACCAGCATCAAAGAGGTCGAGCGTCAGGCACAGGCCTTGGAAGCCCGCATGGCCGACGATCCGGACAAGCGTTTCATCGCCACCTATGTCGGCCAAGGTGCGCCGCGCTTCTTCCTGCCGCTCGATCAGCAGCTCACCAATCCGAACTATGCCCAGATGCTGGTCATGGCCAAGGACGAGTCGGCCCGCGAGCGGCTGATCACCAAGATGCGTGGCATCCTGGCAGCAGATTTCCCCTCCGTCCGTGGCAAGGTCGACCGCCTGTTCCTCGGTCCGCCCACCGGCTGGCCCGTGCAGCTGCGCGTCATGGGGCCTGACCGGCAGGAGGTTCGCCGTATTGCCGACGAGGTGAAGCAGCGCTTTACCCAAAACCCGCTGCTCGGCGCCATCCATGACGACTGGCTCGAGCCGGTGCCGGCCATGAAGCTGGTGATCGATCAGGACCGTGCCCGCGCTCTCGGCGTCACCTCTCAGCGCATCCGCCAGATGCTGCAGGCCTCGATGTCCGGCGTCACCCTCGACAATTATCGCGAAGGCGAGGAAACCGTCGGGATCGTTGCTCGCGAGCCGGAGGAAAGCCGTCATCTGCTGACCTCGGTAAACTCGGTCTATATTCCGACAGACTCCGGTGGGTTTGTGCCGCTATCGCAGGTTGCCAAGATCGTGCCTGTCATGGAACAGAGCATCGAATGGCGCCGTGACCGTCTGCCGACTATCAGCGTGCGGGCAACCTTGCCCGACAATGTGCAGTCGAACGATGTGACGGCCAAGCTCTACAACGACATGGCTGATCTGAGGAACAGCCTGCCGGCTGGCTACAAGATCGAGATCCAGGGCGGCGCCGAGGACAGTGCCGAAAGCCAGGCCTCGATCGCCGCCAAGGCGCCGATCATGCTCGTCATCATCGTCGTGCTCCTGATGGCGCAGCTGCAGCACTTCGGCAAGGCGATGCTGGTGCTGGCGACCGGCCCGCTCGGCATCATCGGTGCGGCGGGCGCCCTCCTGATCAGCGGTGCACCCTTTGGCTTCGTCGCGATCCTCGGCGTTATCGCTCTGCTCGGCATCATCATCCGCAACTCGATCATCCTCGTCGACCAGATCGATCAGGATATCGCGGCGGGCATGGACAGGAAGGAAGCGATCATTGGCTCGGCCGTACGTCGTTTCCGGCCGATCATGCTGACGGCGCTGACGGCCGTGCTGGCGCTGATCCCGATCTCGCGCGGCGTCTTCTGGGGTCCGCTTGCTTACGCCATGATGGGCGGCATTCTGGTTGCGACCGTGCTGACGATCTTCGTGCTGCCCGCTGGCTACGCCCTGTTCTTCGGCCGCGAGCCGAAGAGCAAGTCGGCGGAGCCGCCGGCCAAGGAGCAGGCCGACGAGGAGGAGCGGAATACGATTCAGCTGCCGCCGGCCGTGGCGGCGGAGTAAGATGTCTGAAAGAAACAAATATCCCGGCTTCGAGCCAGGATATTTGTTTGAACCGCTCAGATCGATGGCAGGATCGTCGGCCTGCCATCGGCAATCTTGAGGATCGTGAGGCTTCCGCCCATGGAGACTGCCGTGTCGATGCCGATGCGGCTCGAGCCGAAAGTAGGGCGCGAATGCGGTGTGTGACCGTGGACCACCAGAAGCGGCAATTGCGGCCCCTCCGACAGGAAGGGTTCGCGGATCCACATCAGGTCTTCATCCGTCTGATAACTTAAGGGAATGCCGGGCTTGATGCCGGCATGGACGAAGAGCGTCGAGCCGAACGTGACGGCAACCGCCAAAGAACGCAGCAGATCGATATGCGCTGGCGGCATGGCGCTAAGCGTCATGTCGCGCAATTGCTGGACGCTATAGCCAAGGTCGAAAAGAATGTGTCTGGCATCGATGCCATAGGAGGCGAGCGTCGGCAGCGCGCCGAATTCGAGCCAATGGACGTTGGTATCGGGATCATCGAGAAAGCGCAGGAAGACATCGTCGTGATTGCCGCAAAGCGCGTAGCGGTCAAAGCCTTCCGGTGGCGGTGCGCTGAGATGGGCCAGCACGTCACTGGAGCGCGGGCCGCGATCGACATAATCGCCGAGAAACAGCAGAAGCTTTCGGCCGGGAAGGCTGCGAGCGTCGGCAATGATACGCCTTTCAGCCTCCGCCATCTCGTCGTGGCAGCCATGGATGTCGCTCAGGGCATAGATTGCTGTGTAATCACGTCCGGTGAGATCGATACGGTCTCGTTGATGCTGCATGAAATCGACCGTTTCCTGCCGGGTCGCGCCTGAACGGCCGCAACAGTCCAATTGTTTGACATCGTGCCGGGAACTCCGCCTTCAGCGGGCCTATATGGACGGTATTCCAAGCTTCGATCTGCCGCAAGTCTTACGGGCACAGGCATTGGTCTGAACCATTGAATTTTCAGAGAGATTCAGCATCATTTTTCGGAGGTCGCGGCTCATACAACCTGCCGAATGGTTATGATGCTCAGCCGCGATAGGCGGCTTCGAGCCCGGCAATGTCGAGCTTGACCATGCCCATCCAGGCTCGCATGACACGGGCGGCCTTTGCCGGATCCGGATCGGCGATATATTTGCGGAGCACTGCCGGCACGACCTGCCAGTAGACACCGTAGCGATCCGTCACCCAACCGCAATGCACCGGCGTGCCGCCATCGACAAGGCCGTCCCATAGGCGGTCGACCTCAGCCTGGTCGGCGCAATCCACCTCCAGCGAGATCGCATGATTGTATTCGATGCGGTCGCCGCCGTTCAGTGCCATGAAGCGCTGGCCGGCAAGTGTGAAAGTAACGACCAGAACCTCATCGGACTTGCCGGAGGGCATGTCGACAATGTTCTTCTGCACGTGATCGATCCGGGAATCCGGGAAGAGCGAGACATAGAAATTCGCAGCTTCCTCGGCTTCCCGCGCAAACCACAGGCATGGGGCAATCTTGGACATTGGATGCTCCTCTCTCGTTGGATGCCCCAAGGACGAAAGAGGAGCGGCAAGGCCGACAGGGTGGCAGAAATTCTTTCGAATTCTTGCCGGCTACCGAGCAGCTAGACCAAGCGGCCGCCTCCATCGATATGCAGGACTTCTCCTGTTACGAAGCGGTTCGCCATCAGGAAGAGGATCGCTTGGGCGATATCCTCGGGCCTGCCGATATTGCGGCTGGGCAAGGTCGAGGCGGTTTGTTCGAGGACCTGCCGCTTCGCCTCACCCATCAATCCGTCGAGCAGGGGCGTATCCACCCACCCCGGCGAAACCGCGTTGATGCGCATCGGCGATAATTCGAGCGCGAGGGCGCGTACCGTGCTCTCGACGGCAGCGACCGCAGCTGCCACGACGGCACCGATGGCGGCGGGGCGCGAGGCGAATTGCCCGGAGGTCATGGTAATCGAGCTTTTGGCATGAAGAAGGGGAAGAGCGGCTTTGATGGCGAGCAAGGGGCCGATCAGGCGCTCGCTGACGACCTTCAGGAGATCCGCTTCCGACTGATCCTTAAGCGATTGCAGGTGCACAGTCCCCGCCGTGATCAGCAGATGATCGATCCTGTCGATCTCGGCGAATAACGACGGCTGCGGGGCTGCGATATCCGCAACGATCTGGGTTGCGCCGCCGATCGCTTCGGCGGCATCGCGGAGACGCTCAGGGTTGCGGGATAATAGAAAGAGGTTTGCGCCGGCGTGCTTGGCCTGCCTGGCGGTTGCCAGGCCGATCCCCGAAGAGCCGCCGATGATGACGATGTTCTGACCGTGAAACGATGGGGGCTCTGTATTGCCCGTTTGAATGTTGCTGGTCTGCAAGACTGGTTCTCCGATTGAATTGTTGACCGACCTGAAGATCGTTGATCGGCATATGCTTTGGAAGGAAGCGAATAGCGATGTCATTTATCGTAAAAGACGATAGAATACTGACATGGATATGCTTTCCGCCATGCGCATCTTCACTCGTGTCATCGAACGTGGCAGCCTTTCGGCCGCTGCGCGCGATCTTGGCCTCGGTCAACCCACCGTCAGCGAGCGCGTCGAGAAACTGGAGAAGCATCTGGGCGCGCGACTCCTCTACCGGACGACCCGCTCGGTGCAGGCAACCGATGCCGGCGCGCGCTTCTACGACTACGCCAAGCGCGCCATCGAAGCTGCCGAGGAAGCCGAGGCTTCGGTCGCATCGGCCGAAACGTCACTGACCGGAACCTTTCGGATCGCGGCACCGCATGGGCTTGGCGAGATGACTTTGCCCCGGCTGCTGGTCGAATTCCAGAGATTGCACCCGGCCCTGGCGATAGACATGACCTTGAATGATCGCTTCGTCGATCCGATGACCGAAGGCGTGGATCTCTCCATCCGTATCGGTGAGATCGGCAGCGGCAATTTCATTGCCCGCCGGCTTGGGACGATGCGACGGCTTCTGCTGGCTGCTCCTGGCTATATCGAACGAAATGGGCTGCCGCGTGAACCGGCGGAGCTTGCGGCACATCCGTTCATTAGGGTTGCCGGTTTCGCGGCAGACGAGCGGTTGCATCTGATCGGTCCCAACGGCAAGCCAGTGGAACCACTCATCCATACCAAATGGCGCGTCAATCATTGGAGGCCGCTGATGGAGGCGGTGCTGGCGGAGCGGGGGATAGGCGCATTGTTTGCGGCCGTCTGTGGCAAGGAAATCGCCGAAGGAAGGCTCGTTCCCGTACTTCCTTCCTATGAGTTCAGGCGGGTGGACGTCCATGCTATCTATCCGCCGGGGCCGCGTCCTGCGGCGAGGACGAAGGCTTTCCTTGCGCTGCTCGCCGAACGGACCGAACAGCTCTTTGCCGAGGTTTCTGGAGTGCCTTAACGGTCTGCCGCCAACCTCTCGGCGAATTCGATCGCCTCGATCAGGCTGCGTTCATTGGCGATGCCCTTGCCGGCGATGTCGAAGGCGGTGCCGTGGTCGACCGAGGTGCGCACGATCGGCAGGCCGAGGGTGATGTTGACGCCGGATAGATCCATCCATTTGCCCGTCGCGGGATCGATCTCGAAACCCAGCAACTTCACAGGGATATGGCCCTGATCGTGATACATGGCGATGACGGCGTCATACTGGCCGGCGCGCAGCTTGACGAAAACAGTATCGCCGGGAACGGGGCCGACGATATCGAGCCCATCGGACAGCGCCTCGGCAATGGTCGGCGCGGAAATATCGATATCCTGCCGGCCGAAGAGCCCGCCTTCGCCGGCATGCGGATTGAGCGCTGCCACGGCGATCTTCGGGCTGGCGATGCCGAGATTCTTGAGCGCCTTGTCGGTCAGATCGATCACGAGCCGCAGCCGCTCTGGCGTAAGCCGCTTCGGCACATCCTCCAGCGCGACATGGGTGGTGACGTGGCTCACACGCATATTGCCATGGGCGAGCATCATCACCGAGCCGCGCGCGCCTGTCAGTTCGGCTAAAAGTTCGGTATGGCCGGCATAGTGGAAGCCGGCCTTGTTGAGGGCTTCCTTGTTGAGCGGTGCGGTGACGATGCCGCCGACCTTGCCCGATAGCGCGAGCTGAACGCCCTTTTCGATCGCCTTGAACGCCATACGTCCACCGTCTGCAGAAAGCCGGCCCGGCAGGATCGGTTCTCCTTCGGCATCGGCCTGGATGAAGCACAGGTTCGGCCAGTCGGCCTCCTCCATCTCAGTCTCTGGAATCTCGATATCGAGGCCAAGCTGTTGCTCGGCAAGCCGCAGGGCAGGGCCGCTGCCGATGATGGTTAGTTTTAACTTACCTTCGTTGAGCCTGTCCTTTAAGCGGGCGGCACTCTTGACGATGATTTCCGGGCCGATGCCGGCGGGGTCGCCCATGGTGATCGCCAGATGCTGCGTCATGGTTCTTCTCCTCCGGCAATCAGCCCGTTTTCACTCAAGAGATCGCGCCATAGGGTCGGGCCGCCGAATGCGCCCGACTTTGAGATGACTGTTGTGCCTTGCCAAGGGCCGCCGACGATCGTCGAGCGGGGCAGGCCGGGTGCTGCCTGGCCGGTGATGCTGAGGGCTGACACGTCGAGCGCCGAGCAGAGATTGCGCAGGGTCTCGCCACCGGCGACGATCAATGTCCCTGGGGCGGGCAGTGCCTTGGCCATGCCGCCGAAGCTCGTCGCGATGCGTCTGGCTGCATCGTCGCGCTCAAGGCCCGTCGGCAGGTCGAGGCTGACCATGACGACGCCGCTTTGCCGGATTTGATGATGGATGGCGTCGGCATCGGCCCCTTCCGCAAGCTTCAGCCAATTGGGGCCACAGGCTTGGAGCTGCGCCAGCGTGATCGGCTGGTCCGAGCCGAACAGCCCAAGCACGGGCCTTTGCAGCTTGCGCGAGATGGGGACGGAGGCCATCTGGTGGCGCTCGGCTTGGTTGTTTTTGATGCGGGCCTGGCGATGGGTTGCCAGCTCGATGTTGCGCGCCAGAGCGCGGGCAAGACCGCCGGTGCCGCTCCAGAGGACCGGCTCCTTCAGCTCAGATGAGACCCATGCGATGATGGCATCGAGATCGTCATCCGTATGCGCATCGAAAATATGGATGCCATCCGGAATGGGCTTGCCTTCGAGCCCATCGAGTGGCGTGTTGAAGGCCGGCAAACCCTCGGCGCGCAAATGCGCTGCGATATCGCCGCTGACATCGCGCCAGGCGTCCTTGCCGGCATAAAGCACCTGCCGTCCGCCGCGTGTGTGCCGCCCGTGATGCGGAAAGGCCGGCGCGAGGATGCAATGGCGCCAGTGGCCGAGCCGGAAGCAGGCCGCAAGCTCCACCGCCCAGGGGCCGCGAAACAGGCTGTCCACCTTCTTGAAGGCGAGATCGGCGCCCTCCAGCAGCGGCGCGATGCCGCCGACGATCACCTCTGCTTCGGTCGCCGTCTTCTCGCGAGTGCCGCTGTCGATCGCGAGACAATCCGGCAGGATCGCGGAAAGCGCATCGCTGCGCTCCACCGCGATTGGCCCGTAGACACCTACGAATTCGACGGCGGTATCGAGCGCGCCGGTCAAGTCGTCGGCGATGAGGCGGAGGGTGGGCATGAACTCAACGAGCCTTCAGCGGGCCTTGCGGATATGGAATATCGATACGAAAAACAAGCCTTAACGCTGCTTGAGCGAAGCGCCATCTTCAGTCTTCTATGAAGGATGTCAACGGGTTGCTTTGTCACCGATTCATATAAGGCGGCCGCATATGACATGAGAGTATTGCTGCGCAACTCCTTCTCCCCAGCGGGGAGAAGGTGCCGTCAGGCGGATGAGGGGGTGCTTGCCAAGAGCACGAAAGTCCATGAAGCAAACCGGTCCCCCCTCATCCGACCCTTCGGGCCACCTTCTCCCCGAGGGGAGAAGGGACATGCCGTACCGTTGCGCTCCATATGCGGTTGCCCAAACGTTTCATTGGATGGGTACTGTGACTTTCGTCGTGGCCTCGCAGGCGCGTAATCGGGTGCCGTCAACGACGGTGCCCGATGCTCGCGCCTGCGAGGAAATCAGTTCTTCCGGAAATCAGGAAAGTCGGCGCTCAGCGTAACATCTTTCCAGGCATCGAAGTTCGCTTTCAGCGCCTCGAGGCGCTTGTAGGCGATATCGAGGGCCGGAGCGCCCAGCAGCAATCGAAGCGGTGGCACCTCGGCTTCGACCGCCTTTATGATGGCGGCTGCGGCACGTGCGGGATCGCCGGGCTGATTGCCGGAGGAAGCTTTCGTGGATTGGCGGCGTTTTCCGGCGGTGTCGTCATAGTCCTCGATCTGGATCGGAGATTCGACCATCGAGCTTCCGGCCCAATTGGTGCGAAACGCCCCGGGCTCGACGATCGTCACCTTCAAGCCGAGTGGTGCAACCTCGTATGAGAGAGATTCCGAGATCGCTTCCACGGCAAATTTCGTCGCGTGATAATAGCCTGTCGCGGCGAATGCGACGAGGCCGCCCAAGGACGAGATATTGACGATATGGCCCTTTCTGCGGGCGCGCATGCCGGGCAATACTTCCTTGGTGACATTGATGAGACCGAACAGATTCGTTTCGAACTGTTTGCGTATGCCTTCATCGTCGCCTTCCTCGATGGCTGCGAGATAACCATAGCCGGCATTGTTGACGAGCACGTCGATCCTGCCAAAGGCAGTGATGGCATCGGCCACTGCCGTGCGGATCGTGGAGATGTCGGTGACGTCGAGGCGGAGCGCCAGGGCGCGCCCTTGGTGCTTGGCGACCAGAGCCTCCAGCTGCTCAGGCTGCCTTGCCGTCAGAACGGCTCGCCAGCCCCGCTCGAGTACGGATTTTGCAAGCTCAAAACCCAGGCCTGCAGATGATCCGGTGATAAACCAAATGGGTGTGTCGCTCATGTTCTGCTCCTTCTTTTGCGGGTTTTGGCGGCCTTCTGTCGAAGGGTCGCCTTGAGCAAATCTAGGAGCGGCCGGCATCCAAGCGTTAGGGTAGAAGGACCAGAGTTTCATACGATCCTTCCAATTTTGCCTGTTGGCGATATGATGGGCGGGAAATGCCGCCATCATCGAAAGCCGGATTTATGGAACCGTCGATGCAGCTGCGAGAGCTGATCAGCCGCCACGCTGTCGTTCAGAAGCAGATGACGGAGGTGCAGGGGCTGACGCTTTATAGGGTCGATCAGCCGACGCTGCCGACGGACGCCGTCTACAGCCCGAGGATCTGCATGGTATTGCAGGGAAGGAAGACGATCCGGCTCGGGGAGCGCGTTTTCAGTGTCGATTCCTCGCAATATTTCATCGCGACGGTCAATCTGCCGGTGTCTGCGCGGATTGAACAGGCCGATCCTGCCAGCCCGCACCTGGCGCTCTCCTTCGAACTGGAGAGGGAGGAAATCGCAAAGCTTCTTGCGGAGGCTCCGGTTGCCCACGCGGCGGATCCTCGCGATCACACCGGAATTGCGGTGTCGCAGCAGGCGCCGGAGATTGTGAGCGCCGCATTGCGCCTTGTCTCCTGCCTGGATGCGCCTGACGATATCGAGATGATGGCAAAGCTTGCCAAGCTTGAACTTTACTACCGACTGCTGCGCGGCGAGCTCGGGCCGATGCTACGGCAGCTTGCCACGCACGGAACGAATCTGGCGCAGATTGGCCGCGTCACCGACTGGATCAAGGGCCATTTCGCGGAAGCCATGAGCATCGGCAAGCTGGCTGATATAGCGGGAATGAGCCCCACATCCCTGCATCGGCATTTCAAGGCCGTGACATTGATGACGCCATTGCAATATCGGGCACTCATCCGGCTGCAGGAGGCGCGTCGAAGGCTGCTTCTTCGCGAGGGCAATGCAAGAGAGATCGGATTTGAGGTCGGCTATGACAGCCAGACGCAGTTTACGCGCGAATACCGCAAATTGTTCGGCCGGCCACCGGCAATGGACGCAGCCTTTCTCAGCGGCAGGTGAACTTCACTTCCCGGATGATTTGCTCTGGAGAGTGAAGCGCACCGGGTTTGCCGATATCTGGCCATGTTCCTGCCGTAGCGGCAGGGGCCATAATATTTCGTCGCTTTAAGGAGGGCAGGGTGAGCTACGATTTCCATGTGGGCCAGAAGGTCGTCTGCATCGATGACAAATTCAAGCATGTCAGCATCGATCAGCTGATCCGCAAGGGGACGATCTACACCATCCGTTGGGTCGGCGAATACACGCATTATGTCGACGGCACCTTCATCGGCGTGAAGCTGGAGGAGATCCATCGCGGCAATGATGACGGTCCGGAAGGCTATGGCGCCGCCGACATGCCCTATCGCGCCAGCCGATTCCGCCCGCTGGTGAAGGACAAGATCGCCTCGCTGAGAAAGCTTTTGGCACCGACGCCGGATGCGCCTGTCGAGCCGAAGGTCAAGACCAAAAAGACAGAGAAGGTCTGACGGCGGCGGCATCGAAGCCAGCCGCCCCTTTGGATTACCCCTGCCGCGCCCGCGCCAGCCCGTGCTCGATCAGCCGGCTGATGAGTTCGGGATAGGAAATGCCCGAGGCACCCATGGCCTTGGGATACATGCTGATATTTGTGAAGCCGGGCATGGTGTTGATCTCGTTGATGACGGCGCTGCCATCCGGCCGCAGAAAGAAATCGACGCGCGCCAGCCCTTCGCATCCGAGCGCGCGAAAACCGTCCGCTGCCATGCGCTTCAGCGCCTTTGCGGCCTCGGCCGGAATATCCGCCGGCACGGTGACGACTGCGCCGTTCTGATCGAGATATTTCGCCTCGTAGGAGTAAAGCTCGTACGTTGCCGATGTCGCGATCTCGCCCGGCACGGAGACGAAGAGCGTGCCATCCGGCTGCTCCAGCACGGCATATTCGATCTCGCGGGCGCGCACGAATTCTTCCACCAGCACCCTGCGGTCATGCCGGAAGGCCTCGGCAAGCGCTGTCTCGAACGCTGCAGCATCCTGCGCCTTGCTGACCCCGACCGACGAGCCCTGGCGCGTGGGTTTGACGAAGATGGGCGAGCCGAGGGTGGCGGCGATCTCATCGAAATCGGGCTTTTCGCCGCGCGTCAGCGTTAGGGAACGCGCCACCGGCAGGCCGGCCTCACGCAGCAGGCGCTTTGCCATATCCTTGTCGATCGCATTGGCCGAGCCCAGAATGCCGCAGCCGACGAGGGGCAGGCCGACGATCTGGGCCAGGCCCTGAATGGAGCCATCCTCGCCGTTCAGCCCATGCAGCACCGGAAACAGCACATCGACCGCAGGCAACTCACGCGCACTAGTTCCTTCCAGCGCCAGCAGCCGGCCCTTGCCGCCCGGAACCAGGCAGACTTGCCGGCCCTCATAGGCAATCGGCTCCGGCAGCGCGCCGCCCTTTTCCTCCACCAGCAGCCAGCGCCCGCCGCGATCGATCAGGATCGGCACGATCTCATATCTGCCGCCATCGATCGCCTTGACGACATTGCGGGCCGACATGACGGAAACCTCATGCTCGCTGGACTGACCGCCAAACAGAACGGCGACGCGTAGTTTCGACATTGAGGCTTTTCTCCCGGCCAAGAAGGATGTGATGGGAGAGGGTTTAAACGGGAGATTGCAGCGGAATTGGGGAGGGGTGAAGCGTGCTGTCACAGGAACAGATTTGTATGTGTCGAAGGCGGCTTCATGTCAGGGCGCGCAGCTCCCCATCTGCATTGTCCAATTTGGGGAAAGGCAGAGCTTGATCGAAGATCGGCCACAATTCGTTGAGGAGGATTTTCGTTGCTCCATCGAAGTGGTTTAGACCAAGCGGCACCGGGACGTGCAGAATGAAATCAATATCTGCAAGGTCGCCGCAGAAGGTCGCCTCGATCGGATTGAGGTTATCGTAGATCAGCACGATGCCGACGTTTCGCGGTTGGTAGTTCCGCGCAAGCTCGACGAGATCGATCTGCATGTGTGCGTAGGTGTCGATATAGTCCTTTGCGAGCACTATGGGATCCTGTCCAAGTCGCGCACCCTGCCAGCGGCCTTCCAGTGTCGCCCTTTCGATGCGGGCGAACAAGTCCGGCCGAAAGCCGGTTTGGGGATTGATCGCGAAAGAGAGGATCGTGGCGTTGCTGCCGTTTTGCTCAAGCCGTTGATCCAGCAGCAACCCCATTCTGATCGCTGCGTATCCGCCGGCGCTGGAGCCGATCATTTTGATCGCCGTGATATCATGCTCGACGATGTAGCGCATAAGGACGTCCAGGATGCGGTCCTGATGTTCAAGATACCAGGAGCCCTTCTCTTCCACGAACCAGATGGCATGCGCATCGTAGCGGATGATTTTTCGATAATTCTGGAACCTTGTTCCGAACGGCCTGCCGGGCTGTTTGCCGGGGCGGTTCTCCACGCCGTAGGAATTGAAGTAGACGATCAGGTTATTGGAGCGATTTTGCCGGACAACCGAAAGCAGTTCTCCCTTTTGCGGTGCGGCCGTCTCAGAAATCGCTCGAAGTCCTCCGCTAATCATGATCGACTTCTATCCTCGGCCACAACGAATCTGATTGGTGTATTATGGCGCAAACGCCAAGTTCAGGTAACGAGCAATTTTACGCTGGAGCTCAAAGGATTAAGAGATTTCCGGAGGAAAACTGGTGCCGCTGGAGATTTGAACTCTCGGCTTCTCCCTTGCCAAGGGAGTGCTTTACCCTTCCAGCGCCAGAAGCTGGCCCTTGCCGCCAGGGAGAAATGTTAGCGCCAGTATTGGCCAATTGCTTCGCAAGGAACCTGGTCTGCGACGCGCATTTAACTACCGCGGCACGCCTCCTGCAAAGGTTTGCGCGAGCGGTAATGCAATGCGGCCGAATCGCTGGGCTGGACGATACCTAGATATCCGGTTCGGAATCTGGTTTCTGATCGCTCTCGTAAGGGACGGACTTCATATAAACGTCGACTTCGGCGAACGCGCCATTTTGCTCCGGCTCTCCGCTCAACTTTAAGAAGCGCTTGGTCCCTCCCACAAATGACCAGTTAAGGCCCTGAAGCATCGCAACCGCTGCGATTTCCTTAGCTGATTTCCTGAAGGCAGGATCTTGCATATCTAGGTCTAGAATTTCATGCCGCATTGGCTTGGAAACCATCTCGATCTTCTCGGTGGCTTGGTTTTCACTTGGTTGCGAAGGCTTATTGACGCTCGGTCTACTCCTTGGCCCAGAATTCGAAATTGCCTCAAATGCAAAATTAACGTCCTCGTCTGTTAATGCTACTGCGGAATACCAATCAGTCTTACCATTCGGCTCGAACCCTTTTGGGAAAATATCTGGCCAGCTCTCTCGCAGCGCGCGGCCTAAGTCGCTCGTATTGTGTTTCAAGACATTCGCGAGGTGTTGGATTTTCTGAAGACTATTTTTATCGACCGCGATACCGCTACGGACGGCTTTCTTTACGAGGCTATTATGTCCGAATTCATGCGTGTTGCAGTAGGATCGTATCGTTCGTTCCCAGAAGTGATAAATCGCTAGCACAAATGCTTTTCGCAGTTCCAACACTGCCTCTGCCGCCTCTTCTAGATCCATAACGAGAAGAGTTTCAAGATCCCAAAGATAATGCCCGTCGTCGTCGTTTTCGCCGACTGGCTGCTCGCCGTTTTTCAAAGCATCCTGATATTGAGCCAGCTTGGCTTGGAGTCTGTCATTCTTTTCCAGTGCGCCGTCCCTTGCGCCATTAAATCCCGCCCTTAAGATCTCCAAGCCTTTTTCGAAACGATAGCCTCGCGCATCGAAAGTAAGTGGCACCATAACGTCTCCCCTTACGCTTTCTCGCCAAAAATCGCTTCATAACGATCTTTCCAGCTATCGTATTTCGGAAAAGTGGCTAGGAAGGCGAGCGCTCGCTCTGTAACCGTGTGACGACTCCACACATCGGCCGCTATATCACCAGTCTCATCAAGAAGCGGTTCCATTTTTCGAAGATCTTCTTCAAGAAGCCCTGAGCGCTTCAGCATGTCCGCCAGCACCTTCTTCGGGTCTTTTATTCTCTCTGAAAGGAGTAATTCTCCAAAGTCATCCAGATCTGGATGTACGGTTTTCAACTTCTCCGTCAGAGCTAAGTATTTCGGATCCTTTGGATCGATGCCGGACGGGAAGGTGAGATCGATCTCAGTTTGAATTGTGTCTCGGAGCTTTCTTGCTCTGGCAGAAATGACGTTATAAGCAATTGAAAAGAGATCGAGAGTGAGAAACCGTAACAGCGGTTCCTTCATGGAATGAACCTGATCGCCTGGAATGTGGTGCTTTGCTACGGTGTCCTCAATCTCTTTCATAAATTGGACCTTCGTCTCCCACGGGACATCGGCCATCCTGTTCATATAGCCCAGTTGAAAAAGAAGTAGTCGTGACGATGTCGCAGTGAACGCCGCAAGCGTTTTTGTCAGTTCCTCAGCCTCATTGATGCGGGCTCGGAGCTGAGCTTTTAGACCGAAGAACGCAAAATTATCCATGAGAGGAAGATAGATAAAAATTAGGAAGACCCCGGTCAGAACGCCTAGCACCGTGGCTGACGCCGGCCGATCTTGATACGCGGTGGTAATGCAAAAGCCCGCTGATATGAAGCACGCCAGCCAGAGCGCAAAAACCTCTAATCTTATGTTTCGCATCCAATGACCCGCAAAGTTGTCCTTATATACTTTTTTACACATTCCTAAATTGCTTGAGAACCTACGGGGACATGGTTTCGTCTAAGGCAGCACAATTTCATAAAACGAAAATTGCACTGAAAATCCGGGCATAATGTTTGATAGTTGTTCTCGGGTCCATCTAATAGCGGCAAGAGTGCCTTGCGAGACTCGTATCCTGAGCCGGAAAATTCAATTCCATGACTTTAAGAACATAGGAATTTACCGGACTACTCGCCATTCTGAGGAACCACCAGCCTTTTGGAAAGGCGTTCAATACAGGCACCAAGAATAACAACAAACCATAGAAATTTAGTGATAAAAAAACTGGTGCTGCTAGAGAGATTTGAACTCTCGGCCTCTCCCTTACCAAGGGAGTGCTCTACCCCTGAGCTATAGCAGCAATCCGTGGCGCCACTTGAGTGCGCCGTATTGGGCGAGGCGGCTATTGCCATAGGTCGGGGCGGAGTGCAAGCCGCAAATTGCAAGTTCTTTGAAAGTTCGTTGGAAAAAATGTGTCGGTCTTTTGGCGCCTAAGGTTTTCCGCTATGAGGAAGCCATGGGTGCGGACAAGACGAAAATCGATGAAGGGCAGGCTTTGCAGGGTGGCTTGGCCTCCGGCGAGGCGGGTGCGCCCGTGGGCGGCAAGCAGGTCACGGAGGCGGATCGGCGGCGCGAGCGTGCCGCGCAGAAGCTGCGCGAGAATCTGGCGCGGCGCAAGCAGCAGGTGCGGGCGCGGCGCGCCGGTCAGGCCGACGAGACGGATGGGCTGCCGGCTGCAAAGGCTGGGGATAATGCCGATTCCGCCGCAAAAAGGGACGAATCGCAATGATTGATGTCGCCCATCATCAAACGAATTGATGCGTTAATCTATTTCGTCTAAAGAGCGCGTTTTACCAGGTGCACGAAACCTGGCGCCCGCGACTCGAGGCGCCCGGAACTATCAGGAAAGGCGGGCCTCGCCCGTATTGCTTATATGGATCGTATCAGGATTGTCGGCGGCAATGAGCTCAACGGTATCATTCCGATCTCCGGCGCCAAGAATGCCGCCCTGCCGCTGATGATCGCCTCGCTGCTGACAAGCGATACACTGACGCTCGAAAACGTGCCGCATCTGGCCGATGTCGAGCTCCTGATGCGCATTCTCGGCAATCACGGCGTCGATGTCGCCGTCAACGGCCGGCGCGAGCGCCAGGAAGACGGCTATTCCCGCACCATCCATTTCACCTGCCGCACCATCGTCGATACGACAGCACCTTATGAGCTGGTCGCCAAGATGCGCGCGAGCTTCTGGGTCATCGGGCCGCTGCTCGCCCGCGAGGGCCAGGCGCGCGTGTCGCTGCCCGGCGGCTGCGCCATCGGCACGCGCCCGGTCGATCTCTTCATTGAGGGCTTGCAGGCGCTCGGCGCCACTATGGAAATCGATGGCGGCTATATCAACGCCACCGCGCCGAAGGGCGGCCTCATCGGAGCGCGTTATGACTTTCCGAAGGTTTCCGTCGGCGCGACGCATGTGCTGATGATGGCCGCCACGCTTGCCCGCGGCACCACGATCATCGGCAATGCCGCCCGCGAGCCCGAAATCGTCGATCTCGCCAACTGCCTGATCGCCATGGGCGCCAAGATTTCCGGCGCCGGCACCAGCACGATCACCATCGAAGGCGTCACCTCGCTCTCCGGCGCCCGTCACCGCGTGCTGCCCGACCGGATCGAGACCGGCACCTATGCCATGGCGGTCGCCATGGCCGGCGGCGATGTCACTCTTGAGAATACCGATGTCGCCCTGCTCGACACCGCGCTCGAAAGCCTGCGCCGCGCCGGTGCCACGGTTTCGCCGACCAATAACGGCATCCGCGTCATGCGCAATGGCGGCGGCATCCAGCCGGTCGACGTCGTGACCGATCCGTTCCCCGGCTTCCCGACCGACCTGCAGGCGCAGTTCATGGCGCTGATGACGCGCTCGTCGGGCGTCTCGAACATCACCGAGACTATCTTCGAAAACCGCTTCATGCATGTGCAGGAGCTCGCCCGCCTCGGCGCCAAGATCTCGCTTTCCGGTCAGACCGCCCGCGTCGAAGGCGTGCAGAAGCTGAAGGGCGCGCCGGTTATGGCGACCGACCTTCGCGCTTCCGTCTCGCTCGTCATTGCCGGCCTTGCCGCCGAAGGCGAGACGCTGGTGTCGCGCATCTATCACCTCGACCGCGGTTTCGAGCGACTGGAAGACAAGCTGACGCGCTGCGGCGCCGTCGTCGAGCGCATCAGCGACTAAGCCCTATCGCGCTTTCCCCCGAGCAATCGCATATGGGCAAATCGGCGCGGCAAATTCCTTCTCCCCTTGGGGAGACGGTGGCCCGCCCCCTCGACAGGCTCAGGAGGTCGGATGAGGGGGGATATCGATTTGAATTCACGAGTTTTCGTATTCCTGGCAGGCACCCCCTCATCCGCCTGACGGCACCTTCTCCCCGCTGGGGAGAAGGGGGTGCGGCGACTTCCGTTCATATGCGATTGTCCTCCCCCCGAGCAGCTTTCCGGTTTTCTGTATTCCGCTGTCGCAAAAGCGCGACAGCATTTTGGATGATCGAGCTTATTTCCATCCGTCAGCGCGAAGAGAGCGGGCAAGCCCGCTTTCTTCGGTTGCGTCTTTTGCGCTCGCATTTTATGTCCAGAATAGAGAAACCTCGGCAATCGTACTTGCCGGGTGTCCTGATGGCGCGATTAGGGATAAAGGACGAATGAGCGATCTCAAGCTAATGGCACTCGACACCGGAGACCTGGATGTCATCTCTGCCTATATGCAGGATAGCGTCTTCAAGGTCGGCGACATGTCCTTTGCGCCGAAGCAGGAGCAGTTTTCGCTCGCGGCCAATCGTTTCGTCTGGGAGCAGTCGGATCAGCGCAGCAAGCCTTATGAACGCCATCGTTCGGCACTGGTGTTCAAGCGCGTGCAGGCCGTGCGTTCCAGCGGCTTCGACCGGCGCAACCGTGACGAAGTGCTGTCGCTGCTCGCCATCCGCTTCGAGCAGAAGGGCGAGGGGCCCGACGGCACGATCGAGCTTGCCCTTGCCGCCAACGCCACGATCGCGCTCGATGTCGAATGCATCGAGGCCCAGCTTGCGGATATCGGTGGCGCATGGGAGACGGCCCATAAGCCTCGACATCCCGACGCGGGCGAATAGATAGCGACGGTTGGATTTTTGCCGCCGCAGGCGGCCGCAGTGAAGAGGAATATCAGTTTGGCTATCTGGCTGGATCAGGCGTCGGAAGGGTTCGAGCAGCAGTTCGCCGCATTCCTGACGACCAAGCGGGAAGTGTCCGAGGATGTGAATACCGTGGTGCGCGGTATCATCGACGATGTGCGGGCGCGGGGCGACGCGGCCCTGGCGGGTTATTCGAAAAAGTTCGACGGCGTCGATTTTGCCGTAACACCGATGCGCGTCAGCGAAGCGGAGATCGATGCGGCGATCGCGGCTGTTCCGGCCGAGGTCCTCGGTGCGCTGAAGGTCGCCGCCACCCGCATCGAATCGCATCACCGCCGGCAGCTGCCGAAGGACGATATCTATGAGGACGATCTCGGTGTCGGCTTGGGATCGCGCTGGACGGCAATCGAGGCCGTCGGCCTCTATGTGCCCGGCGGCACGGCGAGCTATCCGAGCTCGGTGCTGATGAATGCCGTGCCGGCCAAGGTCGCCGGCGTCGACCGCATCGTCATCGCCGTGCCGGCTACGGGCGGCGCCGTCAATCCTGCCGTGCTTGCCGCCGCGCGCATGGCCGGCGTCGAGGAGATCTACCGCATTGGCGGCGCGCAGGCGATCGCGGCCCTTGCCTATGGCACGGAGACGATCAAGCCGGTTTACAAGATCACCGGCCCTGGCAATGCCTATGTAGCTGCCGCCAAGCGCCAGGTGTTCGGTACTGTCGGCATCGACATGATCGCCGGCCCCTCGGAAGTGCTTGTTATCGCCGACAAGAATAACGATCCGGACTGGATCGCCGCCGATCTGCTGGCGCAGGCTGAGCACGATGAAAGCGCGCAATCGATCCTCATTACCGACGATGCCGAATTCGGCAGAGCCGTGGAAGCGGCGGTCGAGCGGCAGCTGAAACGGCTCAGCCGCTCGCAGACGGCGGCGGCGAGCTGGCGGGATTTCGGCGCGGTCATCCTGGTCTCCGATCTGAAACAGGCGATACCGCTTGCCAACCGTATCGCTGCCGAACATCTGGAACTTGCCGTCGATGATCCCGAGCCGCTTTTGGCCGGTATTCGCAATGCCGGCGCGATCTTCGTCGGTCGTCATACGCCCGAAGTGATTGGCGACTATGTCGGCGGCTCGAACCATGTGCTGCCGACGGCCCGCTCCGCGCGCTTCTCATCTGGACTTTCCGTGCTGGATTTCGTCAAGCGCACCTCTATTCTCCGGCTTGGGGCGGAGCAGCTTCGCGCGCTCGGGCCGGCGGCGATCGCGCTTGCCAATTCCGAGGGGCTGGATGCCCATGCGCGGTCGGTCGCGATCCGCCTCAATCTTGAGGGGTAAGGCATGGCCAAGGGCGTCTTCCGGCTGAGCGATGTGGTCCTGGACGACACAATCGGCCGCTCGACGCCCGATGTCGAGCACGAGCGCGCCGTCGCCATTTTCGACCTGATCGAGGAAAACAGCTTCGCGCCCGTCGGGCATGAGGGCGGGCCTTATCTGCTCAATCTTTCGCTGGTCGAGCAGAAGCTGGTCTTCGACATCCGCATGGAAGATGGCGGCGTTGTCGCCACCCATATCCTGTCGCTGACCCCGTTTCGCCGGATCGTGAAGGACTATTTCATGATCTGCGAGAGCTATTACGAGGCGATCCGCTCGGCCACGCCAAGCCGCATCGAAGCGATCGACATGGGCCGGCGCGGTATTCATAATGAAGGCTCGCAGACGCTGATGGACCGGCTGAACGGCAAGATCAGCGTGGATTTCGACACGGCGCGGCGGCTGTTCACGCTCGTCTGCGTGCTCTACTGGCGCGGGTGACTGCCATGGACGAGCCGCAGGCGATTGAGCAGAATGCCAGGTCGCCCCGGGGCAAATCCCCCGGCGCCATCCTCTTCATGTGCGGCCTGAATACCATTCGTTCGCCCATGGCCGAAGCGATCGCTCGGCAGATGCTGCCGCAGGGCACGTATATCGCCTCGGCCGGCGTGCGTGCCGGCGAGCGCAATCCCTTCGTCGACGTCGTGCTTTCGGAGATGGGGCTCTCGCTCGGCCGGCGGCAGCCGCAGACCTTGGAGGAGCTGGAAGACGATTTCTTCGATGTCATCATCACGCTCTCTCCCGAAGCGCATCACGCCGCGCTGGAATTGACGCGGGCCAATGCGATTGACGTCATCTATTGGCCAACGATGGACCCTTCCGCGACGGATGGAACACGCGATCAGGTTCTGGATGCCTATCGCGGAGTGAGGGACTATCTTCTCGGCCTGATCGAGAGCAGGCTTGTGGAACATCGTGGCTCGCTTTAGAGCTGCAAATGAAACAAATGCAGAAACCCTTATCAACGTGGTTCACAAAACCGCGGTGATTGTGTAGTTTCCGCGCAAATTTCCGGCGACCCAGCCTTTTTAACAGGAGCGCCGGCCCCAACCGACAGGAAAAGAAGCTTTAATGCCGAAAGAAGAAGTCCTCGAATTTCCCGGTGTCGTCACCGAACTCCTGCCGAACGCGACCTTTCGCGTGAAGCTGGAAAACGAGCACGAGATCATCGCGCACACCGCGGGCCGCATGCGCAAGAACCGCATCCGCGTTCTGGCGGGCGACAAGGTGCTGGTGGAAATGACCCCTTACGACCTGACCAAGGGCCGCATCACCTATCGTTTCAAGTAATCCGCCGCTCGCTGGAGCCGGATGCCGCCGACATTTTCGGCATCATGCTCCGGAGCCGGCTCTCATTCCCGCATGACAGGTCGAGATCTGATGGCGTTGAAACACAAGCTGATACTGGCCTCCGGATCGCCGCGTCGCGTCGAGCTCCTGCATCAGTCAGGCATCGAGCCCGCGCGTCTCATGCCCATGGACATCGACGAGACGCCAAAGAAATCGGAGCATCCGCGCTCGCTGGCGCGCCGGCTTTCCGCGGAGAAGGGCGATGCCGCCTTTGCCGCCATCAAGAGCGATGCCGCCTGGCAGGGGAGCTATATCCTTTCGGCCGATACAGTCGTCGCCGTCGGGCGGCGCATCCTGCCGAAGGCGGAATTCGTCGATGAGGCAGCTGCCGCCCTGCATCTGCTCTCCGGCCGCGGCCATGTCGTCTATACCGGCATCTGCCTGATCACGCCGGACCGCAAGGCGCGCCAGAAGGTGGTGGAAACCAAGGTACGTTTCAAGCGGCTTTCGAGTCGCGATATCGACATGTATCTTGCCTCCGGCCAGTGGCGCGGCAAGGCGGGGGCCTATGGCATTCAGGGGCTTGCCGGCTCCTTCGTGCAGAAGCTCGTCGGTTCCTACACCAATGTCGTCGGATTGCCGCTTTATGAAACCATGCTGCTGCTGGCAGGCGAGGGCTTCGATGTCCATGCCGGATGGCAGGAAGGATAGTTGTCATGACGAAAGCTGAAGAGATCAAGGTCGGTTCGAAGGTCGAGCCGCTGCGCAAGACGCGTCCCTGCCCGGAATGCGGCCGCCCTTCGGTACGTGAACATTATCCCTTTTGCTCGGATCGCTGCCGTTCCGTCGATCTCTCGCGGTGGCTCAACGGCTCCTACGCCATCCCCGTGACCGAGGACGAGACGAAGGCCGACGGCTCCGATCAGGACTGAATGCGTTTTCCAAGGGCTCGACCTTACGAACCCCTTCATTTTGTTCGCGAATTGGCAAAATTCGATTTCCTGTCAAAAAAGAGTCATTTGCGGCTGGACATGGCCGAACAAGATGCTATAACCCCGCTCGCTTCCGGGGTGAACCAACCGCCCAATGCCTTTCAAGGCTCTTCTCTCGACGCGAAGCACGGATGCCCAGATAGCTCAGTTGGTAGAGCAGCGGATTGAAAATCCGCGTGTCGCTGGTTCGATTCCGGCTCTGGGCACCATCTTTTCTCCCCAATCATGCGGACAATGAAGCTTGACGCTGGCTTCGACCAATTCTTCGCCGAGATCGTGTATTTGCAAGAATACGCGGCGGATGCGTTGACCGAGGTTGCGTAGCTCATTACGTGTGGTGCATGACCGCAACAATCCTATGGTTGCGTTTCATTAATTCGGTGCATGACCCCATCAAGATATTGATGACATTTGGAATCAAGCGTACGAATTATTGACAGATCACCTATTGATTCGTAGCGAGTCATACCGCACTTTAGATACAGCGGGATAAAGTGATCTCGTAAAAGCCGGCGTTAATTGCAATAGCAAGCTACCGAGGCGCCATGTTAAACAACGATGTTCTGTTCAACACGTTCGCCCGTACTTTTGAAGCACGGCGCGAAGTCGAGATGTCATTCTCAGAATACCTGGAAGCGTGCCGGGATGATCCGCTCATGTACGCAAATGCGGCAGAGCGGCTGCTGGCAGCCATGGGCGAACCACTGCTGATCGATACGGCCAAGGATACAAGGCTTGGGCGTATTTTCATGAACCGGACCATCCGGACTTATCCGGCTTTTTCGGGCTTTTTTGGCATGGAAGAGACGATCGAACGCATCGTCGCCTTCTTCCGCCATGCGGCCCAGGGGCTGGAGGAGCGCAAGCAGATCCTCTATCTGCTCGGGCCCGTCGGCGGCGGCAAGTCATCGCTCGCCGAGCGGCTGAAATCACTGATGGAAGTTCATCCCATCTATGTGCTCAAGGCCGGAAACGAGCTGAGCCCGGTCTTCGAAAGCCCGCTCAGCCTGTTCGATCCCGTCACCATGGGGCCGATGATCGAGGAGCGCTATGGCATTCCGCGCCGGCGCCTGACCGGACTCATGAGCCCTTGGTGCCTCAAGCGGCTGGAAGAGTTCGAAGGCGATATTTCCCGTTTCCGCGTCGTCAGGATGCAGCCCTCAAGGCTGCGGCAAATTGCCGTCGCCAAGACGGAACCGGGCGACGAGAACAACCAGGACATCTCCTCGCTGGTCGGCAAGGTGGATATCCGCAAGCTCGAAAGCCTCGCGCAGAACGATCCGGATGCCTACAGCTACTCCGGTGCATTGAACCGTGCCAACCAGGGCATTCTCGAATTCGTCGAAATGTTCAAGGCACCGATCAAGATGCTGCACCCGCTGCTGACGGCGACGCAGGAAGGTAATTACATCGGTACGGAAAATATCGGTGCGATACCCTTCTCCGGCATCATCCTGGCGCACTCAAACGAGTCGGAATGGCAGACATTCAAGGCCAACAAGAACAATGAGGCATTCATCGACCGTATCTGCGTGGTGAAAGTGCCTTATTGCCTGCGGGTCACCGAAGAGCAGAAGATCTATGAGAAGCTGATCGAGGAATCCGAACTTAGCGATGCGCCCTGCGCGCCGTCGACGTTGGAGACGCTCGCCCGCTTCACGGTTCTGACGCGGCTTTCCAAGCACGAGAATTCGACCGCCTTCTCCAAGCTTCGGGTCTATGACGGCGAAAGCCTGAAGGAGACCGATCCGAGAGCGCGCAGCGTGCAGGAATATCGTGACTCGGCCGGTGTCGACGAAGGCATGGATGGAGCCTCCACCCGTTTTGCCTTCAAAGTGCTGGCGGCGACCTTTAACTACGATACGACAGAAGTCGGCGCCGATCCGGTGCATCTGATGTACATGCTGGAGCAGGCAATCCGCAGGGAACAGCTGCCGCTTGAAACCGAGAAGCTCTATATCGAGTTTATCAAGAGCGAACTGGCGCCGCGCTATGCGGAGTTCATCGGCAACGAGATCCAGAAGGCCTATCTGGAATCCTATGCGGATTACGGTCAGAACCTCTTCGATCGCTATGTCGACTATGCCGACGCCTGGATCGAGGATGTCGATTTCAAGGATCCGGATACCGGTCAGCTTCTAGACCGCGAACTCCTAAACCAGGAGCTCACCAAGATCGAAAAGCCGGCAGGCATCGCCAATCCGAAGGACTTCCGCAACGAGGTGGTCAAGTTCTGCCTGCGGGCACGAGCGAGCCACGGCGGCAAGAACCCGTCCTGGACCAGCTACGAGAAGATCCGTGAAGTCATCGAAAAGCGGATGTTCTCTCAAGTCGAGGACCTTCTGCCCGTCATCTCGTTCGGCTCCAAGAAGGATGGCGAGACGGAGAAGAAACATGGCGAATTCGTCGAGCGGATGGTCGCGCGGGGTTACACCGAACGGCAGGTCCGGCGGCTTGTGGAATGGTACATGCGTGTGAAACAGGCGGGATGAGCCACCAAGGAAGAAGGAATGCACATTGTTGACAGACGCCTGAACCCAGGCGGAAAAAGTCTGGAAAATCGTCAACGATTTTTGCGAAGAGCAAAAGCGCTGGTGCAGAGAGCGGTCTATGAATCCTCTCAAAATCGCGACATTCAGGATATTCTGAAGGGTGGCGAAATCAGCATTCCCCTGGATGGAACCGAGGAACCTCGGTTCCATCGCGGCCCGGAGGGCCTGAAGGAACATATTCTTCCCGGTAACAAGGACTTCATCGAAGGCGATGTGCTTCCCCGCCCTGAGGGCGGTAGCGGCAAGTCACGGGCCGGCGGCGATGGAACCGGCGAGGATGCCTTCCGCTTCATCCTGACGCGGGACGAATTCCTTGATCTCTTCCTCGACGATCTCGAATTGCCCGATCTAGCCAAGCGCCGCCTGATGTCGGCGGACCAGATCAATCCGGTACGCTCGGGCTATTCGGTTACGGGATCGCCCGCCAATCTTGCCATCAACCGCACGATGCGGCTTGCCATGATGCGCCGTGTCGCGCTGCATCGCCCGAAGCCGGAAACGGTGGAAAAGCTTATCGAGGAGGCCGAGGAGTGCACGGACGAGAAGCGCCGCGCACAGCTCGAAGACGAGATCAAAAGACTGGAATCGAAGGTCCGGCGCATTCCCTATATCGACCCGATCGATATCCGGTATCGCCGTTTCGAGAACGAGCCGAAGCCGGTGGCGCAAGCCGTCATGTTCTGCCTGATGGACGTTTCCGGCTCGATGACGGAGCACATGAAGGATCTCGCCAAGCGCTTCTACATGCTGCTCTACATTTTCCTGACCCGGCAGTACCGCCGCGTCGAGATCGTCTTCATCCGCCATACCGACGTAGCGGAAGAGGTGGACGAGGAGACTTTCTTCCGCAGCCCGGCAACCGGCGGCACCCAGGTTTCGAGCGCGCTCGATGCCATGAGGCGGATCGTGCGTGACCGGTTCCCAGCGTCTGACTGGAACATCTACGCTGCCCAGGCGTCGGATGGCGACAATGCCTATTCCGACAATGCGACGACGGCAGCGCTGATGACGAGCGAGATTCTGCCCGTCTGCCAATATTTCGCCTATCTCGAAGTGGGGGAATCACGCAGCGTCGCGATCTCGTCCGGTTCGGCGATCTGGTCGCTCTACGAGCGGATGCAGGCGGGATGGCCGGTGCTTTCCATGCGGCGTGTCAGCGATCGCAGCCAGATCTATCCCGTCTTCCACGATCTCTTCCAGCGCCGAACGGCGGAAACAAGGAGCGGATAATGGCAAAAAAGGCATCGATGGAGCGGCTTTTCGAAGGCGCGGACTGGGATTTCGCCACCATCCAGCGAATTCACGATGCCTGCGAGAAGATTGCCGTCGAGGAGCTCGGGCTCGATGTCTACCCCAATCAGATCGAGATCATCACCGCCGAGCAGATGCTCGACGTCTATTCCTCGATCGGCATGCCGCTCTTTTACAAGCACTGGTCCTTCGGCAAGCATTTCGCCCATCACGAGGCCTTTTACCGCAAGGGCTTGCGAGGCCTTGCCTATGAGATCGTCATCAACAGCTCGCCCTGCATCTCCTATTTGATGGAGGAGAATAGTGCGACGATGCAGGCTCTTGTCATCGCGCATGCCGCCTTCGGCCATAATCACTTCTTCAAGAACAATTATCTCTTCAAGCTCTGGACCGATGCCGAGGGTATTCTCGATTATCTCAATTTCGCCAAGAGCTATGTGGCACGCTGTGAGGAGCGCTATGGCCATGCCGCCGTCGAGCGCACGCTGGATGCTGCCCATGCGCTGATGTCGCATGGCGTGCATCGCTATGCCGGCAAGAAGACGCCGGACCTGCGCGACGAGGAGAAGCGCGAGCGCGAGCGGCGCGAATATGACGAGAAGATCTTCAATGATCTCTGGCGCACGGTTCCGGCGGGGTCGGGCAAGAAGACACAGGATCTCGATCTGGAGCGGCGACGCTCGCTGGCGGGCCTGCCGCAGGAGAATATCCTCTATTTCCTGGAAAAGATGGCGCCGCGCCTAAAACCCTGGCAGCGCGAGATCATCCGCATCGTGCGGCATGTCGCCCAATATTTCTACCCGCAGAGCCAGACCAAGGTGATGAACGAGGGCACGGCGACCTATGTGCACTATCGCATCATGACCCGGCTGCATGAGCTCGGCGGCATCGGCGACGGCGATTTTCTGGAATTCCTGAAATCGCATACCAATGTGGTTTTCCAGCCGACCTTCAACGACCCCCGCTATTCCGGCCTCAACCCCTACGCGATCGGTTTTGCCATGATGCAGGATATCGAGCGCATCGTGACGAAGCCGGAAGAGGAGGATCGCCAATGGTTCCCGGAAATCGCCGGCACCGGCGATGCAATGGCGGTGCTGCGCGATCTCTGGGCCAATTATCGCGACGAGAGTTTTGTCGCGCAGTTCTTGAGCCCGCACCTGATGCGCAAGATGCGCATGTTCCAGCTGACGGATGATCCGGAAGAGGAAGAGGGGCTGAGGGTTGCCGCCATTCATGATGAGCGTGGCTACCGGCGCATCCGCCGTGAATTGTCACGGCAATATGATGTCGGCTGGATCGATCCGCATATCGAGATCGTCGATGTCGATCTTGCCGGCGACAGGCGGCTGCTGGTCAAGCATACGGTGCTGAACGGCGCAATGCTCGACGATATGGATGCCAAGCGTGTATTGCAGCATCTGGCCGATCTGTGGAGCTACGACGTGCTGATGCAGGAAGTCGACCGCTCCGGCGCGGTACTTCGCGATCATCTCGTCCATCCGCGCGCCTCCGCGCTTGCGGCTTAGCCCTTACGGCTACTTTTTCGATTGCCGCTGATGGCCGCTCACTTGCGCGCCGTCTTCCGGCCGCAGCTTGAGAAAGCCGGGTATGCCGAGCAGCGGGATCACGGCCATCAGCAAAAATGCAATGTGGAATTTCTCCGGCGTCAGCGGCGATCCATCCAAAGTCACCAGCCCCAGCAGCATGGCGGCGACGGAGACGCCGAAGCTGACGCTCAATTGCTGCAGCACACCGCCGAGACTGGTCGCGCGGCTGAGTTGAGCAGCCGGAGTATCGGAATAGGATAGCGTATTGGACGTCATGAACTGTCCGGCCCGCGCCAGCCCGAAGATGAAGACATAGATGATGATGAACCAGTGCGGCGTATCGGGTGTGATCAGCGCGAAGCCGGCGACGACGGCCGCACCGAACACGGCGCTCCAGGTCAACATGCGATCGAAGCCATAGAGCTTCAGCAGTTTTGCCGAGACCGGCCGCACGGCAAGGGCGCTCAGGGCGCTGACGAAGGTCAGCGTGCCCGAGACGATCGGACTCAAGCCGAAGCCGACCTGCAGCATCAACGGCAGCAGGAAGGGCACACCATTCAGCCCGACACGACAGATGCCGCCGGCAAGGGTGCCGATGCGGAAGGTGCGCAGCTTGAAGAGAGTGAGATCCACGGCTGGAGATTCCGCTGTTCTGGCATAGCGAATGAAGCCGACCAGCAGCAGGCCGGCGGCGGCAAGCGTCAGGACAATAGCCCATACGGGGATTGTCGGGCGGCCGATATTCTCGATACCGTATTGCAGAAGCACGCAGCCGAGGCCGACCATGACGAAGCCGGGAAAGTCGAATTTGATGGTCTCGTCGCGTTCGGTATCCTCGACATAGCGCAGCGCCATGGCCATGCCGATCAGGCCGAAGGGCAGGTTCACCCAGAAGATCCAGCGCCAGGATAGATAGGTTGTCAGGAAGCCGCCAAGCACCGGCCCGATCACTGGTCCGATGACGGCGGGCAGGGTCATGTAGGTCATGGCAGTCACGAGCTGGCTGCGAGGGAAGCTGCGAATGAGGATGAGGCGCCCGACCGGCGTCATCATCGCGCCGCCAAAGCCCTGCAGCGCGCGCGTGGCGATAAGCATCGGCAGACTGGTTGCCAGTCCGCAGAGGATCGAACCGATCGTGAAGATGAAGAGGGAAAGCGTGAAGATGCGCCGGGCGCCGAAGCGATCGGCAAACCATCCGCTCACCGGAATGAACATGGCAAGCGTCAAAATATAGGTCGTGACCGCCAGATTCATGCGCAGCGGCGTTGTCTCAAGGCTCTTGGCGATATCGGGAACAGCAGTGACGAGGATGGTTGAATCCAGCTGTTCCATCAGGAAGGCGACGGCGACCACGGCGGGGATGATGTAGCGCAGGCGGGGATTGCGTTCGACCGCAAAAGTCTGGCCCTGCGGATTGGGATCTATCGAATCCATGAAGTGAAATGGCTTTCCAACGTCCGGCTGGGGACCGGCGCGTTTGACGATTTGCATGAATCCCTTCGGAAACCGCCTCGTGTGCTCTCGGGAAACATGGTGCTGGCGGCCGGTGATCCGCCGACCTTCGGAATCGTTGCCTATATGAGCACTACCGATGGCGCAGTGCAACAAAAACCGACGCGCATGAATATTTGACACCGTTTGTAAAATCGGGCGTCCATCCTGGATACGCCCTGCTGCACTGTGCCAACGGCAGTTGTGATCGGACGCTTCGCGGTATGGACCGCGGATTCATTTCTTGCCGTCCCACCTTCGCGCCTCAAACATTGTCATCGACCCTCGGTGAAGGCGACGCTTGCAAATCAAAATCCAACCTTCGGACAGCCACGTAGCAGAAAGCATAGCCCGCGATACCGCCGCTTATGGTGAGCATAAGGATGTCAAACCTATTGGAGCCGCTTTGAAAGCCCCATGAATGAGCTGTCCAGTATCCAGCAATAGCTCCAGCTATCGGATAATAATAGGAGGGTCGCCCGAGCAATTCGCCGATGCCGATCGCCACTAGAGCGGCCTTCCACGTGATCAGGAGAGCCATCGGTACCATAGCGAAGCTAATGATGACCAATGCCAGCGGCACAGATATTCCCTCAGCGATTGAGTTAAAATTTGAGGCGAATGAAATCAAAGAATACGAAACGATAGCGAAATATTCAGCAACCAGCAGAGCGAAGATATTCATGAAAACCATCTTCTTGATGTTTGATTTGGCTGCTTTTGGCTCCATCTCTATCTCCGTTTCATCCCATGATGGCGAGTAGCCCACTGAGCGCTTGCTTATTGGTTGTATTCGCAACATACACCATGCAAGAGCGGCAAATACGTGCATGCCCCGAGATCTAATTGGTCGAGGAGGGCGAGGGGAGGGTCCAGCGCGCCTTGTCGAAGACGATCGCGGTTCGGAGCTGCTCCGGCGAGGTTCTGCGCAATTCCAGTTGCAGGTTGAAATTGTTGTCGCTCTGGAATTCCTTGAAAAAGGCAAGCTTGGCGCCGAAGGCTTGCAGCGTCACGTCCTGTAACTTGCCGATCGCCTCAAGCGCGGCCTGAAAGTCCAACCAATGGGTTTCGTTCAGCAATAGGACGACGGTGTCGACAAAGGTGCCGGCAACGGCCTTTCCATCGTCGTTATCAGGCATGATGACCTTGATGCGGATGGTATCGATTTCGCCTGATGGTTTGCCCCTGGCGATGATGAAGAAGGAAGCCGCCTTGGGATCGCCATAGGCGCCCTTCTGGACGGCATAGCTGCACTCCGAAGTGCCGGCGCCCAGCTCGCTTTGCTGCCATTCGCCTACGGACAGGCCGAACTTCTGCAGATCGGCGCAAAGCGCCTGGCCCGATATCCGCCAGCTGCGCACGAAGGCACTCAGCAGCGCGTCGATGGGTTCGTCCAGCAGATGGGATCGCTTCTTGGGGGGCGGCTTGGCGGCGACAGTCGCTGGCTTGACGCGGACGCTGCTGGCTGCCGGGGCTGATGTCTTCGCCGCCGCTGCCGGAGGCATGGCTGCATGAGATGGCTGCTGTTCCTGGGCGGGGGCTGTGGGCGATGCTGCGCGTTGTTCCGGCTTGGGAAACAGATTGAGATGATAGCGATCATCCAGCGCCCGCAGATTGCGCATATCGTTGGCAAGGAGCGCGGTTGCGAGGATGATCGAACCGATGACAACGGCGGCAATCCAAAACACAGCTCTGCTTTTCTTGCGAGGTGGCGCCACCGACATGGTTCAGATCACAGCTACTCCCGAGGAAACACGCTTGCTGCAATAACTGTATGTTGCGCAGCCATGTTCATGGCTACAGCATATGCGTTTATGAACGATTGATCATTCTAATGTTTCTTTGTCAATTCATGATGTTGCTCAAAGCAGACCGCGATCTTGCGCAGCCGTTCCCATGTTCCGGACTTCCGGCTTTTGGATGCACTTGTCGTAAAGCTGCTGCTCGTTCCTGTGCAATCTGTTCTAGGCGAAATATGCCTTGAGTGCCTTGACGGTGGTGGCATCCGTGCGGCGGGCCGATGGCGCCGAGAAGCCGAGAGCGATGAGACGCTCATCTGTCTCCGAGGCGGTTGCGGAGCAGGAGGCGTGGATCTCGCTGATCTGCAGGCGCGGCCATAGCTGGCTGACCGTCGCCAGCGTCACGCCGGAGCCGGGCATGATGGAGATGCGGCCGGCGGCGGCTGTAATCGCCTGTTCGAGCATGGCAACGCCTTCGGCCGCAGTCCTTGCGCCGCCGGAGGTCAGGATGCGCTCGAAGCCGAGGGAGATCGCGGCATCGACGGCTTCCTCGGTGTCAGGCACCAGATCGAAGGCGCGATGCAGCGTCTTGCCGAGACCTTCCGCATGGGCGGTGAGGGTGGTGAGTGCGTCAAGATCCAGTCGGCCATCCGGCAGGGAAGCGCCGAGCACGACGCCCGGCAAGCCGGCAGCTCGTGCTGCATCGATGTCGCGCTTCATGACGTCAAGTTCATCCGCCGAATAGACGAAGCTGCCGGCGCGCGGACGGATAATGGCGTATGCGGGGATAGGTATCTTCGCTGCGGCGGCCATCAGCCCGGCACTCGGCGTCAGCCCGCCTAGAGGGAGTGCGCTGCAAAGCTCGATGCGATCGCTGCCGCCCTCGACGGCGGCCTTGAGACCGGCAATATCCTCGACGCAGACCTCAAGCAGCATGGATGCGCTCTCCGGCATATTGCAGGCCCAGCAGAGCGGCGCCGATGAGGCCCGGTTCCAGCTTGCACTCGCTCGGCACGACCAGCGGCCGGCCGAACTTACGCAGGATGCGAGCGCGTACCGCCTCGTCCAAACGTGCCAGGAGCGGTTCGACGTTGGAAAGGCCACCGCCGACCGGCACGATGGTCGCGCCGGTTATGTTGACGGTCAGCGCCAGCGGCGAAGCGACCAGATCCACCATGACGTCAATCGTGCGTTCGGCACGGTCTTCACCCCTGAGCCACCGGCCGATGATCTCCTCGCTGGAAAGTTCCAGCCCGTGAAGCGTCTTGTGCAGGCGTTCGATGCCGCGTGCGCCGCCGACGGTGTCGACGCAACCCCTCTGGCCGCAGCCACAGGCATAGGCGGGAATGGCGACCGGTGGATTGCCGGCGGAGGACGCGATGATGGGGCCGTGGCCCCATTCCCCGGCAAAGCCGCCGTCAGCATTGACCAGCCGGCCATCCGCGACAAGGCCGCCGCCGACGCCGGTGCCGAGAATGGCGCCGAAGACGATGCGATGGCCACGGCCCGCTCCGGACATGGCCTCCGCCATGGCGAAGCAATCGGCATCATTGGCGATCAGCACGGGATAGCCGAGTTCCACTTCCAGATCGGCGGCAAGATGCCGGCCGTGAATGCAGCGAATATTGGCGCAGGTGAGTGTCTGTGTATCGGGATCGACGACGCCGGCGATGGAGAAGGAGAGGCAATCCGGCCTCTCGCCGGCTTCGGCAATCACCTCGCGCAGGGCAGCGACGAATTCGGCGAAATCGTGCCTGGGCGTCGGGCGCCGCGCCAGCGGCACGATGTCCGTCATGGAGCGGGCAATGCCGCCTTTGATGGCGCTGCCGCCAATGTCGAAGGAAACGATCATGGATACCGACCCGCTGGAAACATGGCGCACTTGCTCGCACCCTTTACCGGTCTTTGCAAGATCAATCCTTGCGGGGCCCAATCCCCGACGGCCAGCGCGTCATCAGGCGGACGGCAAGGTGATCCGGGCTTCAAAGCCATCGGTCCTGCCGGTCGCCGGCGACAGTAGATCGAGATGGCCGCCGATCTGGCCGACGATGCGCTCGACGATCGAAAGTCCGAGGCCGGAGCCTGCCGCTTTCGTCTTGCCACGCCAGAAGCGCTTCTTCAGGCCGGCAAGCTCCTGTGCGGAAAGCACGGCGCCGCCGTTGATGACGCGGACGGTGCGGTCGTCGATCCGGACGGTCACTTCGTCATCCACCGGCCCATGGATCAAGGCGTTTTCGATGAGGTTGCGCATAACGATCGCAAATGCGTCAATATCGACGTTACGGATCAGTTTCTCCGCCGTTTCGTTCTCCAGAAGGACACGGCCTGCCGTTCCCGTGTCGCGGTCGTAGTCGCCTATGACGGTTTCGATGATGGCCACGAGATCGGCGGGTTTGTCACCCGTGCCGATCCCGGCCTGGGCGCGGGAAAGCTGCAGCAGCTTTTCCGCGAGCCGACCGAGATTGGAAAGCGACGTCTCGATGCGGCCGGCGCGTTCCGTCAATTGCCCCTGTGGCAGTTCGGCGATCAGCCTCTGGGTCTGCGCGAGAGCGCCTGCAATCGGGGTACGCAGTTCATGGGCGCTATTGGCCGTGAATTCGCGCTCGGCTTCCAGCGCCAGGCGCAGGCGGTCCAGCAGCAGATTGACGGAGCGGGCGATGGGCTGCAGCTCGAGCGGCAGCGTCTCGCTCACGAGCGGCGCCATGTTGCCGCCGTCTTTGGTGGCGATCTCCGAGCGCAGGCGGTCGATCGGCCGCAGCGATCGGCCGACGACGACACCGATGGCGATGATGCTGGCGGGGATGAGCGCCAGCAGTGGCCAGAGCAGCGAGACCCCGGTCTCGCGCGATGCCTCGCGGCGATTCTTGAAGGCATCGGCGACGTGCAGGAAAATCGTGCCGTCGGCCGAGGATTCGGTATAGATTCGGTATCGCGGCGTATTGTGGAAGCCGATCTTCAGCGGCACGTCATAGGCTGTTGGAGGGGCATCGTGGGAGTGCAGGATGACCTTGCCGTTCCCATCGAGTACCTGATAGGTCAGATATTCTCGGTTCAGCCCCTTGTTGAGCTCTTCCAGGCTCTGAGGATCGCCGGAATGATCGCGATTGGCCAGATCGTCGAGCACCAGCGGCAGAAGACGCTCGGCGGTTTCCTGCAACGTGCCGTCGAAGGTTTCCGAGAGCTCCTTGTTTACGACGTAGACGCCGATGCCGACCGCAATCAGCCAGAAGACGACGACAGTGCCGGTCAGCGCAGTGATCAGGCGCCGAGTGATGCTGGCGCGGCTGGGCTCCTTGTGTTCGGTCATCGCTCACCCAGGCAATAGCCGACGCCGCGGGCCGTCCTTATGCGGTCCTTGCCGATCTTCTTGCGCAGGCGGCTGACATAGACCTCCACCGTGTTGCTCTCGATTTCGGAGCCGAAGGCATAGAGCGCCTCTTCTATCTTGTCCTTGGAGACGATGGCGCCCGGCCGCGTGATCAGCAGGTCGAGCACGGC
This sequence comes from Rhizobium sp. 11515TR, assembly GCF_002277895.1. Lineage (NCBI taxonomy): Bacteria > Pseudomonadati > Pseudomonadota > Alphaproteobacteria > Hyphomicrobiales > Rhizobiaceae > Rhizobium > Rhizobium sp. 11515TR. The sequence goes on along the minus strand of NZ_CP022998.1, from coordinate 3,801,868 downwards.
CCATTCTCGTCCCGTCAGGATCACGTCCTTGTCCGCCAGCTTGACGCGGCGCTGCGGCTGGTCGATTTCGAGGTCATCAAACCGGAGGGTCGGCTGCGGACTGCCGGCATAACGCCGGGCCACCGCCAGGATACGGGCCGTTAATTCGCCAAGGTTGAACGGTTTGACGAGATAATCGTCGGCGCCGCTGTTCAGGCCTTCGATGCGGTCGGAGATCTGATCGCGAGCCGTCAGGATGATCACGGGCGTTTCGTCGGGCTTGCGGCGCAGCCGCTTCAAGAAATCGATGCCGCTGCCGTCCGGAAGCTGTAGATCCAGCAGGATGAGGCCGTATTGCACGGCGCTGGTGACCTCTTCCGCATCGGTCAGGTTCCTGACCCAATCCACGGCATGAGGCCCCGCTGCGATATGGTCGCAAACCGCGCTGCCGATCGTGTCGTCGTCCTCCACCACAAGAATGCGCACATGCACCTCTCAACCGTTGAACGTACCTCAGTTAATGCCGACGAACCTATCGGGTCAATAACGGCTGAAATAAGCCGCGGCGGGATGCACAGTTCATGGCCAGAGCGGTTCAGCTTTTCACGGAATCTCTGAGCCGCTCTATCCCTTTGTTTTCATGCGATCCCGGACGGAAAACCGCTGCGCACTTTTCCTGGAATTGCTCCAGGCTACCCGCCGAAAACGTTCCCGGCGCCTATGGACAGACAGGAACGCGATGGTTACTTGTTTGCGCGGAGAACGAAGCGGCCGCGCAGTGGCCGCCACAGGCTATCGGAGGATCGTTCATGCTGAAGGGAATTTCGCCGCTGTTGAATGCGGACGTGCTCTATGCGCTTAAATCCATGGGGCATGGCGATATGCTCGCTATCGTTGATACGAATTTCCCCGCTGAATCGGTGGCAAGCCAGACCGTTCTGGGCGAGCTGCTGCGCATCGACAACGTGTCGTCCGCCGATGCTGTTGCGGCAATCTTGTCCCTGATGCCGCTCGATACCTTCATCGATGACGCGGCGGCGCGCATGGAAGTGGTTGGCGCGCCAGATGAGGTGCCGCAGGTGCAGCGTGAAGTCCAGGCCGTGATCGATAAGGCCGAGGGCAAGCATTGGCCGCTAACGCCGGTCGAGCGTTATGCCTTCTACGAGCGTGCCAAGGATGCCTTTTGCGTCATTCAGACCGGCGAGCGCCGCTTCTACGGCTGTTTCACCTTGACCAAGGGTGTCATCCCGCCGGAGACTGCATGATCCGGCACGAATAGTCTGGATCATCCCGAGCAAGGGCGCTGTTTCGGTAAAGGAAGGCGATGGCGAAGAAGCTGGATTCCCAGGGGCGGCTAGACGATGCGGCGCGGGCCGGATGGCTCTACTACGTCGCCGGCCGCACGCAGGATGAAATCGCCGTCGCAATGGGAATATCCCGGCAGTCGGCGCAGCGTCTGGTGTCGCTGGCCGTTGCCGAACGGCTGATCAAGGTCCGGCTGGATCACCCGATTGCCGCCTGTCTTGAATATGCAGCGGAGCTCAAGAAGAAGTTTGGTCTGCGCCATGTCGATATCGTGCCGAGCGATCCCGACAGCACATCCTCAACCATTGGCATCGCCGAGGCTGGTGCTGCCGAAATCGAGCGCTGGCTGCGGCGAGCCGACCCCATCGTGCTGGCGATCGGCACGGGCCGCACGTTGAAGGCTGCAGTCGACCAGCTGCCGGCGATCGAATGTCTGCAGCATCGGGTGGTGTCGCTGACGGGCAATATCGGTCCCGACGGCTCGGCCGCCTATTACAACGTCATCTTCAGCATGGCCGACGTCGTCAAGGCGCGGCACTTTCCGATGCCGCTGCCGGTGCTGGTGTCGTCGGCCGAGGAGCGGGAGCTCCTGCATGCGCAGGCACTGGTGCGCTCGACGCTCGATATCAGCGCTCAGGCCGACGTGACCTTCGTCGGTATCGGCGAGATGGGCGTGGAAGCGCCGCTCTGTCTCGACGGCTTTCTCGAGAGGGACGAGATGCTGGCGTTGATGGACCGGGGCGCTGCCGGCGAGATCTGTGGCTGGGTTTTCGATGGCAATGGCAACCTCATGCCCGATGATGTCAATGAGCGCGTGGCCAGTGCGCCCTTGCCGTCGCGCGATACCTGCAGCGTCATTGGAATCGCCAAGGGCCGGCGCAAATTCCAGGCGATCAAGGCGGCCGTCGTCGGTCAGCAGATCAACGGTTTGATCACGGACGAGGCAGTTGCCGAATTTTTGCTCAACGTGTGAGCAAAAAATTTAACCCATAGAAACAAAAGGATAGGTTGCTTGCTCGGCAATGCAGCAACGAATCTGCATTGACATTTTGTCGCAAGAAGTGAGTAATTGCCCACGAGCAAAGCGAATGCTCATTTTTAATCTTCTGGGAGGAAGATATGAAATTGAAAACTTTACTGCTGGGCGCCTGCTCGGCTCTGATGTTCGCCGGCCTGGCTTCCGCCGAAACCCTCACGATTGCGACGGTCAATAACGGCGACATGGTCCGTATGCAGAAGCTTACGGACGATTTCAAAGCCAAGAACCCCGGCATCGACCTGCAATGGGTCACGCTTGAAGAAAACGTATTGCGCCAGAAGGTTACGACTGACATCGCTACCAAGGCCGGCCAGTACGACGTGCTGACCATCGGCACCTATGAAGTGCCGATCTGGAGCAAGCTCGGCTGGCTTGCCTCGCTCGACAAGCTTTCCGCCGACAAGAACTATGATGTGGATGACCTTCTCCCGGCCATTCGCAGCGGTCTGACGACCCACGGCAAGCTCTATGCGGCACCGTTCTACGGCGAAAGCTCGATGGTGATGTATCGCAAGGACCTGTTCGACAAGGCTGGTCTCAAGATGCCGGACGCGCCGACATGGGACTTCATCGCCGATGCCGCCCGCAAGATCACCGACAAGGACCATGAAGTCTACGGTATCTGCCTTCGCGGCAAGGCGGGCTGGGGCGAAAACATGGCATTCCTGACGGCGATGTCGAATTCGTTCGGCGCCCGCTGGTTCGATGAAAAGTGGAAGGCACAGTTCGACCAGCCGGAATGGAAGGACACGCTCGACTTCTACGTCAAGCTGATGAAGGATGCCGGCCCTCCGGGTGCATCGTCCAACGGCTTCAACGAGAACCTGGCCCTGTTCCAGTCCGGCAAGTGCGGCATGTGGATCGACGCCACCGTTGCTGCTTCCTTCGTTTCCGATCCGAAGGAATCGAAGGTTGCCGACAAGGTCGGCTTCGCTCTGGCTCCGGATAAGGGCCTCGGCAAGCGCGGCAACTGGCTCTGGGCATGGAACCTCGCCATCCCGGCTTCCTCGAAGAAGACCGAAGCCGCTGAGAAGTTCATTTCCTGGGCCACCAGCAAGGACTACACCAACCTGGTCGCACAGAAGGAAGGCTGGTTGAACGCACCTCCCGGTACCCGCACCTCGCTCTACGCGAATGCGGACTACCAGAAGGCAGCGCCTTTCGCCAAGATGACGCTCGACTCGATCAACTCGGCTGATCCGACGCATCCGACCGTCAAGCCGGTTCCCTATGTCGGCGTTCAGTTCGTCGCTATCCCTGAATTCCAGGGCATCGGCACGGCTGTAGGCCAGCAGTTCTCGGCTGCTCTCGCCGGCCAGATCTCCGTCGATCAGGCCCTGAAGGCTGCCCAGCAGCTGACGGAACGCGAAATGAAGAAGGCCGGCTATCCGAAGTAAGGGCCTTCGAAGCTAAGGAAAGCAGCGCCCCCTCTCGAGCACTGCTTTCCTCTAGGCCGCCGAGCGCCGAACTGCCCTTGGCGGCCCTTTTGTTTCAGCCGGTCCGCGGCCACCCCCTCCTTTAAAGATAGGTCGGTACTTGCCATGGCAACGTTGCACACCCGTTCCACCGCACGCGTCATGATGGCGCCTTCGGTTCTGCTCCTCTTTGCGTGGATGATCGTCCCGCTCGTGATGACGATCTATTTCTCAACGCTGAACTACAATCTGCTGAATCCCGGCACGCATGATTTCCTCGGGTTTCTCAACTATGAATATTTCATCACCGATCCGGCCTTTCTGAGCTCGCTGATCGTGACGCTGCTGCTTGTCGGCGGCGCGTTGCTGATCACCGTCATCGGCGGCATAGCGCTGGCACTCCTTCTTGATCAGCCGATCTTCGGCCAGGGCATCGTGCGCATGCTGGTGCTTGCGCCCTTCTTCGTGATGCCGACGGTCGCAGCCCTCATCTGGAAGCATATGTTCATGAACCCGGTAAACGGGCTCCTGGCACATCTCTTCCGGTTCTTCGGGCTTGATCCGCTGACCTGGCTGGAGACGGTTCCGCTGTTGTCGATCATCATCATCATCGCCTGGCAGTGGCTGCCTTTCGCAACACTCATCCTGCTGACGGCCCTGCAGTCGCTGGACGAGGAGCAGAAGGAAGCTGCCGAGATGGATGGCGCGGGACCGGTTTCGAAGTTCATCTACATCATCCTGCCGCATCTGGCACGGGCCATCACCGTCGTCATCCTCATCGAGACGATCTTCATGCTGTCGGCCTTCGCCGAGATCCTCGTCACCACCAATGGCGGTCCCGGAACGGCGACGACCAACCTCACTTATCTCGTCTATTCGCAGATCGTTCTGTCGCAGGATGTCGGCGGCGCATCGGCGGGCGGCATCATCGCCGTCATCCTCGCCAATATCGTCGCGATCTTCCTGATGCGCGCAGTCGGCAAGAATCTGGAGGCTTGAGATGGCACGCAAAGTCACCACGCAACGCAAGATCGTCGTATCGATCGCCGCCTGGATCGTGGCAATCCTCATCTTCTTCCCGATCCTGTGGACGATCCTGACGAGCTTCAAGACGGAAGGCGATGCGATTGCCTCGCCGCCGCAGTTCCTCTTCTTCCACTGGACGCTGGAGAACTATTTCGAGGTGCAGTCGCGCTCGGACTACTTCCTCCACTTCGGCAACTCGGTCATCATCGCCTTCGGTTCGACCATTCTCGGTCTGCTCGTTGCGGTGCCTGCCGCCTGGGCCATGGCGTTCTCGCCGACCAAGCGAACCAAGGACGTCCTGATGTGGATGCTGTCGACGAAAATGATGCCGCCGGTCGGCGCCTTCATTCCGATCTACCTGTTGTTCCAGAGCTTCGGCCTCCTGAACAACCAGTTCGCCAGCCGGGTGGGCATGGTCGTCGTGCTGATGCTCATCAACCTGCCGATTATCGTCTGGATGCTCTACACCTACTTCAAGGAAATTCCCGGCGAAATCCTCGAGGCGGCCCGCATGGACGGTGCGACGCTTGCCAAGGAGATCATCTACGTGCTGACGCCGATGGCGATCCCGGGCCTTGCCTCGACGATGCTGCTCAACATCATCCTCGCTTGGAACGAGGCCTTCTGGACGCTCAACCTCTCCGCGGTAGACGCGGCGCCGCTGAGCACCTTCATCGCCTCCTATTCCAGCCCGGAGGGCCTGTTCTATGCCAAGCTTTCGGCGGCATCGACCATGGCGATCGCTCCGATCCTGATCCTCGGCTGGTTCAGCCAGAAGCAACTCGTTCGCGGCCTGACCTTCGGCGCGGTTAAGTAAGGAAGAGAAACATGGGTAGCATTGTTCTCAAGCAAGTTTCCAAGGTCTTCGGCGAAGCCAAGGTCATTCCTTCCATTGATCTTGAGATCGATAACGGCGAGTTCGTCGTCTTCGTCGGCCCGTCGGGCTGTGGCAAATCCACGCTGCTGCGCCTGATCGCCGGCCTGGAAGATGTCTCCGGCGGCCAGATCATGATCGATGGCAAGGACGGCACCAATCTCAAGCCGTCCGAGCGCGGCCTTGCCATGGTATTTCAGTCCTACGCGCTCTATCCGCATATGAGCGTGCGCAAGAACATCGCCTTTCCGCTGAAGATGGCGAACATGCCGCAGGCGGAAATCGACAAGAAGGTGGCGGATGCCGCGCGTGTCCTGAACCTGACGGATTATCTGGAGCGCAAGCCGCGCCAGCTGTCCGGCGGTCAGCGCCAGCGCGTTGCGATCGGCCGCGCCATCGTGCGCCAGCCGGCGGCCTTCCTCTTCGACGAGCCCTTGTCGAACCTGGATGCGGCGCTGCGCGTCAACATGCGCCTCGAGATCAGCGAGCTGCATCAGCAGCTGAAGACGACGATGGTCTATGTCACGCACGATCAGGTGGAAGCCATGACCATGGCCGACAAGATCGTCGTGCTCAACCGCGGCAATATCGAGCAGGTGGGCTCGCCGCTGGAGCTCTACCGCAGCCCCCGCAATCTCTTCGTCGCCGGCTTCATCGGCTCGCCGAAGATGAACTTCGTCAAGGGCGCCTATGCCCAGAGCTTCGGCGGCGACACGATCGGCGTCAGGCCGGAACATGTGCTGCTGTCGACCACGTCGGGCGACTGGCAGGGCAAGGTTCTCGTTGCCGAACATCTCGGTTCCGACACCTTCCTGCATATCGATGTTGACGGGATCGGCACGGTGACCGCGCGCGGTTCGGGTGATTTTCCAGCCCGGGCTGGCGATACCGTCTACCTGACCCCGGACAAGGCGCATATTCACCGGTTCAACGCCGAAGGGCTGGCGATTTCAGCCTGAAAGCCAAGGCCGTGTGCGCTTGAGCGGGCACGGCCGATGCATCTGTTCCGGTTCGCGTCCATCGATCTACGTGGACCGGTCAAGCATACCAGCCGGTGCGGCGTTCCCGAGCTGCCCGGAGCCAGAGACCTTCAAAAGGACCAGAGACATGACGTGCAAATTATCGCTCGCAACTCTCCAGCAGGCGGCTGCAAAGGCGGTTATTCCTGCTTATGACCGGAAGTCGCTTTCGGCGGGCATCGTGCATTTCGGTGTCGGCAATTTCCATCGTGCCCATCAGGCAATCTATCTCGACGACCTTTTCAATACCGGCGAGGCTCATGACTGGGCGATCATCGGCGCCGGCGTGCTGCCGTCGGATGCGGCCATGCGCGAGAAGCTGGCTGCCCAGGATTTTCTGACGACAGTGGTCGAGCAGGACAATAATCGCACGGCCGCGCGCGTGACTGCGCCGATGGTCGACATCCTGCCGGTCGGCGATGCCGAGGCAATCATCGCCAAGCTTGCCGATCCCGCGATCCGCATCGTTTCGATGACGATTACCGAGGGGGGTATTTCATCGATGCCTCCGGCAAGTTCAATCCCGCCCATCCGGCAATCGTGGCCGATGGGCAGAACCCGGATGCGCCGAAGACCGTGTTCGGCCTGATCGTCGCCGGCCTCAAGGCGCGGCGCGCCGCCGGCCTGCAGCCTTTTACCGTCATGTCCTGCGACAACATCCCCCACAATGGTGGCGTCACCAAAGCCGCTGTCGTCGGCACGGCAAAGCTGTCCGATCCCGCCTTTGCCGACTGGATCGCTGCGAACGTCGCCTTCCCGAACGGCATGGTCGACCGCATCACGCCGGCAACTGGCGCACGCGAGATCGACCTGCTGAAAGAAGTCTTCGATATCGAGGACAATTGGCCCGTCTATTGCGAAGAGTTCAAGCAATGGGTGCTGGAAGACAACTTCCCCGCAGGCCGCCCGCCGCTGGAAAAGGTCGGCGTGACTTTCGTGCCCGACGTGACGCCCTATGAGCACATGAAGATTCGCATCCTCAACGGCGGCCATGCGGCGATCGCCTATCCGGCGGCTCTGATGGACATTCACTTCGTGCATGAGGCCATGGAAGAGCCGTTGATCCGAGCCTTCCTCGCCAAGCTCGAGAATGACGAGATCATCCCCGTCATCCCGCCGGTGCCGAACACGGTGCTTGCGGATTACTTCAAGCTGATCGAGCACCGCTTCTCCAATCCGAAGATCGCCGATACTATCCCGCGCCTGGCGCAGGACGGCTCCAACCGCCAGCCGAAGTTCATCCTGCCATCGACAGCCGATCGTCTCCGCCGCGGCGAGGATATTGTCGGCCTTGCCCTCGTTTCGGCGCTGTGGTGCCGTTACTTCGCCGGCAAAAGCGACAGCGGCAAGGATATCGTCTTCAACGATGCCAGCGCCGATCGGCTGCATGAAGCCGCGCTCAAGGCGAAGGACGATCCGAATGCCTTCCTGGTCTTCGACGACATCTTCGGCGATGTGGCCAAATCCGATCTCTTCCGCAAGCGCTTCGCGCATGCACTGAAAACGCTGTGGGAAAAGGGTACCCGCGTCACCCTGCAGCTATACTTGGACAACAAACTCGCGGAATAATTTTCAAGCGGCCGGACCTCTCCTGTTCCGGCCGTTTTCCATTGCCGTGCCGGGTTTCCGGCTGGCGGGACAGCAACAAAATTCAGGTTGGATCTGTGATGGCGGATGCGGGAACAGGGCTCGTAATCTTCGATTGCGACGGCGTGCTTGTCGACAGCGAGCCGCTGTCGGTCAGCGTGCTCATCCGGGCGATGCATGATGTCGGCGTCGAGATGAGCGAGGAGGATGTCTACAGCCGCTTCCTCGGCAAGAGCCTGGCGACGCTCGTCGACACGATGCAGACGGAGTTCGATGTCTTCATCGACCAGGCATTTCTCGACCGTATCCGCAACGATCTCTATGAACGCTTCAAGCATGAATTGAAGCCGATCGACGGTATCGGGGCAACGCTGAATGCACTTTCGCTGCCGCGCTGCGTCGCCTCGTCGAGCCAGCTTGAGCGCATCCGTCTCTCGCTCGGCGTCACCGGCCTTTTGGAGAAACTGGAGCCGAATATTTTCAGCGCCACCATGGTCAAGCGCGGCAAGCCGGCGCCGGATCTCTTTCTTTATGCGGCCGAAAAAATGGGCGTTCCGCCGAAGGATTGCATTGTCGTCGAAGATAGTCCGGCAGGGATCACGGCAGCGCGCGCGGCCGGCATGACGGTCTTCGCTTTCACCGGCGGTTCGCACGCCCATTCGCCCAGCTACCGGGCGGAGCTGGAGCAGCTTTCGCCGGAAGTCGTGTTTGACGCGATGCCGGAATTGATACAACTTGTCCGCAACAAGAGATAAGTGGGCGGGACCTCTTTTGCATGCGTGATCACGTGGTTGCGGTCGATATCGGCACAAGTAGCGCACGCGCGGGTGTCTTCACGGCGAGCGGCTCACTGCTGGGAAAAAGCGAACATCCGATCCTGATGAATCGCCCGCGTGAGAATCACGCCGAGCATGATTCCGAAGATATATGGGTCGCCGTCTGCACTGCCGTTCGCGCAGCTTTGAAGGCATCCGGCGTCGATGCGTCCGTCATCGGTGCGATCGGCTTCGATGCGACCTGTTCGCTGGTCGTGCGGGATCGCGATGGCGGGCAACTCACCGTTTCCACCGGTGGCGAGAAGAGATTCGATACCATCGTCTGGCTCGATCATCGGGCACTGGCCGAGGCAGATTACTGCACGGCGACGCGTCATGCGGTTCTCGAATATTCCGGCGAGTTCATGTCGCCGGAAATGGAAATGCCGAAGCTGATGTGGCTGAAGGAGAACCTGCCGGAAAGCTGGGCGCAGGCCGGCTATTTTTTCGATCTTGCCGATTTCATGACCTGGAAGGCGACCGGTTCGCTTGCGCGGTCGCGTTCCACGCTGGTGGCGAAATGGAATTATCTGGCGCATCGGCAGCCGGGCTGGCAGGCCGATTTTCTCAACGTGATCGGCCTTGGCGATCTGCGCGAACGCGGCAGCCTGCCCGACGAGAGTGTTGCCGTCGGCCGGTCCATCGGCACGCTGACGGCCAAGGCGGCCGAAGCTTTGGGGTTGGATCGTAGCTGCCATGTCGGTGCAGGCATGATCGATGCCTATGCGGGCGCGCTCGGCGCGCTTGCAGCTCATGCCGACGATGCCGCCACATTGGAGCATCAGCTGGCGCTGATTGCCGGAACCTCGAGCTGCGTGGTTTCCTTTGCGCGCGAACGCAAACGCAGCACGGGCATGTGGGGGCCATATTACGAGGCCGTTTTCCCCGGGATGTGGCTTGCCGAGGCCGGGCAGTCGGCCACGGGCGCATTGCTCGACCATATCGTCAGTATGCATGCAGCCGGCGGGCCGCCGGCGGCGGTGTTGCACGATCGTATCGTCCGGCGGATTGCCGAGCTCAGGCTTGCGGAGGGTGATTCCCTCGGCGGGCGTATCCATGTGCTGCCCGATTTTCACGGCAATCGCTCGCCGCTTGCCGATCCGCATGCATTGGGCGTCATCAGCGGTATGACGCTGGACGCCTCCTTCGATGGCCTCTGCCGGCTATACTGGCGCACCAGCGTCGGCATTGCGCTCGGCATTCGCCATATCTTGGAGCGAATGCGGGATTACGGCTACGTGCCCGACACGCTGCATGTCGCCGGCGGCCATGTGAAGAATTCGGTGCTGATGGAACTCTACTCGGACGTGACCGGCTGCAAGGTCGTGATCCCGAAGATGAACGAGACGGTCTTGCTCGGCACGGCAATCGCCGCCTCCGTCTCCTGCGGGATTCACGAAAGCCTCGGAGTTGCCGGCGCCGCCATGTATCCGGGCGGTCACGAGCGGCTGCCGAATGCGGAAAAGAAAGAACTCTACGATCGCGATTACCGGCGTTTTCTCGCCATGTACCGCCACCGCGCAGAACTGGACGCCATGGAATAGGTGGCTTACCGGAGCGGCGCCTGGGCGAATATACCTTGAAGCTCTTCTATGCGGCGCGTTCTCATTTCCGCCGTTTCACCTGCGGCGTGAGCGACTGAAATCGCGAGATATTCCATTAGCGCCATTATGGCTGCAAGGTTTTCGTGGCTATTGGCTCGTTGGGGCGGCAGGGACAGCGTTATGTTTGCGAATTCATGCGCCCATTCCGTGAATTGACCGGTTGCCAGCAATACCTTGCAGCCCGCGCGACGAGCCGAACGCGCCAGAAGACGCGATGTGACGAAACCCGCGGAATCGATGACAACGAGGAGCGCATCCTCGGATGGGTCGCCGAACAGCTCGATATAGCTGCCATTGGCGCCATCGAGGAAAAGGACTTGATCACGGGCAAAGGTCAGGCGGTCGCGGAAATAGCGGCCAATCCCCGCGAGACTGGGATGGGAGGTGATGAAGACATTGCCGGAGGACAGAATTGTCGCAACCGCGTCGCGCCATTGCGGCTGGCCGGCGAGGTTGTAGATATGCTGCAGCATCTCGACCTGTTCGGCAATTTGCGTTGCAAGGGGGCGACCTTCGCTTGCGTCCTTCTGAAGTTGTTCGAGGATATTGGGCAATTGCGACGTGAGGCTGGGCGCATTTTCCTTGAGATGTACCTTTATCCCATCCAGACCGTGATAGCCGAGCGACCGCAAAAACCGTCCTACCGTCATCGGGCTCAGTTCCAGCCTGTCGGCAACGGAGGAAGCCGTCTCGAACGGTAGTTCATTCAGATGCTCGGAGAAATACTTAGCAATTCTTCGTTCGGCGGGAGTGCCGATCTTTATATATTGTCTAAGCTTCTGACTCAGGTCTTCCAAGTTTTGCGCCCCTTTGGTGGTCTTTTCGATGTTCTGTTGCGTCAATTTCTATGTCAATTTGCCATTCAATTTTGAACGGGCCGCCGATCTTGTTGCGGTTGTTGTTCTTAATGTGGCGTACAGGATATATTAGTGCAAACTGTATTACAATAATTCAAATTTTTAATTGGCACATTCATATATCTGCACGGGATATTGATATCGATGCAACCGCTTCTTAAGTGTCCCACTGCCACCAAAAGAGGTAGACCGAATGATTGGCCTTGCTGCCCGCCTCTCCCTAGAAAATCTCTTTGCGCCGGAGACGCGCAAGGTTTTCTGGAAGGTTCTGGGTCTCACATTGCTGGCGCTTCTCGTGCTCTGGTTCGTCCTGCGAGGCGCCTTCAATTCCTTCGTGTTGCCTTGGCTGCAGGGCTTTATGCCGTCCACCTCGGATTGGACGGATTGGCTTACGCTCTTCCTTGTCATCTTCGCCGGCATTGCATTGGCATTGGCCATGGCGCTGCTGATTTCGCCGGTCACGGCCCTGATTGCGGGACTCTTTCTCGATGATGTCGCCGAAGTTGTGGAAAAGCGCGATTATCCAGGCGATGCGCCCGGAACGGCGATGCCGATCGTCGCGGCGATGAAAAGCTCCGTGCGGTTTCTCGGCGTCGTCATCGTCGGCAATATCGTGGCGCTGTTCCTGCTGTTCATTCCGGGCGTCAACCTGATCGCGTTCTTTCTGGTGAACGGCTATCTGCTTGGGCGGGAATTCTTCGAATTTGCCGCCATGCGCTTCCGCTCGCCGGACGAGGCGCGGGAATTCCGCGTCAAGCACGCCCTCACGGTCTTCCTTGCCGGCCTGGTGATCGCCGCCTTTCTGGCGGTCCCGCTGCTCAATCTGCTGACGCCGCTCTTTGCTGCCGGCATGATGGTGCATCTGCACAAGCTGATCTCGCACAAGGATGCGAACCCGCGGTCAAGGCAGGCTTAGCCTGCCGCTTCCGCTCCAATGATCTGGGGCGGAAGCTCGACCAGAGGAGCAGGGATGTCACAGGTTTTTTCCGGCGAGCGACAGAGGTCTGCGATTACGCAGCGTTCGCATTCGGGCTTGCGCGCCTTGCATACATAGCGACCATGCAGGATCAGCCAATGATGTGCGTGGTAGAGATACTGGTCGGGAATGATCTTCATCAGCCGCTGCTCGACTTCGTCGGGCGTCTTGCCCGGAGCCAATAGCAGCCGGTTGGCGATGCGGAAGATATGCGTGTCGACGGCCATCGTCGCCTGGCCGAAAGCCATGGAAAGCACGACGTTCGCCGTCTTGCGGCCGACGCCGGGCAGGGTGATCAATTCTTCGCGGGTGCGCGGCACCTCGCCGCCAAAATCGGTGATCAGCTTTTCCGACAGAGCCACGACGTTTTTCGCCTTGTTGCGGTAAAGGCCGATCGTCTTGATATATTCGCGGATGCGTTCCTCGCCGAGATCGAGCATCTTCTGCGGGGTATCGGCAACGGCAAAGAGGGCACGCGTCGCCTTGTTGACGCCGGCGTCGGTCGCCTGCGCTGAAAGCGCCACGGCAACGACCAGCGTAAAAGGATTGACGTGCTCGAGCTCGCCCTTCGGTTCCGGCCGCTGGATGGAGAAGCGCCGGAAGATCTCTTCCAGGTCCGCTTTGGAATAAAGGCTCTTTCCCGCCGGCTTGCGGCCTGCGGTCACATTTGACTTTTTCGCGGTTTGGGCGCTGGATTTGATCTTTGGATTTGCCATAAGCGACCTATACTCAAGTCCTATGACGAAACGCAACGCCGATACGGCTGGAGACGGCAACAGGCCGGTTTTCGCCGCCGAATTGTTTCCCCATCGCTCGCTGCCGCGAAAGGGGTTCAGGGTCATGCTGGCCTTGGCGGGCATCTTCTGTCTCTTCTACAGCATTCTCTTCGTCACGCGCGGCGCCTGGCCGATCGGCATTTTCTTCGGCGCCGATTTCTTCCTGCTCTATGGTGCCTTCTGGCTGAACTACCGCTCGGGCCGTGTGCGCGAAGAGGTGACGGTATCGCGCACCAACGTTTCCATCCGGAAATTCTCGCCGACGGGCCGCATGGTGGAACATGATTTCAATCCGTTCTGGACGCGCTTCCTGGTTCGCCGTCACAGCGAGATCGGCGTTGTTTCCATGCATGTCCGGGACAGAAACCACGACACCGATGTCGGCTCTTTCCTCAATCCGGAGGATCGTGAGAGTTTTGCCAAGGCCTTCAAACGTGCCTTGGCGACCGTAACACAGCGGATATGAGCAGCCTGCCCAAATCGGCGACATCACATTTTCGCAGAGAGACCACATGCGCAAGAAACGGGTGGTTTTAGCCCTCTTGCCGTGGTTTTCTCCTTTCCAAGGAGAAAGATCATGAATGCGATTGCACAGCTGAAGAAAGACATCACCCCGGAAGGTCAGGATTACGACACCGTGCGGGAGGTCATCGAGCTCATCACTGAGGAATATCGCGACCAGCCGTCGCTGGAGATGCTGGCTGAAAGGCTCGGCCAGTCGCCGACCCAGCTGCAGAAGACGTTTACACGCTGGGCCGGGCTGTCACCCAAGGCCTTCCTTCAGGCCGTCACGCTCGACCATGCCAAGCGCCTTCTGCGCAAGGAGGATTTGCCGCTGCTGGAGGCCTCTTTCGAGGTCGGCCTTTCCGGCCCCAGCCGGCTGCACGATCTTTTCGTGACACATGAGGCGATGTCTCCGGGCGAATGGAAGGCGAGGGGCAGTGGCCTGGTGATGCGCTATGCGTTTCATATCTCGCCCTTCGGCCTCGCCTTGATCATGGTCACGGATCGCGGCCTTGCCGGTCTCGCCTTCAGCGATTCCGGCAATGAGAAGGCTTGCCTCGCAGACATGACCTGCCGCTGGCCTAATGCCGAGTTCATCGAGGATCCAAATGCGACGGCACCTTATGCGGCCCGCATCTTCGAGCGCTCGAACTGGTCGAGCGACCAGCCGCTGCGCGTCGTGCTGATCGGCTCGGATTTCCAGCTTCGCGTCTGGGAAAGCCTGTTGAAGATCCCAATGGGCCGCGCGGTGACCTATTCCGACATAGCCAAGGATATTGGCCAGCCGACGGCGATGCGGGCCGTGGGCGCAGCTGTCGGCCGCAACCCGATCTCCTTCGTCGTGCCCTGCCATCGCGCGCTCGGGAAGAACGGTCAGCTCACGGGCTATCACTGGGGGCTGACGCGCAAGCGGGCGATGCTGGGGTGGGAAGCGGGGGATGCTTGAGGGGGCGAGCTCTTGTAGCTCCGAGGTTGCGGTGCCCGTGATACCCCCCTCTGTCCCTTTCGGGACATCTCCCCCACAAAGGGGGAGATTGGTAATCCGCAGCGGCTTCTTAGTTCAAAGCAGATATCGAATTCGCTGAAATTACCATTGTGGAGCATTCGCTGGAGGGAGCCGCAAACTCCCTACAATCTCTCCCTTGTGGGGGAGATGTCACGAAGTGACAGAGGGGGTATGCACCCTCCGCATACTCAAATGCAATTGCTCAAGCCGCCTTCGCCAAAGCCATCTGCAGCAGCGCCTTGGCAGCGCTCTCATCCGTAATCAGCGTATTGCAGCCGATGCGCTTGATGGTGGCGCTGATCGCCTGGGCGCGGTGGGCGCCGCCGGAGGAGATCACGATGTGCTTTGCCTTTTTCAGCGTATCGAGATCGACGGACATGACACGCTTGTTGATCGGATGATCCACCGAATTGCCGTCGGCATCGAGGAAGTTGAACATGGTGTCGCAGACGCAGCCCATGTCGATCAGCTCCTCCAGTTCCCGCTTTGAAATGAAGCCCTCCGATAAGGAGGTCGATTGCGGGCCGATATCGCCGCAACTGACAATGGCGAGATCGAGGTTCTCCGCCAGCCGGTAGATGGCCTCGAGGCCGCATTTTTCGATGAGATTGCGCTTGGTCTCGA
This sequence comes from Rhizobium sp. 11515TR, assembly GCF_002277895.1. Taxonomy (NCBI): domain Bacteria; kingdom Pseudomonadati; phylum Pseudomonadota; class Alphaproteobacteria; order Hyphomicrobiales; family Rhizobiaceae; genus Rhizobium; species Rhizobium sp. 11515TR. Next base: position 3,786,462 of record NZ_CP022998.1, on the reverse strand, counting down.
CAGAATCGACGAGAAGCGGCGCCAGGAACATGTAGCATTCCGCGCCAAGCTGGCTTGCCAGGCGCCACGTATAGTCAATCGGGTTTGTCTGGTGGACCGCGACGATACCGCCGAGCAGGGAGACCACCTTGCAATTGTCGCGGCGGGTCGGGCGGAAGCTCGCGAGCGAAGCCGTCATCGTCCGGCCCCAGCCGACGCCGATCGTATAATTGTCGGGGATGGCCTCCGTCAGGAACTGGCCGAGTGCCAGGCCGACGCTCTTTGCCTGAGCGTTGACATTGCCGCCGGCGGGCTCGGGAACGACGATCGCCTCGTCGAGCCCATAGGTGCGTTCGAGCTTGATCGCCAGCTCAACGCAATCATCGATGCCTTCGGTGATCCAGATCTGCACTTCGGCGCGGCGCATGGCCTCGTCCAGCAAGCGGATGACCGTGGTGCGGCTGATGCCGAGCTGCTCGGCAACATCCTTCTGCGTCAGACCCTGATTGTAATAGAGCCAGGCGGCGCGAAGCCTCAGGGAGGAGGTCTCCGAATAAGCGGTATGGGTTCCGCGTCTCAGTTTGGCCACAGGTCCTCCGGCAAGATTGTCGCACACGTCATTTAACGTCATGATCCGCCTGAGAGCGAAATGTGGCTATGGCGGATGACAGGAGCAGGCGAGATCGGCTCTTCTGCTGCAGATATTCTATGACATGAAACTTATGTCAATCGAATTGCACAAATGTCCTTGACTTTTCCGTGTGAGATTGCTGATAGTCGGTGGTGAGGAATTCGGTCTTGTCCAATCGAGGAGGACAATGTGCGAGTGCTGCTCCGAGCAAGTGCCAGGCCGGACAGGGAGCCATATAGGGCGCCCGGTGCCGGCGAAAAGCCTGTTTTCGGAAGGTTGTCTCCTCATCGCTCGGCCGTTCACCGGAAATGGAACTTTCGCGCTTTTTATCCCGTTACCGAAACATAGGAGAAGGAAGGCTGCATCCCTGACGCCTTCAAGTCCGCCCGACGAAAAGATCGGATCTGCTGCCCGACATCTCCCATCCAAATGGGCCTCATTCAACAAGGATACCTGTTATGACTTCCAAGCTTGATCAACTCCGCGCCATGACGACGGTCGTGGCCGATACCGGCGATATAGAGGCAGTCGCTCGCCTGAAGCCGGTGGATTGCACCACCAACCCGACCATCGTGCTGAAGGCGCTTGGCACGCCGATGTTCGCCGACGCGATCAAGGAAGCCGTTTCCTGGGGCAAGAAGCAGGGCGGCGCCTCCGAAGCCGTCGTTGCCGCAGTTGCCGACCGTCTGGCGATCTCAGTCGGCGCAGCGCTCTCCGGCCTCGTTCCCGGTCGCGTCTCCACCGAAGTCGATGCCGACCTCTCCTTCAACACCGAAGCATCGCTTGCCAAGGCCCGCGCCATCATCGCCGCCTACAAGGAGCGCGGCATCGAGCGTGACCGCATCCTGATCAAGCTCGCCTCCACCTGGGAAGGCATTCGCGCCGCCGAAGTGCTGCAGAAGGAAGGCATCGACTGCAATCTGACGCTGCTCTTCAGCAAGGCCCAGGCGATTGCCTGCGCCGACGCCAAGGCATTCCTGATCTCGCCCTTCGTCGGCCGCATTCTCGACTGGTACAAGAAGTCGACCGGCAAGGACTACACGGCAGAGGAAGATCCGGGCGTCATCTCGGTGCGCGACATCTATCACTACTACAAGGCCAACGACATCAAGACGATCGTCATGGGGGCCTCCTTCCGCAACACCGGCGAAATCGAAGCGCTGGCCGGCTGCGATCGCCTGACGATCAGCCCGAACCTGCTCGACGAGCTTTCCAAGGACGAAGGCAAGCTGGAGCGCAAGCTCTCGCCGGAGCCCAAGGGCTCGGTCGAGAAGATCGCCGTCGACGAAAAGACCTTCCGCTGGATGATGAACGAAGACGCAATGGCAACCGAGAAGCTTTCCGAAGGCATCCGTGCTTTCGCCAAGGATCTCGGCACGCTGCGCGCCATGGTCAGCAAGGAGCTGCAGCTCGCTGCGGCTTGAAAGTGAGATTGGCTCTCTCTTTGGGGAGTTATGATTTGAGAGGGGTGTCGCAGGGATGCGGCGCCCTTTTTCGTTTTGGAAGATATGTCAGGCCAGCGCATACAAAATGTGCGATGAGTTACCGAAGAAACTCCGCCCTGACCTTGTCTGACTGCTCGCCGATCGTCGGCGCCGCCATATCGTTCTTGGCTCGAACACCATTCACCCGGATCGGGCTTGCCGTCGTGCACACGGATGTTCCGTCATTGCGTGTCACCGTCTGCAGCATTTCGAGCTTACGGAAGGCGGCACTTTGCAAGAGTTTCGGCCAATCCAGCACTTCCGCCGCCCAGATATCGGCGGGCTCCAGAATGGCGAGCCATTGCTGAACCGTCTTTTCCCGCAGGCGGTTGGCGATCATGCTCTTGATCTCGTCGCGGCGCTGGAAGGCATCATCCGGCGTATAACCGGCAAGCGCGGGCAGATCGAGCAGTGGCGTGAGTTTTTCCAGCGGCATCATCGCCAATGCCAGCCAGCCATCGGCACAGCGATAGACGCCATACGGCGCCGCGAGATAGGCGTGGGCATTGCGCACGGCGGATTTCTTCGGCAGTCGGCCGCCGTCGTTCAGATGTGTGGTCAGCACTTCGAACTGGAAATCGACCAGCGCCTCCAGCAAGCTCGTCTCCACATGCACGCCGTGGCCGGTGACGCCGCGGCGCACCAGTCCGGCAAGGATGGCCTGAACCAGGAGATTGCCGGCCAGCATGTCGGCGACGGCGAGGCCGAAGGGCACAGGCCCGTCATCCGCCTCGCCATTCAGCCACATGACGCCGGAGCGGGCCTGGGCCAGGAGATCCTGTCCGGGGAAGTGGCGCCATTCATTGTCAGGGCCGTATCCGGTGATGCTGCCATAAACAATGCGCGGATTGATCGCGGCAACGGCAGCGTAGTCGAGGCCAAGCCTTTCGATGACGCCGGGGCGAAAATTCTGGATGATGACGTCGGCCTTGGCGATGAGCTGGCGCAGTTCCTGCAGGTCGCCCTCATCCTTCATATTGACGGCAAAGCTCTCCTTGCCGCGGTTGATGGCGTGAAAGAGCGTGGAATCGCCGCCGATCTCGGTGTCGCTGAGATAAAGCCGGCGGCAGAGATCGCCGCCATCGGGCCGCTCGACCTTGATGATCCTCGCGCCGAGATCGCCGAGCCGTAGCGCCGCCATCGGGCCGGCAAGAAACTGGCTCATATCCAGCACGATGATGCCGGAGAGCAGGCCGTCTTCGTTATCCTTGGTCATGTCAGACTTTCAGCGGCGGTGCGTCCGCCGGCCGACCGTTCCTGTAGCGTACGGTCTGGATATGCTCGCAATAGAGCACCAGCTCGCCTTCGCCCTTAAAGACTTCGTAAGAAGAGCGGATCAGGCCGAGCTCGGCATATTTCGGCTGCTTATCCAGATTGGTGCGGATGGTGTAGATCGTCTCACCGATGAAGGTGGGCTTGATGAAGCGCAGCTTGTCGTAGCCATAGGAAAAGGCGTTGACGCAATTGGTGGCGACGAGCCCGAGGCCGGCGGAAAAGACGAAGGCACCGGCAACGAGCCGCTTGCCGAACAGGCCCTCGGTTTCGGCGAAGATCTGATCGCTGACGTAAGGATGCATGTCAAGCACCAGCGCGTTGAACTGCTGGGACTCGCCTTCGGAGATCGTGCGGCGCAGCGAGCGGATCTTCTGGCCGATTTCGAAATCTTCGTAGAACCAGTTTTCCGCATTCCAGACAGGAATCTCGGCGTGATCGGCCGGCATGGTCTTCGGATGGGTGCTGGATATGCCGACGGTGGCGGTCATGACGTGTCTTTCGATGGAACACCTCCGATCTCAAAGAGACCAGAGGCGCTTGGCATTGAGGCGATAGAGCCGGTTTCGTTCGTCGCTGCTTACGCCTTGCATTAGTGCGTGAGTGGCAGCGACCCAGGTGGAGAGATTGCCGCCGAGCGTGCAGACCGGCCAATCGCTGCCCCATATGACACGATCCCAGCCGAAGCTTGCGATGCAATGTTCGACGAAGGGACGCAGCGTTTCCGGCGCCCAGTTGTCTGGATCTGCATAGGCGATCACACCGGAAATCTTGACGATTACATTCGGGCGTTTCGCCGCTTCCGTGATCCCTGCCGCCCAGCTTTCGCTGAAGCCATCCTTCACCGCCGGTACGCCGCAATGGTCGAGGACGAAGCGGATATTGGGATTGAGGTCGATGAGCGCGAGCGCCTTGGACATCTGATGCGGCAGGACACAGAGATCGAAGGTGAGCCTGGTATTGCCGAGCCGCTTCAGGTTTTCGCGGAAGAGGGAGCCCTCGGAGACGTCATCTGGCACGACATGCAGTACACGGCGGAAACCTTTGACGAAAGGATCGGCAAGTACGCGTTCGAGATAGGCGGGGAAGTTCGTGCTCTCAGGGCGGCAGGCGGCGATGGCACCCCTGAGGAGGCTGCCGGGCTCACGGCTCAGGCCTTTGACGTAATCGCTTTCCCGTTCGATATCATCCTCGGCGACGTCGACTTCCATGTGAAGCGTATCGGTGATCCCAAGCCGCTTGGCCTCGCGCGCATAGTCTTCATAGAGGCTGTCGCGATTGAGCGCGCCGGCGCCGGCCAGCCAAGGATAGGCGAGACGTTTCCGGTCGACGATGTGCAGATGGCTGTCGAAAAGCATGGCGTTCCTCCCATACCTGCTTGCTCAACATATACTCACAGAAGAATAGTTTATTCAAATAAAAATTATAACTCGGCCTTGTCCACTGTGCCGGCCACGGTTTCGGAGATTTGCTTGGCCGCTTCCCGGACATATTCGACCACCTGCTCGCGCGTAGGCGCCTTCGGGTTCACTGGCTCGATATAGGGGCAGGTGAGGGCGGCAAGCGCGTTGCCGTCCATTGCCAGCACGGGCGCGGAAATATTGTGTACGCCGCTCGTCTGCAGGCTGCTCATGGTTTCGAAGCCCTTTTCACGGATTGCTGCAAGCTTTTCCTCGAGATCGGCAGGCGGCTCCTCCGGATCCTGTTCCTGGCGTCTCTGCTCGTTGATCATCATCTGGCGCTGCTTTGCATCCCGGAATGCCAGAAGAATATGGCCGGAGCCGGTATTATAGAGATTGATCTGCGCGCCGACGCGGATGGAGATGCCCCAATAGGTCGGCGAATCCTGCTGCGCGATGACGACGACCGAGCCGCGATCATAAATCGCCAGATGACAGGCCTGTTCGGCACGGTTGGAGAATTCGCGCATCAGCGGCGTGGCGAAGGAGACGAGGCGACGCACCGGCGCATGATAATGCGCAAGGCCGAAGAGCTTCAGCGTCAGATAGAAGCGGTCGCCATCCTGCCGCTGCACATAGCCGCGCCGTACGAGACGATCGAGCATGCGGTAGAATTCGTTGGGGCTCTTGTTGAGCGCCTTGGCAATCTCGGCCTGCGTCAAGCCGCCGTCGATCGTCGCCAGCAGCTCCAAAATGTCGAGCCCCTTGTCCAGCGCCGGTGCGCGGTAGCGGTCACTGTCGTCTTCTATGCTCACCAACAAGTCCCCCATGCGAAGAAACATGAATCATCATTCATATATGAATAAAGGCATTTTACAAGCGCGCGATCGCGGCTTGACGGCCAATGAATAAGATGTTTACTTATAAATCATTGATCCATATTTGGGTCGAGAGGGCAATCGGGCAAGGGGTCCGATTTAAGGGAGGAAGTTCGATGAGGAATTGGAAGGCCGGTCTTGCTGCCGGCACGATGGCATTGCTTGCCGGCACAGCGGTCTTCGCCGCCGATCTGCCGGGCAAATTTCCCGGCGTGACGATCGACGCCAAGCTCATCGGCGGTCAGCAATACGAGCCGCTTTACGCGCGCATCGCCGAGTGGGAGAAGGAGACGGGCGCCAAGGTCAACATTCTCTCGAAGAAGAACCACTTCGAACTCGACAAGGAAATCAAATCGGACATGGCCTCGGGCAGCATCTCCTGGTGCGTCGGCTCGAACCATTCGTCCTTCGCACCGCAGTATCCTGACCTCTACACCGACCTCGGCAAGATGCTGCCGAAGGAAGAAATTAGCCAGTTCGTCGATTCTACGATCCAGGCCTCGACCATCGACGGCCGCCTGATCATGCTGCCGCGTGCGCAGTTCGACGTTTCGGCGCTCTACTATCAGAAGAGCCTCTATAACGACGAGGCCAGGAAGACGGCGTTCAAGGCGAAGTACGGCTACGATCTGGCGCCACCGAAGACCTGGAAGGAAGTCTCCGATCAGGCGATCTTCTTCTCCAACCCGCCGAACTTCTTCGGCACGCAATTCCCCGGCAAGGAAGAGGCCATCAACGGCCGCTTCTATGAAATGCTCGTCGCCGAAGGCGGCGAATATCTCGACAAGGACGGCAAGCCTGCCTTCAATTCCGAAGCCGGCGTGCGCGCGCTCGACTGGTTCGTCAACATGTACAAGGCCAAGGCTGTTCCGGCCGGCACGACCAACTATCTGTGGGATGACCTCGGCGCCGGCTTTGCCTCTGGTTCGATCGCCCTCGATCTCGACTGGCCGGGCTGGGCGACCTATTTCAATGATCCGAAGTCTTCGAAGATCGCCGGCAATGTCGGCGTCGTTGTGCAGCCCGTCGGCTCCTCCGGCAAGCACACCGGCTGGTCCGGGCATCACGGCTTTTCGGTGACTGAATCCTGCGCCCATAAGGATGCCGCCGCTTCGCTCGTCTGGTTCCTGACCAACGACGACTCGCAGAAGCTCGAAGCCGCCAACGGCACGCTGCCGACCCGTAAGGCCGTATGGGAGTGGGATATCCAGCAGGCTGCTTCCGATCCTTACAAGAAGGAAGTGCTGAGCACCTTCCAGGAAGCCATGAAATATGCCTTCCCGGTTCCGCGCACGCCGCAATGGATCGAGATTTCCAACGTCGTCTATCCTGAGCTTCAGGCCGCGATCCTCGGCGACAAGAGCTCGAAGGAGGCGCTCGACGCCGCTGCGCAGAAGGCAACCGATGTCCTGAAGGATGCTGGCGCGCTTTAGGCGATGCAATCGGAGTCCCGCGTTTTGAAGAGCGCGGGACTTCTGCAAACTGACTTCGAGAATGGCTTTCGATCGGCACCGCGAGGGGCCGGTTCGTGCCTGCCGGTTTGTGCCGGGTCTCGTCCCAAGCAATCCATTCCAAGCAGTCCGGGCCACGCTGCCGAGGAATGCCGACAGGTGCAAACCATGCTCAAAAGAATATCTCCACCGGTCCTGCTTCTTCTTCCGGCGATCATCGTCCTGGTGGCCGTGGTTCTGTTTCCGCTGCTCCTCTCCTTCTATTCCAGCTTCACGCCCTTTCGCCTGACAAGGCCAGCGACGCTCTTCACCTTCATCGGCCTGCGCAATTACATCCGCATCCTAACCGATCCGGTATTTCTGGCCGCGTTCGTGCGTACCGTGGTGCTTTTGACGATCGCGCTCAATCTGGAAATGCTGCTTGGCCTCGGGTTGGCTTTGCTGGTCAACAAGGCGACCTACGGCAAGCGCGTACTGCGCACCCTGATGATGTTCCCGATGATGTTTTCGCCCGTCCTCGTCGGCTTCCAGTTCAAATTCATGTTCAACGACAATGTCGGCATCATCAACAATGCCCTGCAGTCGCTAGGGATCACGGAAACGGCCATTCCCTGGCTGATCGATGGCAATCTGGCGCTGTTTTCCATCGTCATTGCCGAAGTCTGGTCGTCGACGTCGGTCTTCGCGATCCTGATCCTAGCCGGTCTGCTTGCGATGCCGCAGGAGCCTGTCGAGGCTGCGAAGGTCGATGGCTGCACCAGCTGGCAGACCTTTCGCTATGTCACCTGGCCATTCCTGATGCCGTTCGCCTTCATCGCCATGACGATCCGTTCGCTCGACGTTGCCCGCGCCTACGACATCGTCAAGATCATGACGGATGGCGGGCCGGCGCGGCGCACGGAGTTGATCTGGACGCTGGTCGGGCGCACTGCCTATGCCGACGCGCAGATGGGGCTCGCCAATGCCATGGCCTATGTCTCGATCATCCTTTCGATCGTCTTCACCGTCTATTTCTTCCGTAAGCTGGCGCTTGCCCGCACCCAGATCGGAGCGGAGTGGTAATCATGGATCGCAACGCTCAACAACGCCTGCAGCGCCGCCTGTGGAAAGTCGCCTATCTTATCGGCCTTTTCCTCGCGATGCTCATCATCTGCCTGCCCGGTTTCTGGATCGTCATCAGCTCGCTACGGCCGACCGTGGAAATCATGGCGAAGCCGCCGGTCTGGATCCCGCAGGAGCTTTCGCTGGAAGCCTACCGCGCCATGTTCAGCGGCGTCGGGCAGGGCGGCATCCCCGTCTGGGATTATTTCCGCAATTCGCTCATCATCTCCGTCACCTCGACCGCCATTGCCCTCGTCATTGGGATGTCGGGCGGCTATGCCTTCGCTCGCTTTCGTTTCGCAGGCAAGTCGGCCGTGTTCCTCGGGCTGATGCTGACGCGCTCCGTACCCGGCGTGGCGCTATCGCTGCCGCTCTTCATGGTCTATGCGCGGCTCGGCATCATCGATACGCATTTCGGCCTGATCCTCACCTATGTCGCGCTGAACGTGCCGTTCACGATCTGGCTGATCGACGGCTTCTTCCGACAGGTACCGAAGGATCTCGCCGAGGCCGCGCAGATCGACGGCTGCACGCGCTGGCAGGCGTTCTGGCAGGTGGAATTTCCGCTAGCAGGCCCCGGCATCGCATCGGCCGGCATCTTCGCCTTCCTTACCTGCTGGAATGAATATGCTCTCGCCTCGCAGCTGACGCGTTCCGTCGATTCCAAGACGCTGCCTGTGGGCCTGCTCGACTACACGGCCGAGTTCACCATCGACTGGCGCGGCATGTGCGCGCTGGCGGTCGTGATGATCATTCCGGCGCTCGCTCTTACTTTCATCATTCAGAAGCATCTGGTGTCGGGTCTGACATTCGGTGCGGTCAAAGGTTGATCTCCATGGCTCAGGTTTCCCTTAAAAAACTCGTCAAGCGCTACGGCGCGCTGGAAATCGTCCACGGGATCGATCTCGACATCGCGGACAAGGAGTTCATCGCGCTCGTCGGCCCGTCCGGCTGTGGCAAGTCGACGACGCTGCGCATGATCGCCGGCCTGGAGGATGTCTCTGACGGCACGATCGAAATCGGCGATACGGTCGTCAACGACCTGCCGCCGCGCGACCGCAATATCTCCATGGTGTTCCAGTCCTATGCGCTCTATCCGCATATGACCGTGCGCGAGAACATGGGTTTCTCGCTGAAGATCGCCAAGCAGCCGCAGGCCGAGATCGACCGGCGCGTCAACGAGGCCGCTGCTATTTTAAGCCTCGAAGCGCTGATGGATCGCCGCCCGGCGCAGCTTTCCGGTGGCCAGCGTCAGCGCGTTGCCATGGGCCGCGCTATCGTGCGCCAGCCGGAGGTCTTCCTCTTCGACGAGCCGCTGTCGAACCTCGATGCCAAGCTGCGCACGCAGATGCGCACCGAGATCAAGAAACTGCATGCCAAGGTGCAGTCGACGGTGGTCTACGTGACGCACGACCAGGTAGAAGCCATGACGCTGGCCGACCGCATCGTCATCATGCGCGACGGCCACATCGAACAGGTCGGCACGCCGGACGAAGTGTTCAAGCGGCCCGCCACCCGCTTCGTTGCCGGCTTCATCGGTTCGCCGCCGATGAACATCGAAGAGGCGACGCTGAAGGGCGGAGAACTCATCTTTAAGAATGGCGACCGTCTGCCGCTGCCGAACCAGTTTGCCGGCAAGGTCAGGGAAGGAGAAAAGGTCGTCTTCGGTCTCAGGCCCGACGATATCTTCCCGACCGGCCACGGCCTGCATTCCGGCGTGGAATCGGCTGTCTACGAGCTGACCTTGCCGGTTGCCATCACCGAACCGCTCGGCAATGAAACACTCGTCTTTGTCGAATTCGCCGGGCGCGAATGGGTGACGCGCATGCTCAATCCGCGCGCGCTGAAGAGCGGCGAACGGCTGAAGATGAGCTTCGATCTCAGCCAGGCACATCTGTTCTCTGCCGAAACCGGCAAGAGCCTGGCAAACTGAGGAATAGCTCCCATGGCACGTATCGAGAAAATTGAACTGCGCATGGTCGACCTGCCGCCGAAAGTGAAGCGGACGGATGCCATCCAGAGCTTCGTCAGTCAGGAGACGCCGATCGTCACCATCACCGACAGCGACGGCGCAGTCGGCACCGGCTACAGCTATACGATCGGCACCGGTGGCTCGTCCGTCATGCGGCTGCTGTCCGACCATCTGGTGCCGCTGCTGATCGGCGCGGATGCCGATTGCATCGAGGCGATCTGGCACAGACTGGAATTCGCCACACACGCTACGACGATCGGGCCGATCACAGCGCTGGCGCTTGCGGCCGTCGATACCGCGCTTTGGGACCTGCGGGCCAAGAAGCAAGGTCTGCCGCTCTGGAAGCTTGCCGGTGGCGCCAAGGATCGTTGCGCGCTCTACACGACGGAAGGCGGCTGGCTGCATATCGAGAAGGAAGCCCTGGTCGAAGACGCCCTACAGGCGAAGGCCAAGGGCTTTTCCGGCTCGAAGGTGAAGATCGGCAAGCCGCATGGCTCCGAGGATTACGACCGGCTGGCCGCGATGCGTCTGGCACTTGGCTCCGGCTTCGAGATCATGACCGACTGCAATCAGGGCTTCACTGTCGATGAGGCGATCCGCCGGGCGGCACGCTTGAAGGAACTGGACCTTGCTTGGATCGAGGAGCCGTTACCGGCCGACGATCTCGATGGCCATATCCGGCTGACCCGATCGACGCCGACGCCCATCGCGGTCGGCGAATCCATGTATTCGATCCGGCATTTCCGCGAATACATGCAGAAGGGCGCCTGCTCGATCGTGCAGGTGGATGTCGCCCGCATCGGCGGCATCACGCCCTGGCTGAAGGTGGCGCATGCGGCCGAGGCTTTCGATATCCCCGTCTGCCCGCACTTCCTGATGGAGCTGCATGTCAGCCTCACCTGCGCCGTGCCGAACGGCAAATATGTCGAATACATCCCGCAGCTCGACGATCTCACCACCAAGGGCATGGACATCGTCGATGGTAAGGCGGTGGCCCCATCAGAGCCCGGCATCGGCATTGCCTGGGATTGGGAAGCGGTGAAGGCGCGTTCGATCGGCGAGTTCACCCGGGAAATCCACGGCTGAGGAGGAACGGACCATGCAGCGGATGGGAATGGTGATCGGCCTGGAGCCGGCCAAGGTCGCGGAATACAAGGCGCTTCATGCGGCCGTCTGGCCCGAGATCCTCGCACTGATCTCCGAATGCAACGTCACCAACTATTCGATTTTTCTGAAAGAGCCGGAAAACCTGCTCTTCGGCTATTGGGAATATGTCGGCATGGATTTCGAGGCCGATATGGCCAAGATGGCTGCCAGCCCGAAGAACCAGGAGTGGTGGTCCTTCTGCATACCCTGCCAGAAGCCGTTCGAGACCCGCAGGCAAGGTGAGTGGTGGGCCATGATGGAGGAGGTGTTTCATCATGGCTAATCTCCAAGAGTGGCTCCTCACCCCGCAGGTGGGGAGAGGGGACGATCTTTTCCTTTGTGATACCTCGGTTTCCGCTAAATCGTCGGGGAAACACCCCCCTCTGTCAGCTTCGCTGACATCTCCCCCACATGGGGGGAGATTGGTAAATCGCGGCTATCTCTCGCAATCAGCGGAGATCGAATCTGCTGACACGACAGCCATTCGTTTCCTGAGGCGGTGCGAAACGCTTCAAACGATCTCCCCCCCTGTGGGGGAGATGTCACGAAGTGACAGAGGGGGGTATGCAGTTTCCACAAAATCCGAAGCTGATGTTTCGGTTCCGCTTTTCCGGACAAAAGGTCAACCAGCCGTGGTTTCAGGGAGGCTGCAATGACCTTCGATCCCAAATCCCTCCGCCAATGGTGGCGGAAGCCTTCGAAGCCACGTCCGATCGTGATCTTTGGTGCCGGCAGCATTGTCGGCGACGCGCATCTTCCGGCTTATAAGCAAGCCGACTTTCCCGTTGCGGGCCTCTACGATCCGAATGCTGAAAAGGCGATGGCGCTAGCTGCTCGATGGGGCATTAAAGCTTTCGCGTCTGAAGCCGAAGCGCTGGCCGTCGAGGGCGCGATCTTCGATCTGGCGACGCCGCCGACAGCGCACGCCGCGATCCTCGCCAAATTGCCGCGCGGTTCCTTCGCGCTGATCCAGAAACCGATGGGCAGCGATCTTGCCGGCGCCTCCGAAATTTTGCAGGTCTGCCGCGAGCGGGATATCAAGGCGGCCGTCAACTTCCAGCTTCGCTTCGCGCCGATGATGCTGGCGCTCTACGATGCCGTGAACAAAGGCTATCTCGGCGAGGTCGTCGATTTCGATGCGTGGCTGGCGCTTGCGACACCGTGGGGGCTCTGGCCTTTTCTGAAAGGCCTGCCGCGGATCGAGATCGCCATGCACTCGATCCACTATCTCGATTTCATTCGTGGGCTGCTCGGCAATCCGCGAGGCGTTCATGCCAAGACCATCGGCCATCCCAATCACGATGTCGCGCAGACGCGGACGGCGGCAATCCTCGATTATGGCGACAAGGTTCGCTGCGTGCTCTCGGTCAATCACGACCATGATTTCGGCCGCAAGTTCCAGGCCTGTGAGTTTCGCATCGCCGGCACCAAGGGTGCTGCCTATGTCAAGCTTGGCGTCAATCTCGACTATCCGCGCGGCGAGCCGGACGAGCTGTGGATCCGCCCTGAGGGCGGCAGCGATTGGGTCGAGGTCAAGCTGGAGGGCGCCTGGTTCCCGGATGCTTTCGTCAACCGCATGGCCAACCTGCAGCGCTTCGCATCCGGCGAGGATCAGGAACTGATCGGCTCCGTCGAGGATGCCTGGCAGACCATGGCCCTTGTCGAGGCCGCTTATCAATCGAGCGCCGCACCAGCGACGCCGATTGCCGAACTTCCAAAGGCTTGAGGAATGGCAGAACAAACCCTCTATTTCGAAGATTACGAACTCGGCCACGTCAGGGTGACCACGGGACGGACGATCACCGAGACGGATTTCGTCGTTCATGCCGGCCATACCGGCGATTTCTTCCCGCATCATATGGATGCGGAATTCGCCAGGACCTTGCCCGGCGGCCAGCGCATCGCGCATGGCACGATGATCTTTGCGATCGGCGTCGGACTGACGGCCTCGCTCATCAATCCCGTCGCCTTTTCCTATGGCTACGACCGGCTCCGCTTCGTCCGGCCGGTGCATATCGGCGATACGATCCGCACGCGCGTCACCATCTCGGCGAAGGAGGATGATCCGAAACGGCCGGCGTCCGGTCGTGTGGTCGAGCGTTGCGAAGTGCTGAACCAGCGCGACGAAGTCGTGCTTGCCGCCGATCATATTCTGGTCGTCGAGCGGAAGCCGAGCGCGGGGAAGGCATGATGGTGAAGCTGAAGGGAATGACCTGGTCGCATCCCCGCGGCTATGATCCGATGATTGCCTGCTCGAAGATGTGGCAGGAAAAGACTGGCGTCGAGATCGGTTGGGAAAAGCGGTCGCTACAGGATTTCGAGACCTTTCCGGTCGAAGAGCTCGCCGCGCAATACGATCTCATCGTCATCGATCATCCGCATGTCGGCCAGATCACGCGCGAGAACTGCTTGCTGCCGCTCGATGACGCAGGCTATGCGGAGGAAATTGCCGCGATCGCCGCCGGCACTGTTGGGCGCTCTTATCCGAGCTACAACTGGCAAGGCCGGCAATGGGCCTTTCCGCTCGATGCGGCAACACAGGTGCAGGCTTATCGGCCCGATCGGCTGAACGCGCCGGTCAAGGACCTTGCCGAGTTCGTGACGCTTGCCAAGGAAGGCAAGGCGATTCTGCCGATGCGGCCGCCGCATTCGCTGATGACCTTTATCTCGCTGGCTGCTCATCTCGGCACCCCCTGCAGCGTTGAGGGTCCGAATTTCATCGCGAAAGCAGACGGCGAAGCGGTGCTCGACTGGATGGCGCGGATCGTCGCCGGTATGGATGCCCGCTGTTACGAGATGGACCCGATCGCCGTGCTCGACCTGATGGGCCAGCCCGACAGCCCCCATGTGGCGTCGCCCTTCATCTACGGTTACGTCAATTATTCCTTTGCGGGTTTCAGGCCGGCACGGATCGCCTTTGCGGATATGCCAGTTATCGACAGGCGGCCGCCGAATGGTTCGGCGCTCGGTGGCACCGGCATTGCCGTGTCGGCACGGACAAAGGCGCCGGAGGAGGCGAAGGCCTTTGCGCGCTGGATCGCCGGTGGGCCGGTGCAGGCAGGCATATATGCAAGCAGAAACGGACAGCCGGGTCACGCAGACGGCTGGGTCAGCGATGCGGTCAATGCGCCGGCGCTCGATTTTTACCGCAACACGCGTGCGACGCTGGAAGGCGCCTATGTGCGGCCGCGGCATGATGGATACATGGCATTTCAAAGCGACGCATCCGAAATGATTAGCAATGGACTGCGAACCGGAGAGCAGCATACAGTCCTCATCGAAAAGCTGAACCGACGTTTTGCGCGGTCTTTCGAAGCATAGCGAGAGGCTGCGCCAACTGATTGTTATTGCATGATCTTGTCCGATGTTTCGGCGATGCAGCCGCCGGAATGGATAGGATCATGGTCCCGGAGGAAAGGATCAGGATTATGGGTCACGGGTTAGAAGGCAAGAAGGTCGTCATCACGGCGGCGGGGCAGGGCATCGGCCGGGCATCGGCGGAGCGCTTCATCTCGCTCGGCGCGCATGTCTATGCCACTGATATCAACGAGCAGACGCTCTCGACGCTCGACGGCGCTACCAAGCATGTCCTGAACGTGCTCGATAGCGCCGCCGTCAAGGCCTACGCGGAAAAGCTTGGCCCGATCGATGTGCTCTTCAATTGCGCCGGCTTCGTGCATGCCGGCACGATCCTCGACTGCGAGGAAAAGGACTGGGATTTCTCCTTCAACCTCAATGCCAAGGCGATGTACACGACCTGCCGCGCTTTCCTGCCCGGGATGCTGGAAAAGGGCAAGGGTTCGATCGTCAACATGTCCTCCGTTGCTTCCAGCGTGAAGGGCGTGCCGAACCGTTTCGCCTATTGCGCCTCCAAGGCTGCCGTGATCGGCCTGACCAAATCGATCGCTGCCGATTTCGTTGCCAAAGGCATCCGCGCCAATGCGATTTGCCCCGGCACGGTCGACAGCCCTTCGCTGCATGAGCGGCTGAAGGCAACCGGCGACTACGAGAAGGCGATGAAGGACTTTATCGCCCGCCAGCCGATGGGCCGGATCGCGACTGCCGAAGAGATCGCCGCGCTGGTGACCTATCTCGCCGGCGACGAGGCGGGCTTTACGACAGGCCAGATCCACGTCATAGACGGCGGCTGGACGGGCTGAGGCTGCATTTTGAGGGTCGAGGCTCCGTATTGCGGGGCTTCCTTTTATTTGCCACTCTCGTCGGCGAATCGTTGTTTTGAAAGACGATTTGCGATCGGGAGAGCGGCATGGATGCGCAGGGACATTTGCATCATTCCAGATGGCGTGTGCTGTGGCGCAAACACCATGTCATCCTTATTGCCGTGCTTGCCGGTATTGCCGTCTTTCTGCTTCTGACATCAAGGGCTCTCAATACAGGCAATTTGCTGATCGCCTGGGACACCACTGCCGTCGTCTATATCGTCTACAGTCTCTATCGAATGCTGACGGCCGACCCGCAGCGCATTCGCAAGCGCTCGGCCGATCTCGATTTCTCGGATGGGTTTCTGCTGTTCCTGTCGATTGCAGCGGCAATCGCGAGCATCGGCGGTATTGCGCTCGATCTGCTCGGCGTCAAGGACGCTTCGCCCGAAATCGCCTTCTACCGCGTGATGATGGCGATCGTGACGATCCTGATATCCTGGACCTTCCTGCATACGCTGTTTACCATCCACTATGCGCACCGGTTCTATAGTGTTCCCGGCAAGGGGCAGGGGCTGAAATTTGCCGAGCCTTTGGAGGAGCCGATCTATTGGGACTTCCTCTATTTCTCTTTCACGATCGGGGTTGCGGCGCAGACCGCCGATATCGGCATTTCCACCGTTTCGATGCGTAAGCTCGCGCTTCTGCACGCCATCCTGTCGTTCCTGTTCAATACGACGATCCTGGCGCTCGCCATAAATGTCGGGGCGAGCCTGATCTAGGCCCGCCCCGATGCGCCGATGATCCCTGCCGTCAAACGACGGCATTGCCGGCCATGACGGCCAGGATCAGGAATACCAGGAAGATGATCAGGAAGATGGCGAAGAGAACGCGCGCAATGGTTGCGGTTGCCGCGGACACGCCGGAAAAGCCGAAAAAGCCGCTGATCAAAGAAATCACAAAGAAAATGAGAGCCCATTTCAGCATTTAGCAGTCTCCTCTGCGTTGTACTTCTTAAAGACGCTGGAGGAGGGTGATTTGTTCCGAGGGTGGTTTGGGTTTTGGAGATATCGTTGGTTTTGGCGGCTGCTGCGGAGTTTGTGGAGAGTGCAGGGTACCCCCTCTGTCACTGTCGTGACATCTCCCCCACAAGGGGGAGATCGTTGGGAGTTTGCCGCATGCTCTGCGAAGACTATAGGCTTTGGTTTCAGCAGATACGATGCTGGTTTGAATGCGAGAGGCTACCACAAGTTACCGATCTCCCCCCTTGTGGGGGAGATGTCACGACAGTGACAGAGGGGGGGTACGGCAGTACGGCAAAACTCAAGCCATCTGGTTTGATCGAAAGCCTTACCCTAATTACCTCTCACCCGTGATTGATCATCACATGCCGCACGGCGGTATAGTCTTCGATGGCATAGACCGACATATCCTTGCCGTAGCCGGATTGCTTGAGGCCGCCATGGGGCATTTCGTTGACCAGCATGAAGTGGGTGTTGATCCAGGTGCAGCCATATTGCAGGCGGGCAGCGGTCTGCATGCCGCGGCTGATGTCCTTTGTCCACACCGAGGAGGCGAGGCCGTAGTCGCTGTCATTGGCCCAGGTGACGGCGTCGTCGGCATTGGTGAAACGCGTTACGGAGACCACAGGCCCGAAGACTTCGCGGCGGACGATCTCGTCATCCTGCGTAGCGCCGGCAACGACGGTCGGTGCGTAGAAGAAGCCGCGTTCGCCGGAAATCTTGCCGCCTGTCGTGATCTCCATGTGCTTGTGCTCGGCGGCGCGGGTGACGAAGCTTTCGACGCGATCGCGCTGGCGCTTGGATATCAGCGGGCCGATCTCGTTTTCCGTGTCGTCGGCGAGGTTGAACTTGATGCTAGAGACGGCAGACGTCAGGTCGGCCACGAAATTGTCGTAGACCTTGGCGTCGGCATAGATGCGGCAGGCGGCGGTGCAATCCTGGCCGGCATTGTAGTAGCCGAAGGTGCGGATGCCTGACACGACGGCGTCGATATCGGCGTCGTCGAAGACAATGACCGGAGCCTTGCCGCCGAGTTCGAGATGCGTGCGCTTGACCGTCTTAGCGGCGGCGGCCAGTACCTTCTTGCCGGTTGCGACGTCGCCGGTGATGGAGACCATGCCGATCTTCGGGTGGTTGATCAGCGCGTTGCCGACGCTCTCGCCGCGGCCGAGAATGACGTTGACGACACCTTCCGGCAGCACATCCGCCAGCAGCTTGGCCATCTTCAGCGCCGTCAGTGGCGTCTGCTCGGAGGGTTTGAAGACGACGGTGTTGCCCCCGGCAATGGCCGGTGCCAGCTTCCAGGCCATCATCATCAGCGGATAGTTCCAAGGCGCGATCGAGCCGACGATGCCGATGGGATCACGGCGGATCATCGAGGTATGGCCGGGCAGGTATTCGCCGGCGACCGGGCCGTGCAGGTTGCGCACCGCGCCGGCAAAGAAGCGGTAGCAGTCGACGATCGCCGGGATTTCATCGTTGAGCACGGCATTGATCGGCTTGCCGCAGTTGAGAGCTTCCAGAGCAGCGAAGCCTTCGGCATCGCGCTCGATGGCGTCGGCGATCTTGAGGAGATAGGCCGAGCGCTGGCTCGGCGTCGTCTGCGACCAACTCGTGAAGGCCTTTTCGGCAGCGTCGACAGCGGCATCGATCTGACCGAGTGAGGCCTCGGGCAAGTTGAGCACCGTCTCGCCTGTCTTCGGGTTAAGGACGCGTTCTTCTGTTTCCGTGCCGGCTTCGAAGCGGGAGCCGATCAGCATCTGGGTATCCATTATTCTCTCCCTTTCATTTGCCGCCGCCGGCGATCTGGTCGCCGTCGCGGGTAAGATAATAGGCTGCCAGGATCGGCAGGAAGGTGACAAGCACGACGACCATCGCGACGACGTTGGTCACGGGTCGCTGGCGCGGGCGAATGAGTTCCTCCAGCATCCAGATCGGCAGCGTCATCTGCTGGCCGCCGGTAAAGGTGGTGACGATGACTTCATCGAAGGACAGCGCGAAGGCGAGCATGCCGCCGGCGAGCAGCGCCGTGCCGATGTTCGGCAGGACGATATGGCGGAAGGTCTGGAAGCCATCGGCGCCAAGATCCATCGACGCTTCGATGAGCGAGCCGGAGGTGCGACGGAAACGGGCGACGGCGTTGTTATAAACAACGACGACGCAGAAGGTCGCATGGCCGAGAACGATCGTCCAGACCGAGAAGGGGATATCGAACAGGCTGAAGGCGGAGCGCAGCGCAATGCCGGTGATGATGCCGGGCAGCGCGATTGGCAGGATGACCAAGAGCGAGATTGCCTCGCGGCCGAAGAATTTCGTCTGGCTGACGGCCGCGGCGCAGAGCGTGCCGAGGATCAATGCGATCGCGGTTGCGATGGTCGCGACCTGCACCGAGAGTGCCAGCGCCGACCAGACATCCGGCCTGTTCCAGGCGATGCCGAACCATTGCAGGGTGAGGGCCGGTGGCGGCCACTGATAACTCTTCTCCTCAGTCGTGAAGGCATAGACGAAGATCAGCAGGATCGGCAGATGCAGGAAGAGCAGGCCGCCTGCTGCTGCGATCTTTAGAGGCAAGGAGGCGCGTTGGTCGCGATCAGAGCGCATCGAAAGCTCCTTGTTTCTTGGCGATCCAGAGATAGATAGCCATGATGACGATCGGCACGACCGAGAAGGCGGCGGCCAGCGGCACGTTGCCGGCAGTTCCCTGTTGCGTGTAGACGGCCTGGCCAATGAAGAGGCGCGAGGAGCCGATGATCTGCGGGATGATATAGTCGCCCAATGTCAGCGAAAAGGTGAAGATGGAGCCGGCGACGACGCCAGGCAAAGCGAGCGGCAGAAGCACGGTCCGGAAGGTCTGCTTCGGCGTTGCACCGAGATCGGACGAGGCTTCCAGCAGGTTCGCCGGCACACGCTCGAGAGCGGCCTGCGTCGGCAGGATCATATAGGGCAGCCAGATATAGACGAAGACGAGGAAGGTGCCGATATAGCTGACCGAGAGCGAGTTGCCGCCGATGACGGGTAAGGCGAGCACGCCGTCGAGCAGCCAGCCGAGATGCAGCTTGGCGAAGATCCAGGTGAGGATGCCTTCCTTGGCGAGGATCAGCTTCCAGGCATAGACCTTGACCAGATAGCTCGACCAGAGCGGGAGCATAACGCCGAGATAGAACAGCGCCTTCCATTTTCCCTGCGCATAGCGCGCTGCATAATAGGCGATGGGGAAGGCGACGAAGGCGGAGGCGATGGTGACGAGCGCGGCCATGACGACCGTGCGCAGGATGATATCGAAATTCGCCGAGTTCAGCAGCTGTGCATAAGTCGAGAGGGTGAATTCGTAGTTCACCATTCCCGAGAAATCGTCGACCGAGAAGAAGCTCTGCAACAGCAGCGCGATCAGCGAGCCGATATAGATGATGCCGAGCCAGAGCAGCGGCGGCGCCAGCATCAGGAAGAGGAGGAGTTTCGGACGGCGCCAGAAGAGATCTGAGAGGCGGCCGAAGAACCCGCTGCGGCGCGGCAGGATCGAGGCCGGTGCCTGGCTCGACGAGGCGGGGAAGGCGGCGGTGTTCATGCGGCGTCGCCCATGTAGTGGACATCCGCCGGCAGCCAGGCGAGGCGGATGGCGGCGCCGGTATCCGGAGCCGGCTGACCAGCGGGTACGGTCACATGCAGGCGGGCGCCATTCGTCTCGACCGAGAGGCGGGTAGCGGCACCGAGAAAGCTCGTCGCTTTCACGGTGGCCGCCACGCCGCTCCCCTCAGTCAACCGGATGGCCTCGGGGCGCAGGCTTGCCCAACGCCGTTCGCCGCCGAGCGACGACATGGTGTCGGGGGCGATGACATTGGAGGAGCCGACGAAATCGGCGACGAAGCGGGTCTTTGGTCGCTGATAGATGTCGTGCGGCGTGCCCTGCTGCACGATGCGGCCGTCGTTGAAGACGGCGACGCGGTCGGCCATGGACAAGGCCTCGCCCTGATCGTGGGTGACGAAGACGAAGGTGATGCCGAGCGCCCGTTGTAGACTCTTTAGTTCCTCCTGCATCTGCTCGCGCAGTTTCAGGTCGAGCGCGCCAAGCGGCTCATCGAGCAGCAATACCTTCGGCTTGTTGACGAGCGCGCGGGCAAGGGCCACGCGCTGGCGCTGGCCGCCGGAGAGCTGGCCGGGACGGCGGGCGCCATAGCCGGGCAGCTTTACCAGTTCCAGCGCCTGCTCGGCGGCCTTCAGCCGTTCGGCCTTGCCGACACCCTTGACCATTAGCCCATAGGCGACGTTGTCGAGGATATTGAGATGCGGAAAGAGCGCATAATCCTGGAAGACCGTATTGACGTTGCGCCGGTATGGCGGCACGCCTTCGGCGGTTTCGCCAAAAATCTCGATATGGCCGCCCGTCGGTTGTTCGAAGCCGGCAATCAGTCTGAGGCAGGTGGTCTTGCCGGAGCCGGAAGGGCCGAGCATGGCGAAGAATTCGCCGGGCGCGATCTCCAGATCGACGCGATCTACGGCGCGGATCTGGCCGAAATGGCGCGACACCTGCTGGAAACGAACGGCGTTCATTGGTTTCTCCAGGAAAAGGTTGTCTTGCTTCTCCCCGAGGGGAGAAGGTGGCCCGAAGGTCGGATGAGGGGTGCGGCATAGCTGTCCTTCGCTAGCTGCTCGGGACATTAGTCGCTTCGTTCCTCATCCCCCTCATCTGCCCTGACGGGCATCTTCTCCCCGCTGGGGAGAAGAGAGGATTTCACCGTCCGCCGATCACGCCGATATAGTCGGAGACCCAGCGGTGATAGGGCACGCATTCGCTCTGCGTGCTGCATTTCGCGACGGGCGTCTTCCAGAACTTGATCTTGTCGAAGTGATCATAGCCGTTGGTGGCGCAGCCGCTGTCGGTCAGGAGTTCGTTGCCCTTGCAAGCTGCCGGAACCGAGGGTACGGCGCCGAACCAGGCGGCGGCATCGCCCTGAACCTTGGCCTGCAGTGAGTGTTCCAACCACATATAGGCGCAGTTCGGATGCTCGCTGTCGGCATGCAGCATGGTGGTGTCGGCCCAGCCCGTCGTCCCCTCATCCGGGAAGGTGGAGGCGATCTTCTGCTTGTCGGCCTGCAGCAGGTTCACCTGAAACGGCCAGGAGCCGGAGGCGACGACGCCTTCGTTCTTGAAGTCGTCGGTCTGGATCATCGCATCATGCCAATAGCGGCTGACGATCTTACGCTGGCCACGCAGCAGCTCGAGGGCGGCCTTGTACTGATCTTCGTTGAGCTCGTAGGGGTCCTTGATGCCCAACTCCGGCTTGTGGGCCATGAGATAGAGGGCGGCATCGGCAATATAGATCGGGCCGTCATAGGCCTGCACACGGCCCTTGTTGGACTTACCGTCGGGCAGCGTCGTTTCTTCGAAGACGATGTTCCAGCTCTTCGGCGCCTGACCCTTGAAGGCATCGGTGTTGTACATCAGCACGTTCGGCCCCCAGAGATAGGGTACGCCGTAGTGAACGCCGTTGACCGTGTGCCAGGGAGCATTCTTCAGGCGTTCATCAAGGTTCTTCCAGCTGGGGATCAGATCGGTATTGATCGGCTGCACGCGCTTGCCGGCGACAAGACGCAGCGAGGCGTCACCGGATGCGGTCACGAGGTCGAAGCCGCCTTCGTTCATCAGCGCGACCATTTCGTCCGATGTCGCGGCAGTCTTGACGCTGACCTTGCAGCCGGTCTCCTTTTCGAAGCCGGTGACCCAATCGTAATTCTTGTCGCTTTCACCGCGCTCGATATAGCCGGCCCATGCGACGATGCTGACTGCACCTTCGCCCTTGCCGAGTGTCTTCAACGGTTCGGCGGCAATGACCTGCGTTGCGAAACTAAGGCATGCGAGTGCGGCCGTGCATGATTTCAGCAGATGCTTCATCGGACTCTCCCGGTTTTTTAAGCCTTAATGGCGTGGAGCCAGTGGCTGGCTTCCTGTTCCCGGAAGAAAAGGTGACGCGATTTTGCCGCATTCGCAAATTCATTTATCAGAAAGGTGATATCGGAAATTCCGATTCCTAATTGTGCGTGGCTGAGAGATCGAAAACCTCCGGCCGCAGCTTTCCAGCCCGCATGAGGTGCTGCAGCGTGTAGGAAATGGAAAAGGCATCATCGAGCGCGTCATGGCCCTTAAGCGGCGGATGCTGCACGCCATAGTAGTGGGAAAGCTCGTTGCTTGGCGTCTTCGCCAGATCTTCGACCGGCATTCCCGCCGCAAGCAGCAGCTTGACGGCGTTGTCGAAGCGATGCGCGGGCATCAGGGGCTGGATACCGGCGATGTAACAGCTGATCGCCATCATATTCAGCTCGTCCTTGCCCCAGGACCAGAGACGGGCACCATCCGAGAAACGATCCAGGCCGGCAATGACGTCCTGCAGAGCCATTCCTTCCGCCTCGATGTTCTCTTCGGTCACACCCGTCAATGCGGTGAAGAACGGATCGAGCGCATATTGTTTGCCAAACCGATCGACCGGACGAACATAGGCCTTGTAGCTGTCCAGGATCGCGAAATCGCCTTCGAGACTGAGCTTGACGGCTCCGACTTGCGCGACGACCGGATCGGGATCATGGGCGGCACACCAGGACCGGCGTTGCGACCCTTCGAGGCAAAGGAACTCACAGTCGAATATGATTGCGGTCTTCATACCTGGCTCTCCTTTTGCAGCAATCTGCGATTGTATTCCGTTCAGCCGGGTCGAAAGAGTGCTACCGCTGCCGGCCCGAGCGCATGCTTTCTGCGACGCCGACGAAATCGCGGGCGGCTTGCGGCAGGCTGGAGCCCTTGCGCCAGACCATGCCGACCTGAACCACCGGCAGCGAACCGGAGACGTCGCGGCTTTCGATGCGATCGCCTTCCAGCGACCATGGACGATAGACGAGATCCGGCAGCAGTGCGACGCCGGCGCCGGTGGCAACCAGGCTGCGCACGGCCTCGACAGAGCGGGTGCGGAAGGCGACATGCGGGCGGGCACCGAGTGCTGTCAAAAGCTTGCCCGTGTTTTCCTCGATCTCATCGATGGTCAGCATGATCAGCGGCTCGCGGGTGATGTCCGCGACACTGATGATATCGGCCGAGACGAGGGGGTGGCCCATCGGCAGCCAGAGGCGGTAGGGCGAGGTCTCCAGAATCTCGGCCTGCAGAGCCATGCGGTCGCGCAGGTTGGAAATGACCATGACGGCGACGTCGAGCTCGCCACCAACCAGAAGATGTTCCAAATAGCCGCCATTATCCTCGATGGCACTGACTTCGACCCCGGGGCAGGCGCGGCGATAGCGCGCCAGAAGATCTGACAGAACATAGCCGGCGACAAGCGATGTCACGCCGATATTCAGCGTGCCTCCGGCCTCGTTCTGCTTGCCGGAAAAGCTGGTGCGCGCGTCGGAGACCGTCGCCAGGATCTTAGTTGCGTGGCGCAGGAACTGGTGGCCGTTGTGAGTGATCGACAGGCCGCGCGGATGGCGCTCGAACAGCTCCACGCTGAGATCGCTTTCCAGTTCCTTGAGGGCTTCGGTGACTGAGGATTGGGAGATGGACAGGTTCTGCGCGGCCCGCGTCACGGAGCCTTGTTCCGCCACGGCGACGAAGTATTGCAGCTGTCTCAGGGTGAAGGCCATGCTCCGGTTAGAGCATGTTCGCGCCAGGAAAGGCAAGTGCTCGTCATAGCTGTGAAAGTTTGGACCTTTTTTGGTAACGATATCGAAGACGATGCAAGTTTCGCCTCGGTTTTAAGTATTCCGAAACGCCAATTCCCTAACGTGAGGGTTGATCATTTTTGTCGGCTTGGAGTGGTCTATGCTGGAGCAGTTGGCGTGAGCGCCTTACTGCACATTTTCCGGATACCCCGGAAGTTTGTCGTCATGATCGGCGGAGTGGCCTTTCTCATAGGCTGCTCCGGCGTATTGGCGCTTTATGTCGGCAAGGACAGGCTGCTCGGTCTTGTATCCGCATCTCCCAACGGGCTTCAGTGCACCGATGTCAATCTCGTCACGATCCGTAAAGATAACCGTTTCTGGGTTCGCAAATATATCCGCACCGAGCCGACCGATGGGCTGACGCGTGTCAGGACTGCGCTCCGGGTTGCCAAGGCTGTCTATCAGGAGCAGAAACCGGATCTCGTTCAGGTTGTGGTTCTCGACAGAAATGGGCCGACATTGCGGTCTGACTTGCGTGGCCGGGCGCTGGGGGCCGATGTCGTTTACGTGCCGCATCCAGATAGGCTTATCGATGGCAGCTCCGAGGCACCGCTGACGGCACGCTATTATGATGGCGGTGCGAGCAATGCCGGCCTGTTTTATGGTGAGCAGATTACTATGCTGCCGCAGGATATCGATGCGGCGATCGCCGGGTTGAAGAATCTGACCGACTGCGACAACGCACTGGCGGCAGACAATGGCGGCGACGCCAAGAAGGACAAGATGAAGGCGGCGATCGCCGCGGAAGAGAAAGCGGCCGCAAATCAGGCGGAGAGCCACGATGCCAAGCCGCCGCTGCCGGAACCGAAATCGACGGGCAATGTGCAGCCGGGCTATGATGCGAACGGCGAGTTCATCGGCGCCGATGCCGGGGCCAAGGAAAAAAGCCCGTCACCGGGATTGGACCCCACCATGACGGGGGCCGCCGACCGTCGCTCGCCCGTGACCAACTGATCAAAACCGGATTTGCGCTATCGGGCGGAAAGGCTACTGCCTCATTCCGACAGATGTTTCTCGCCGATAGCCTGGTAGAGCGCGAAAAGCGCCTCGTGGACTTCGCCGGCAAGACGGTAGAAGTCCGGATTCGCCAGAATGGCGGGGTGCTGCAGCAGCTGGTCGTCGGTCATGTCGAGCATGATCGACGCCGTGTGCATCGCTTCGTGGCAACCGAACGTTCCCGGTACGTATTGTGAGAGATCGATGTCGCCGATCTCGGCAAGATCGGCCAGCCGCTGATGCTCGCTGTCGGCATCTGCGGCTGATGTCTCTTTATCCGTCATGGTTCGCACCTTTGCTTTTCGGGCGACGAGGCTGTCTCAATCGGCCTTGTTGCGGCGGGCCGGGAAAAGGATGATGTCGCGGATCGACGGCGAGTTGGTCAGAAGCATGATGAGGCGGTCCACACCGATGCCGAGACCGCCCGCCGGCGGCATGCCCTGATCGATTGCGTCGAGGAATTCCTCGTCGAGTTCCTTCTGCTTTTCGCCACGCGCATGCGCCTGCTCGAGCTGCTCGACCATGCGTGCGCGCTGTTCTTCCGGATCGTTGAGTTCCGAGAAAGCGTTGCCGAGTTCCCAGGCGTTGCAATAGGTCTCGAAACGTTCGACGAGGCGCGGCTCGCCCGGCACTTCCTTGGCGAAGGGCGAGATGTCCTTCGGGAAATGCGTGACGTGCGCCGGCTGGATCAGCGTGCCCTCGACCTTCTCCTCGAAGATGAAGGCAAGGCATTCGCCCCAGGTCGCGTCCTTCTCGACGGCAAAGCCGGCAGCCTTGGACGCGGCGCGGGCTTCTTCGTCGGTCTTGATCGCCAGGAAGTCGATACCGGTCGCTTCCTTGACGGCATCGGGCATCGGCACGCGGCGGAACGGACCCTTGAAGGAGATCTGCTTGTCGCCGAAGGCGAATTCGGTGCTGCCGTGGATCGACATGGCGAGCGTCGAGAACAGCCGCTCGACGAGATCCATGATGTCCTCGTAGTCGGCATAGGCCCAATAGCACTCCATCATGGTGAATTCGGGATTGTGCCGGGTGGAGACGCCTTCGTTGCGGAAGTTGCGGTTGATCTCGAAGACCTTGTCGGTGAGACCGGAGACCAGCGTGCGCTTCAGGAACAGTTCCGGCGCGATGCGCAGGTACATATCGAGCTTCAGCGTGTTGTGATGCGTCTTGAACGGCTCGGCAGTGGCGCCGCCATAGACCGAATGCAGCATCGGCGTTTCGACTTCCATGAAGCCGTCATTTTCCATGAAGCGGCGGATGCCGGAGACGATGCGGCTGCGCTGCTGGAAGCGGAGCTTCGATTCCTCGTTGGTCATAATGTCGAGATGACGCTTGCGATAGCGCAGCTCGATATCGGACAGGCCGTGCCATTTTTCCGGCATCGGCAACAATGACTTTGTCAGCATGGTGATCTGCTGGGCATTGATGGTCAGCTCGCCGCGCTTGGTGCGGCGCACGACGCCGGTGACGCCGATGATGTCGCCGATATCGATCATCGGCAACAATGCGCGAGCCTCTTCCGAGGTCACATCCTTGTGGCTGAAGATCTGGATCTTGGCCGAGGCATCATGGATATCCATGAACATGCCGGAGTTGCGCGAGGAGTAGACGCGGCCGGCAACGGTGACAACATCGCCGGTCTCGGTATCCGGCTCCAGACCTTCGTATTTCGCAGCAAGCTCGGCATTGGTCATCGTCCGGTGAAAATGCGCCGGATAGACGTCGCCAACCTGTTCGCGTAGCAGCTTCAGCTTCTGGCGGCGAACTTCCGTTGCGTCGGAGGAGAGGGCGGATGTTTCGGTCTTGTCGTTCATGATTCTAAGTCCGGTTCAGTTCTTCGGGCCGACGAGGGTCGCAACGGTCTGCGCGGCTAGTTTCAGCCGCTGGCGGACGACGGAGCGGCCGAGGATCGCCATGCTATCGAAAAGCGGGAGGGAGCGCGAGGAGCCCGATACGGCGACGAAAAGCGGTGCGACGATGACCTTCAGCTTCTTGCCCATGCGGTCTGCAATGGCGCGCAGCTCAGCTTCGATCGTCTCGACATTCCATTCGAGGATCTTTTCCAGATCCGGCTGCACGGTGTTCAGGATTTCCAAAAGCTCTTCCGGCGTCGACTTGATCTTCGCGAAAGCAGAGGGATCAAGGTTGAGGTCGGACTTGAACAGGAAGCCTGTGAGATCGGGCAGTTCACCGAGTTTGGTGATGCGCGACTGCGACAGCTTCAGGCCTTCCTTCAGACGGTCGTTTTCCATCGCCCAGGTCAGCACCCGGTGCTGGAACTCTTCTTCCGAGAGCTTCTCGCGGATCCAGCGGCCATTCAGCCAGTCGAGCTTCTGGATGTCGAAGATGGCGCCGGCCTTGGAGAGGTTTTCCGGATCGAACTTCGCGGCAAGCTCATCCATGCTCAGGAGCTCTTCACCTTCGGCGATCTGGATGAAGAACAGGCCGAGGAAGTTCATCAGCGCCTCGGGGATATAGCCGAGGGCCGTATAATAGGAGATCGATGTCGGGTTCTTGCGCTTCGACAATTTCGACTTGTCGGCATTGCGCATCAGCGACAGGTGCATGAACACCGGCGGCTCCCAGCCGAGATACTGATAGATCAGGATATGCTTCGGCACCGAAGCGAGCCATTCCTCACCGCGCGCGACATGAGTGATCTTCATCAGATGGTCGTCGACGACGTTGGCCATGTGATAGGTGGGCATGCCGTCGGCCTTGAGCAGGACCTGCATGTCGACGGCATCCCACGGGATTTCCACGTCGCCATAGACGCCGTCATGGAACTTGCAGGAGCCTTCGGTCGGGATCTTCATGCGCACGACATGCGGCTCGCCGGCGGCAACGCGCGAGGTCACTTCCTCGGCCGAGAGATTCAGACAGTGGCCGTCATACTTCGGCGGCAGACCGGCGGCGCGCTGCGCCTCGCGCATCTTTTCCAGACGCTCAGGCGTGCAGAAGCAGCGGAAGCCATGGCCGTTTGTGACGATCTGCTCGACATAGGGCTTGTAGAGGTCCTTGCGGTCGCTCTGGCGATAAGGGCCGTAAGGGCCGCCGATATCCGGGCCTTCCGACCATTTCAGGCCGCACCATTTCAGAGCATCGAGAACCTTGGTCTCGAATTCCGGGGTGGAGCGGGTCGCGTCGGTATCCTCGATGCGCAGGATGAACTCGCCGCCGTGTTTCTTGGCGAAGAGATAGTTGAACAGCGCGATGTAAGCGGTGCCGACATGCGGCTCGCCGGTAGGGGAGGGTGCGATGCGGACGCGAACGCCTGAAGTGGTCATCTTGTTTGCCCGTCATAAAAGGCCGGGCCGCGCTTGGGACAAGCGCCGTCCAGCCGAAAATGTCTATCTGGATCAGGAAACCGGCCGGAAAAGGGCGTCTTGCCGCTTCTATCAGCGTTTTCCGTATGGCTGGCCTTAGGCCATATTCAAGGGATGACGTCAAGGGAAACTGCGCCGCAAGAGCAGGCAGAGGCACTGAGGACGCTGCGCTGCATCGAAAAGAGCCGGCGTTTCAAATTCACGAAGCGTCTTTACACTTCATAAGTGTTCCAGGAGAAAAGCCTTACGCTTGCCTAATTTGATTTGCAATTTTCGCGGCAGTGGCGAAATAAGTTTTCAATCGTTCATTCCGGGGATCCCATGAAGAAACTAATTTTGAGCTTGCTATTGTCGGCCTCGATGGTCGATGCCGCCGCTGCCCAATCGACCATTACGCGCGATAATTCGGCGAAACTGATCGAATCCTATCGTGCCTATATCGGCAACGACGATCTCTATAATTCCAAGGGCGAGCGCCTGACGGCGCCCTGGCAGATCATCCGCCAGGACCGCGCCAACTATCACGCCTATCGCCGCCGCGACCGTGGCGACCAGGGCGACAGTTTCTTCTCATTGCCCTCCAATCGCCAGAAGCTGGAAGCCATGCTGGCAAACGGCAATATCGCCGACGATGCCGGGAATTATATCGTTCGCGGCAACGTCTGGATCAAGGTCGACATTTATGGCCGCGGCGATATCGGCGAATGGGTCGACGTGCACGTCCAGGATTGATCGATGTGATAAAGCCGCATCGCATCATCGGTGCAGCTTTCGCCATCAATGGCCGCCGGATGCTTTTTTCCGACGGTTCCGCGCCATCATGTTCAGCACTTCGACCAGAGCGGAGAAGGCCATGGCGGCGTAGATGTAGCCCTTGGGAACATGCACGCCCATGCCTTCGGCGATCAGCGTCGTGCCGATCATCAGCAGGAAGGCGAGCGCCAGCATGACGATGCTCGGGTTCTTCTCGATGAAGTTGGCGAGCGGGTTGGCGGCGACCAGCATGACCGTGACGGCGGCGATGACGGCGACGAACATGATCGCCAGGTGCGGCGTCATGCCGACGGCGGTGATGATGCTGTCGATCGAGAAGACCAGATCGAGCAGCAGGATCTGGCCGATCGCCGAGGCGAAGGTCGTGGTCGTTGATTTGGCGATGAAATCCTCACCCTGTTCCTGCGGATCGACATTATGATGGATCTCCTTCGTCGCTTTCCAGACGAGGAAGAGGCCGCCGCCAATGAGGATCATGTCCTTCCAGGAGAAGCCCTGGCCGAAGATTTCGAAGACCGGCTGGGTGAGCTGGACAATCCAGGCGACGGTTCCGAGCAGCGCAAGGCGCATGATAAGGGCAAGGCCGATACCGATCTTGCGGGCTCTGTCACGATGCTCCGGCGGCAGCTTGTTGGTCAGGATCGAGATGAAGATGAGGTTGTCGATGCCGAGGACCACTTCCATGACGACGAGCGTGATGAGCGCCACCCACGCCCCGGGTCCTGTATCAGCCCCATAATATCCATTGACGATGCCCCCTTTGAATCAGCATTCGCCGATGCTGACCCCCAGCACGGCCTCTTCAGAATGGCCGTAATGTAAGGAGCGCCATGGTTCGTGCAAGCGGCGCCGCCATTTTCATGGCGGCGGTCTTGTTTTTGCGCCTTGTTCCCGGGCTTGGTTTCTAGCCTTTGAGGGGGATCCAGATTTCCGTCACGCCCATACCTGTGCGTGGGTCGAAGCGGTCGTCATAGCGTTCCATCATGTCGGGGGTGCCGGCATGCTGTTGACCCGATTGCGGCAGCCAGTCTCCGAAGATCTGATGCACGGTGGCGGAAATGCCGGAGATATGACCGCGATGCGTGAAGATCGCGTAGCGCTGCTGAGGCAGTTTGGTCGTCACGAAACCTTCGGGCAGGCCGTCCGCGTCGGAAACTTCGGCTGCCGACATATAGCGGAAGCTCTCGCTGCCTTCTTCCGCCTGGGTGCAGACGCCGTAAGCGACATTACCGATCTGGCCGGAAATATGGCCGAAATGCTGGTTGAATTTCTGCCAGAGCGAGGGGATGGCCTCTGTCGCCTCATAGGCATAGGTTTCCGCAAGACCGGCAAGCAGCATTGCGGGATGGGTCTCGAAGCGCGGTGCCTCGAGCTTGGGAAGGCGGGTGTCGTCCATTCTGATCGGCTCCTGTAGAGCGAGGTTGCGAACGTGTCCTTGCTTGCGCAGGCTTTCCGGCGTGATGCCGAATTGCTCGCGGAAGGCACGGGTGAAAGCCTCGTGCGAGCCGTAGCCGGCATCGAGGGCAACCTGGAGAATGGAGGAGGAGCCGTCGGTCAGCGTGAGAGCCGCTTCGCTGAGGCGGCGACTCCGGATATAGCTGCTGATCGAGTGGCCCGTCGTCATGCCGAAGACGCGCGAGAGATGAAAGCGCGACAGCCCGGCCGTCTCGGCGATCTCGTCGAGCGAGATGTCGGATTTAAAATGGCTTTCGATAAACCATATCGCTCTGCCGATCGCGTTCATTTTCAACTCTCCTGGTTGCCGGGCCACTCATAGGCTCCGGACGATGGCGATGCTTGATCGCCATTGCGGAGTTGAATTACTACACCATCGTGGCCAGCAGGAGAGGCCTGTTCATCTTAGAGAGGTTCAGTTTTCACGGAATGTCCGAACCGCTCTATCTCTTTGATTTCACGCAATTCTGGACGAAAAGCCGCTGCGCACTTTCCTGGAATTGCTCTAATCCTTGCGATCCGGACCGTAGCCTGCCAGGAAGACGCGGACGGCGCCGCGCACGACATAGTCGATCTCTTCCTTCGATGGCGGCTGCTCCATATCGCCAAAGAGCCGCAGCTTGAAATAGCCGCCGCTGGCCATTTCCAGGAAGTGCCGTGCCGCCATGTCAAAGTCGTCGATCTTGAGATGGCCGGCGGCAACCTGCCGCTCGAGGAAGCCGCGCAGCACCGTGCGCAGATTTTCCGGACCGGTGAAGAAGCGTTGACAGAGCGAGGGCATGCGTTCGCGCACGCCGATGACCGTGCGCATGGCGCTGATGGTCTTATCCGAGGTGACGTGGGTGACGAAGACGATACCGAAATCATAAAGCGAGGTGGTGACATCCGCTTCGTCTGAAAGAGCATTGCGCACAAGGTTGACGAAATGGGTGCGCTCGCTCTCCATCATGGCGGCGAACAGATCTTCCTTGTTGGCGAAATAGACGTAGAGAGTGCCCTTAGAAACGCCCGCTTCGCGGGTGACATCGTTCATGCTCGCCGCATCGAAGCCCATTTTCATAAAGACACGCTTGGCGCCTTCGAGAATCTGATGACGCTTGGCAGGGTCCTCGCCGGCTGCCCAGCGTCCACCGGAGCCCGGCGCAGGCGCGTTCAATACGGCGGCATTTTGGGATTCGTGTTTCATCGGCTCTTTCACTGTCTCCTTTACGCGATACTCGATCACTTTTTCTGAATCTTAAACAGATTCGCGAAATAAATCGAACCGCTCAGTTCGATATCTCTTGATATGGCGTGAGAAAGGCTTTATGTCAATTGAACCGAACCGTTCGGTTCGATTATTTTGCCAGATTTTCGGTGGTAGGGAAATGTCGTCAAGTCATGGAAACAATGTAGCGCGTATCGTGAACGAGCCCGCTGATGCAGAAGTAGAGGCCCGGGAAACCGGTGCGCCTGCCGAGGCTCCAGCGGCCGAAACGCGCAGCAACCCTGCCCCCGCCCAGGCTGCGCCCACTGCTCCGGCCCCTGCGGCCCCACCGCCGCCAGAGAAGAAGCGGCGCAGCCTGGCCCTCCCGATCATTGTCGTCATCGCTCTCGCAGCCGGCGGCTGGTACGGCTATGACTGGTGGACGAACGGCCGCTTCATGGTCTCCACCGATGATGCCTATATCGGCGGCGATATCGCCACGATCTCGCCGAAGGTAACGGGCTATGTGGCCAAGGTAAACGTCGTGGCCAACCAGCAGGTCAAGGCCGGCGACGTGCTCGCAACGCTCGACGACGGCGACTACAAGCTTGCGCTCGGCCAGGCTCAGGCCTCGCTCGATACCGAACAGCTTTCGCTCCATACCATCGATGCACAAATCGCTGCCGGCCAGGCAGCCCTTGCCCAGTCGCAGGCGCAGAAGGTTGCCCTGGAAGCCACGGTCCGCGGCGCCCAGATTACTCAGACGCGCGCTGCGGAACTGCAATCGAAGTCGGTCGGCACCACGGCTGCTTTGGATAGCGCCAATATCGCGCTTGATCAGGCTAAGGCCAATCTGGTCGGCGGCGACGCCGCCATCGCATCCGCACAGGCTAACATCAACCTGCTGCAGGCCCAGCGCCGTCAGGCCGAAAGCACGATCAAGGGTCTCGAAGCCGCGCGCGACAAGGCTGCCCGCGACCTTTCCTTCACCGTGCTGAAGGCACCTTATGACGGTATCGTCGGCAATCGCTCGGTCCAGGAAGGCGATCTCGTCTCTCCCGGCCAGAAGCTGATGGCGATCGTGCCGATCCGCCAGCTCTATATCGACGCGAACTTCAAGGAAACGCAGATCCAGCACCTGGTTCCTGGTTCCAAGGTCAACGTTCACGTCGATGCCTATAGCGACCATCCGATCGTCGGCACAGTAGAATCGATCTCGCCGGCCTCCGGCTCGGTCTTCTCGCTGCTGCCTCCGGAAAATGCGACGGGTAACTTCACCAAGATCATCCAGCGCGTGCCTGTCCGCATCGCATTGCCGCAGGATGCGCTCAATACCGGCCGTCTGCGCGCAGGCCTCAGCGTCGTTGTCGACGTCGATACCCGCACGGCGCCGGACAAGTAAGCGATCAAGCTCGGGAGAGACGAAATGTCGTCGGCCAGCACTACAGCCGGATCGCCCCCACGTGCGGCCGGCCCAGCCGCGCCTGCGGCTGACCATATCGAGCCGAGAAAGCTCATCGCCTTCCTGGCGATGGTGCTCGGCATGTTCATGTCGATCCTCGACATTCAGATCGTCTCGGCTTCGCTCAGCGAAATCCAGGCCGGTCTCAGCGCCGGCTCGGATGAAATCGGCTGGGTGCAGACCGCCTATCTGATCGCCGAAGTCATCATGATTCCGCTGTCGGGAACGCTGGCGCGCATCATTTCGACGCGCTATCTCTTCGCGATCTCCGCCGCCGGCTTCACCATATCGAGCGCGCTTGCCGCGACCGCCACCAACATCGACCAGATGATCATCTACCGCGCCCTGCAGGGCTTCATCGGCGGCGGTATGATCCCCTCGGTATTCGCGGCGGCCTTCACCATCTTCCCGCCGTCCAAGCGCAACGTCGTCTCGCCGATCATCGGCCTGATCGCCACGCTTGCGCCGACGATCGGCCCGACCGTCGGCGGCTATCTGTCCAACGCCTTCTCCTGGCACTGGCTGTTCCTGGTCAACATTCCGCCCGGCATCGTCGTTGCCATCGTCACCTGGAATTTCATCGACTTCGACAAGCCCGAATTGTCGCTGATGAAGAAGTTCGACTGGTGGGGTCTGATTTCGATGGGTGTTTTCCTCGGTGCGCTGGAATATGTGCTTGAGGAAGGCAACACGAACGACTGGTTCAACGACAATTATATCGTTGCAGGTGCCATTGCGTCCGCCATCGGTGCCGTGATTTTCTTCTACCGCGCCTTCACGGTCGAATTCCCCGTGGTCGATCTCAGGGCCTTCACGAACAAGAATTTCTCCTTCGGGTCGATGTTCTCCTTCGTCATGGGCATCGGCCTCTATGGCCTGACCTATATTTACCCGCTCTATCTCGCGCGCATTCGTGGCTACGATTCGCTGCAGATCGGCGAGACGATGTTTGTTTCCGGCCTCACCATGTTCTTCACGGCGCCGCTGGCCGGCTTCCTGTCGAGCAAGGTCGACCTGCGCATCCTGATGATCATCGGCTTCACCAGCTTCTCGGCCGGCACCTACATCATGATGCATCTGACGGTGGACTGGGATTTCTGGGAGCTGCTCATCCCGCAGATTCTGCGCGGTTTCGGTCTGATGCTCTGCATGGTGCCGATCAACAATATCGCGCTCGGAACCATGCCGCCCGCCCGCATGCGCGGTGCGTCCGGCCTGTTCAATCTGACGCGTAACCTTGGCGGTGCCGTCGGCCTTGCAATCATCAACACGCTTTTGACGAACAGGCAGGACCAGCATTATTTCAACCTGCGCGACCATATCCATTGGGGCAACCAGGTGGCAGTCGATCAGCTGAACAACATGGCTGCCAGCTTCAATGCCGCCGGCCTGAACGGCGATCAGGCTGCGCTCCGGCAGATGGTCAACATGGCGACGCAGCAGGCTGTCGTCATGTCCTTCGGGGATATTTTCCTGATGCTGACCGTGCTGTTCCTGGCGATGATCCTCGGCGTTCTGATGCTCAGCAAGCCGAACGCCGCAGGCGGTGGCGGCGGCGGAGGCCACTGATCCGACTCTCAAAGAATGCTCCCAAGACATGGCCCCTCCTTGCGAGGGGCCTTTTTTATTTGGGTCTTGATCGGAAAATCCCGGGCTTCGAAATTTTTGATTTACGTACATCAAAAATCGCAGTAAGGATTTCGGCAGGAGGAGCCCATGAGACCGACTGTGCATGACATTGCCGCCGCCGCGGGCGTCAGCCTTGCCACCGTGGACCGCGTCTTGAACCAGCGGCCGGGTGTGCGGCTGGTGACGCGGGAAAAGGTGGAGGCCGCGATCCGGCAGATCGGCTATATCCGCGATGTCGCCGCCGCCAATCTCGCCAAGGGCCGCGTCTATCCTCTCGTTTTCATCGTGCCGACGGGGGACAATTCCTTCATGCACGGGCTGCGATTCGAGGTGCATCAGGCAACCTTGCGGGCCAGCATAGAGCGCACGGACATCCGCATCGTCGAGGTGCCGCCGTTCGATGTGCCGGCGCTGGTCGCGGCGCTGGACGCCTTGCAGGGGCAGGATATCGCGGGCATCGCCCTGGTGGCGACCGATGCGCCGGAGGTCAGGGCCGCCGTCGACCGTCTCGTGACGGAACGTATTCCCGTCGTTACACTGGTCTCGGATCTCACTGATTCCCGCAGACATCACTATGCCGGCATCGACAATATTGCTGCTGGACGCACGGCCGCCCGGCTACTCGGGCGGTTCCTTGGTGGTCGCGAAGGTGATTTGACGGTGCTCGCCGGCTCGATGCTGGTGCGCGATCATCGCGAGCGCCTGCAGGGCTTTTCCGCCGTGATGGCCGAGGAGTTTCCCAAACTGCGGCTGCTGCCCGTGCTGGAAGGACGCGACGATCCTGAGCGGACGAAAACGCTCGTTTCCAAGACGCTCTCCGACAACAAGAATATTATCGGCATCTACAGCCTCGGTGCTGGCAACCGTGGTCTGATTGCGGCCCTGAAAGCCGTGCGGCCCGAGCGTGAGCTGACAGTGGTCGTGCATGAGCTGACGCAGCATACCCGCGCGGCGCTGTTGGACGGCACGGTCGATGCTGTCCTCAATCAGGATGCCGGCCATGAAGTCCGCAGCGCCATCCGCGTGATGAAGGCGACCGCCGACGGTCAGGCCGTCATCGCCGACCAGGAGCGCATACGCCTCGACATTTTCTTGAAGGATAATCTGCCCTGAGTATTCGAACGCGGCAGAGCATAGGGAGTAACATCTGATGTATTTGGGTCTCGATCTCGGAACCTCCGGCGTCAAAGCGATGCTGATCGACGGCAATCAGAAGATCATCGGCTCCGCCAACGGCGGGCTTGACATCTCGCGCCCGCATCCCGGTTGGTCCGAGCAGGATCCGGCCCACTGGATCCGCGCGACCGAAGAGGCTGTTGCCGGGCTGAAGGCTGCGCATCCGAAGGAGCTGGGGGCCGTGCGCGGCATCGGCCTTTCCGGCCAGATGCATGGTGCGACGCTGCTCGATGCCGACGACAAGGTGCTGCGTCCCTGCATTCTCTGGAACGATACCCGCAGCTATCAGGAGGCTGCCGCGCTCGATGCTAACACACGTTTCCGGGCGCTGACCGGCAACATCGTCTTCCCCGGTTTCACCGCACCGAAGCTTGCATGGGTTGCCACGCACGAACCGGAGATCTTCGCCAAAATACGCTGGGTGCTGCTGCCGAAGGACTATCTGCGGCTTTGGCTGACGGGCGAGCACATGTCGGAAATGTCCGACTCGGCCGGCACGTCCTGGCTCGATACCGGCAAACGCAAATGGTCTTCCGAACTGCTGGCGGCCACCAATCTCGATGAGAAGCAGATGCCGACGCTGGTCGAGGGCACCGAAGTTGCCGGCAAGCTGCGCGGCGAACTGGCCTCGAAATGGGGTATTGGCGGCGATGTCGTCGTTGCAGGCGGGGCAGGGGACAATGCGGCCTCGGCCTGCGGCATGGGTACTGTCAGCCATGGTGCGGCCTTCGTTTCGCTGGGGACGTCTGGCGTTCTCTTTGCGGCCAATGGTTCCTATCTGCCGAAGCCGGAAAGTGCCGTTCACGCCTTCTGCCACGCGCTACCAAACACCTGGCATCAGATGGGCGTCATCCTCTCGGCAACCGATGCGCTGAACTGGCATTCGCATGTGACGGGCAAATCTGCCGCTGAACTCACCACCGAGCTTGGCGAGACGCTGAAGGCGCCGACCAACGTCACCTTCCTGCCCTATCTCTCGGGCGAGCGCACGCCGCACAACGACGCGACGATCCGCGGTGCCTTTATCGGTCTTGGTCATGAAAGCGGCCGCGCCGTGCTGACGCAAGCCGTGCTCGAAGGCGTGTCCTTCGCCATCCGCGACAATCTGGAAGCGCTGCGCTCGGCCGGCACGGATATCGCACGTGTGACCGCCATCGGCGGCGGCTCGCGCTCTCGCTACTGGCTGGCCTCGATCGCGACTGCGCTCGGCGTACCGGTCGATCTGCCGGCGGACGGAGATTTCGGTGCCGCTTTCGGTGCCGCACGCCTCGGCCTGATTGCCGCCACCGGCGCCGATCCGGTCGCCGTCTGCACCCCGCCGCAGACCGCCGGCACGATCGATCCCGTGGCGTCGCTGACGGATGCTTATGCGGATGCCTACAAGCGTTATCGGGCGGTTTATCCGGCGATCAAGCCGTTGAGTATAGTTTGAGATCAACCCCTCACCCTAGCCCTCTCCCCGAGGGGAGAGGGGACGGCGGAGCTTACAGCGGTCACCCATACCTTCTCCCTTCGGAAAGAAGGTGGCCCGAAGGGTCGGATGAGGGGGGCATCAAAGTGGCAAAACAATACCGAGCTACCAACCCAAGGAGATAAGACATGAGCACCGGATTTTTTGGTGACATCAGCAAAGTAAAATACGAAGGTCCGGACAGTACCAATCCGCTGGCCTTCCGCTATTACAACAAGGACGAAGTCGTCGCCGGCAAGCGCATGGAAGACCATCTGCGTTTCGCCGTCGCCTACTGGCACACCTTCACCTGGCCGGGCGGCGATCCCTTCGGCGGCCAGACCTTCCTTCGCCCCTGGTTCAACGAGACGATGCAAGCCGCCAAGCTGAAGGCCGACGTCGCCTTCGAATTCTTCACGCTGCTCGGCGCTCCATATTACTGCTTCCACGATGCCGACGTGCGTCCGGAAGGCAAGAATTTCGCCGAGAACACCAAGAACCTCAATGAGATCGTCGATTACTTCGCCAAGAAGCAGGCCGATACCGGCGTAAAGCTGCTCTGGGGCACGGCGAACCTCTTCTCCAACCGTCGCTTCATGTCGGGTGCTGCGACCAATCCGGATCCGGATGTCTTCGCTTTCTCGGCTGCGACCGTGAAGACCTGCCTCGACGCCACCCATAAGCTCGGCGGCGAAAACTACGTTCTCTGGGGTGGCCGCGAAGGCTATGAGACGCTGCTCAACACCGACCTGAAGCGTGAGCTGGATCAGTTGGGCCGCTTCCTCAATCTCGTTGTCGAGTACAAGCACAAGATCGGCTTCAAGGGCACGATCCTGATCGAGCCGAAGCCGCAGGAGCCGACCAAGCATCAGTATGACTACGACGTCGCCACTGTCTACGGCTTCCTCAAGAAGTATGGCCTGGAAAACGAGGTGAAGGTCAATATCGAGCAAGGTCATGCGATCCTTGCCGGTCATTCCTTCGAGCACGAACTGGCGCTTGCCAATGCGCTCGGCATCTTCGGTTCGATCGACATGAACCGCAACGATTATCAGTCCGGCTGGGATACCGACCAGTTCCCGAACAACGTTCCGGAAATGACGCTGGCCTATTACCAGGTGCTGGCAGGCGGCGGCTTCAAGACCGGCGGCACGAACTTCGACGCGAAGCTGCGCCGTCAGTCGCTCGACCCGGAAGATCTGCTCATCGGTCACATCGGCGGCATGGATTGCTGCGCTCGCGGTTTGAAGGCGGCAGCCAAGATGATCGAGGACAAGGCACTCTCCAAGCCGCTCGCCGACCGCTACGCCGGCTGGGATTCGGCCGAGGGCCAGAAGCTGCTGCGCGGCGAATATTCGCTCGACCAGATCGCTCAGTGGGTCGAGACCAAGGACGTCAACCCGCAGCCGAAGTCCGGCAAGCAGGAACTGCTGGAAAACATCGTCAATCGTTACGTTTGATCGACAGCTTCGGGAGGCGGTGGTTCACCGCCTCTCGGACTATCGTCGGAGGCGTGCGGGAGCCCCGACCGAGTTCCGCACGATCAAATCCGGCCGCAACAGGATCTCCGTCTCGGTTGCCTCACCATCCGAAAGCAGTTCCAGCAGAAGCGCCATCGCATGCTTGCCGATGGCGGTGCGCGGCTGCCTGATCGTGGTCAGCGACGGCGTCATGAAGACGGCTTGCGGCACGTCGTCGAAGCCGGTTACCGAAAAATCCTCGGGGATATCATAGCCGCGTGCCTTCAGGCCGATCATCACGCCGATCGCGGTCTGGTCGTTGACGCACATGAAGGCTGTCGGCAGAGTATCGCGCATGAAGAGCTGCTCGACGGCGAGCCGCCCGCTTTCGATGGTGCCGTCGCCTTCCAGCACGATGCGCAGGTCCTGCCCGATGCCGGCCGCATCCAGCCCGGCTTCATAACCCATGCGCCGGCGGCTGTAGGCGAGGCGGGTGCGGGAATCGCCGACGAATGCAATCTTGCGATGACCCTCGGTAATCAGGAGGTCGATGGCTTTGCGCGCGCCTGCGATATCGTCGACGCCGACATAGGGAATGCCGCCGTTGAAGACCGGCTCGAAAACGCCGACGCTCGGCGGCAACCGCGCCGTCATCGTCTGATGTCCGAAGGGCAGGATGCCGGTGAACAGGATCAATCCGGCCGCCTGGTTGGAGTTCAGAAACTTCAGATATTCGAGCCCGCGCTGGGCATCGTTCTGCGTGTGGCCGATGAGGATACCGTAGCCATGCGAACGCGCCTCATTCTCCAGGCCGATGAGAATATTGGAGAAATTGGGATCGCCGATATCGGGGGCGACGACGAGAATCATGTTCGAGCGGCCGAGCCTGAGGCTGCGCGCCATGGCGTTGGTGGTATAGCCGGTGATAGCGATCGCCTGATTGACTTTCAGCCGCGTCGAATTGGCGACTTTCTCCGGCATATGGATTGCCCGCGAAACCGTTGCTATCGAAACATTGGCAATTCGGGCGACGTCTTCGATAGTTGCGGGCGTGGAATTCGACACTGCGCTCTGCCTTGGGTCTCGTCTGGGGCTGGAGACTACACAGACTTCGGTGGAGGTCAAAGGTGACCGCGAAAATTTATGCGATATCCAACGATGTAAACCTTTACACAGTTTATGTAAAGGTTTACACAGCATGGAAAGCGGGTGGGACCGCAGGGAGGATGCAATGAGTTCGGAAGCCGTCGACGGTACGGTCGTGCTGTCTGCGAGAGGGATATCGAAATCCTTCAACGGCGTGCAGGTGCTGTTCAGCGTCAACTTCGATCTTCGGGCCGGCGAGATTCATGCGCTCATGGGCGAAAACGGCGCCGGCAAGTCGACGTTGGTCAAGGTTCTTTCCGGTTTCGAACAGCCGACCTCCGGCGAAATCCTCTTGGATGGCAAGCCGGTAAAGCTGCCGCCGAACGGTGCGGCCGAGGCGCTCGGCATTGTCATCATCCACCAGGAATTTAATCTTGCGGAGCATCTGACCGTCACCGAGAGCCTGTTTCTCGGTCGCGAAGTCACCCGCCTAGGCGTGCTCGATCGCAAGTATATGCGTGCCGAAACGCGGCGCGTGCTCGACCTTCTCGGCTCGCATGTCGACGAGAACGCCATCATCAGTACGCTCTCCATCGCCGACAAGCAGATGGTGGAAATCGCCAAGGCGATCAGTCGCGATGCGCGCATCGTCTTCATGGACGAGCCGACCGCCGTTTTGTCGCGCGAGGAGACCAATTTCCTGTTCAAGCAGGTGCGTAAGCTGCGCGATCAGGGAACGAGCTTCGTCTTCGTATCCCACAAGCTCGATGAGGTCATGGAACTGACGGACCGGGTCACGGTGCTGCGCGACGGCCAATGGGTGAAGACATCGCCGACCTCGCTGCTCGACGGCGAATCGATCGCTCAGCTGATGGTCGGGCGCGAGCTATCGAGCCTTTATCCGGCCAAGAACGAACCCGATGTTGACGAGAAGGTGGTGCTCAGCGTTGCCTCGGTTTCGACCGGCTATGTCCACGATGCAAGCTTCGAGCTGCGCAAGGGCGAGATATTTGGCTTCTCCGGCATGATCGGCTCGGGCCGCACCGAATTGATGGAGGCGATCGTCGGTCTGCGGGCGCGTACATCCGGCGAGGTCGTTGCCAACGGCCATACCGTGCCCCCGCATGACGTGCATGCGGCCATCGACGCCGGGCTTGCCTATATGACCAAGGACCGCAAATCGAAGGGCTTGCTTCTGAATTCGGGCATGGTCGTCAATCTGACTCTGCAGTCGCTCGACCGGCACGGCAAGTTCGGCTATCTGAGCGCCTCCAGCGAGGCCGATGCGCTGGCGAGGGCGCGCCGTCGTTTCGACATCAGGGTGAGGGATGGAAATATCGTTGCCGGCCGCATGTCCGGCGGCAACCAGCAGAAGCTGCTGCTGGCGAAGGTCATGGAAACCGAGCCGCAGATCATCATCATCGACGAGCCGACGCGGGGTATCGACGTCGGCACCAAGCAGCAGATCTATCATTTCATTTCGGCGCTGGCGCGCGACGGTCATTCGATCATCGTCATCTCCTCGGAAATGCCCGAGGTTATCGGGCTTTGCACGCGGATCGCGGTCATGCGCGAAGGCCGGATCGTCGGCGTGCTCGAAGGCGAAGAGATCACCGAGCAGGAAATCATGCGTTATGCGGCGGGCCTGAAGAAAAAGACGGCTGCCTGAAAGGGCGGCGGAGAGCAGGGCGAATTCCCAGCAGTCATGGGACGGGAGGTTGGTTTTGGTTATGAGCGTGGGTGAAGACAGCAGCGGTAAGGCCGGCCGGCGAGGGCGTTCCTGGCGGGATGTCGATCTTAGGGCGGTTGCGCCATTTGCGGCGCTGGTGCTGCTTCTGATCGTGGGCGCATTGGTCAACCCGAACTTCATCGGCATTACCAATCTCACCAATGTCGCGACGAGATGCGCCTTCATTGCCATTATCGCCGTTGGGGCGACCTTCGTCATTTCGGCCGGTGATCTCGATCTTTCCGTGGGCGCGATGGTCGCCTTTGTTGCGAGCCTGATGATCCTTTTCATGAATTCGGGCGTCATTGCCGATCCCTCTATAATGCTGGCGGCCGCCGTCTTGTTTTCGATCGTTGCCGGCCTGCTGTGCGGCCTTGCCAACGGGCTGATTACGACCATGGGCAAGATCGAGCCGTTCATCGCGACGCTCGGCACCATGGGCGTCTATCGCGGCTTGACGACCTGGCTGTCGCAGGGTGGTGCCATCACCTTGCGACCGGCGGATATTCAGGCGCTCTACAAGCCTGCTTACTATGGCACCGTGCTTGGTGTGCCGGTGCCGATCGTGGTCATCCTCGTCGTCACCGGCATTGCGGCCTTCATACTCTACCGCACCCGCTATGGGCGGCATGTGATTGCGGTCGGCTCGAACCGTGATGTTGCCCGCTATTCCGGCGTGGCGGTCAATCGCGTGCGAACTATCGCCTTCATCATCCAGGGCTTTTGCGTTGCCATCGCCGTGCTTCTCTATGTGCCGCGACTCGGTTCGACATCGGCTACGACGGGCAGCCTGTGGGAATTGCAGGCGATCACCGCCGTCGTCGTCGGCGGCACGGCGCTGAAGGGTGGAGCGGGCAGGGTATGGGGCACGATCTGCGGCGCCTTCATCCTTGAGCTGGTCGGCAATATCATGCTGCTTTCCAATTTTATCAGCGAGTATCTGCTCAGTGCCATCCAGGGCGCGATCATCATCATCGCCA
Organism: Rhizobium sp. 11515TR; assembly: GCF_002277895.1. Lineage (NCBI taxonomy): Bacteria > Pseudomonadati > Pseudomonadota > Alphaproteobacteria > Hyphomicrobiales > Rhizobiaceae > Rhizobium > Rhizobium sp. 11515TR. Next base: position 3,743,553 of record NZ_CP022998.1, on the reverse strand, counting down.
TGCTGGTTCAGCGCTCGCTTGCTCGCAAATAGCGAATAACCGGGTCAGGGGGCGCCCGGTCATCAGGAGAAGGCCCTGTTTCTTTGTGGGAGGATAAAATGCGAAAAAGACTCATAGGCCTGGCCGTCGTGATGGCGGCTCTCGCCGGCACGGTGCATGCCGCGGACAAGAAGGTGACGATCGGCGTTTCCATTCCGGCCGCCGACCATGGCTGGACCTCGGGCGTGGTGTTCCATGCCGAGCGCGTCGCCAAGCTCTTGATGGCGGAGCATCCGGGACTTAACGTCATCGTCAAGACATCGCCTGACGCGGCGAGCCAGGCAAACGCCGTGCAGGACCTCGAGACTCAGGGTATCGATGCGCTTGTGATCCTGCCGTCGGATCCGGATCCGCTCGTCAACGCCATCAAGGAAGTCAAGGACAAGGGCAAGTTCGTGGCGCTGGTCGACCGTGCTCCGAGCAACAACGACAATTCCGTCCGTGACCTCTATGTCGCCGGCAACAATCCGGCGCTCGGCCAGGTCGCGGGTGAATATATCAAGGCCAATACGCCGGATGCCCAGGTTGTCATCATCCGCGGCCTGCCGATCCCGATCGATCAGCAGCGCCAGGACGGTTTCGACAAGGGCATCGCCGGCTCGAACGTCAAGGTTCTCGACCGCCAGTACGGCAACTGGAACCGTGACGATGCCTTCAAGGTCATGCAGGACTATCTGACCAAGTTCCCGAAGATCGATGTGGTTTGGTGTCAGGATGACGACATGGCTGTCGGCGTACTGCAGGCAATCGAGCAGGCCAAGCGCACCGATATCAAGTATATCGTCGCCGGCGCCGGCTCGAAGGACATGATCAAGAAGGTCATGGATGGCGACAAGCTGATCCCGGTCGACGTGCTATATCCGCCGGCAATGGTCGGCACCGCCATGGAGCTGACGGCTGCCAACTTCTACGATCAGGTTCCGGTGCGCGGCAACTACATCCTGGATGCGACGCTCGTCACCAAGGACAATGCCAAGGACTTCTACTTCCCCGATTCACCGTTCTGATCGGCTTTTCGGTTGATCTTTCAGGGCGCCCGTCGGTTTCGGCGGGCGTTTTTAAAGTGTTCCATCAGCCCCCGTTTTGTGGCGGATGGAAATTTTGCGGCACGTACCTCTTGCCGTCTGCGGCGTGCCGTGATTAGGTCGCAAGGCATTCGACTTTCAGCCCGACGACCCTATAGCTTTTGGAGGCTGCGGCACCTCAGCCGCCTCAGATATGGGTCCGAAAGGCATCGGAAACGTTTACAGAACGCGATTAGGGAGGAAATACAGATGAAGACGATCAAGGGACCGGGCCTGTTTCTCGGCCAGTTCGCCGGCGATGCGGCACCGTTCAATTCGTGGGATTCGATCACGAAATGGGCAGCTGACGCCGGCTATATCGGCGTGCAGGTTCCGACCTGGGCAAGCCAGCTCATCGACCTGAAGAAGGCGGCTTCCTCCAAGGATTATTGCGACGAATTCGCCGGTGTCGCCCGCGCCAACGGCGTCGAGGTCACAGAGCTTTCCACTCACCTCCAGGGCCAACTCGTCGCCGTGCACCCGGCCTATGACGAAGCCTTTGACGGTTTTGCCGCTCCGGAAGTAAGGGGCAATCCGAAGGCTCGGCAGGAATGGGCGGTCGAGCAGGTGAAGATGGCGCTAACGGCGTCGAAGCATCTCGGCATCAAGGCGCATGCGACCTTCTCCGGTGCGCTTGCCTGGCCCTTCATCTATCCCTGGCCGCAGCGCCCGGCCGGCCTTGTCGAGACCGCTTTCGAAGAGCTTGCCCGCCGCTGGACTCCGATCCTCAACCATGCCGACGAAAACGGCGTCGACGTTTGCTACGAGATCCATCCGGGCGAAGACCTGCATGACGGCATCACCTTCGAGATGTTCCTGGAGCGCGTGAAGAACCATCCGCGCGCCAACATGCTCTACGATCCCTCGCACTACGTCCTGCAATGCCTCGATTATCTCGAGAACATCGACATCTACAAGGACCGCATCAAGATGTTCCACGTCAAGGATGCCGAGTTCAACCCGACCGGGCGCCAGGGTGTTTATGGCGGCTACCAGGGCTGGGTCGAGCGCGCCGGCCGCTTCCGTTCGCTCGGCGACGGTCAGGTCGATTTCGGTGCCGTCTTCTCGAAGATGACCGCCAATAATTTCGACGGCTGGGCCGTGGTCGAATGGGAATGCGCGCTGAAGCATCCCGAAGACGGTGCTCGCGAAGGCTCCGAATTCGTCAAGGCGCACATCATCCGAGTCACGGAAAAGGCCTTCGACGACTTCGCCGGCAGCGGCACGGACCAGGCGGCGAACCGGCGCATGCTGGGGCTATCATAATTTCCTTCTCCCAAGCGGAGAGAGAATGCTGCCCAGGCCGCCCTCGTCCTTCGAGGCTTCACTCCTTCGCAGAGCTCAGGAGGCTCCGCACCTCAGGATGAGGGCGGAGCGGACTCTCGCGAAACTCCACAAGAGCTATCTTTGGCATCGCTAGGTGGAAGGGTGTGGTGTGGTGCTGGCGTTAGTGGATCAGCCTCACCCTGAGGTGGCCTGCAAGGCCCTCGAAGGGCGAGGCGGGTGGCTTGGAACGACAGGCACCCAAAATGCGAATTCCATTCATTCAGGAGGACAAAATGGCAATCGAAGGATCATCGGAACAGACGCGGGAGCCGCGCATCCGGCTTGGCATGGTGGGCGGTGGCGCCGGCGCATTCATCGGGGCGGTGCATCGTATCGCCGCACGTATTGACGACCAGTTCGATCTCATCGCCGGCGCGCTCTCGTCTTCGCCGGACAAGGCTCAAGCGTCCGGCCGCGATCTCGGCCTCGATCCCTCGCGCACCTATTCCAGCTATCGTGACATGGCGATCCGCGAAGCCAAGCTGAAGAACGGCATCGAAGCGGTTTCGATCGTCACGCCGAATCATGTGCATTATGACGCCGCCAAGGAATTCCTGCGTCGCGGCATCCATGTCATCTGCGACAAGCCGCTGACCTCCAATCTTGCCGATGCCAAGAAGCTGAAGAAGGTGGCAGATGAAAGCGGCGCGCTCTTCATTCTCACGCATAATTACACCGGCTATCCGATGATCCGCCAGGCGCGCGAGATGATCGCCAATGGCGAGCTTGGCGATATCCGCGTTGTGCAGGCGGAATATCCGCAGGATTGGCTGACGGAAAATATCGAGCAGTCTGGCCAGAAGCAGGCGGCCTGGCGTACTGACCCGGCCCAGTCGGGCGTCGGCGGCTCCACCGGCGATATCGGCACGCATGCCTATAATCTCGCTTCCTTCGTGACCGGCCTCGAGCTGGACAGCCTGGCCGCCGATCTCGACAGCTTTGTCGAAGGGCGTCGCCTCGATGATAATGGCCATGTGCTGCTACGCTTCAAGGCGAAGGGCAAGGAAAAGCCGGCAAAGGGCATGCTCTGGTGCAGCCAGGTGGCGCCGGGTCATGAGAATGGCCTGAAGCTCCGCGTCTATGGCACCAAGGGCGGCATCGAGTGGACGCAGGCCGATCCGAACTATCTGTGGTACACGCCGTTTGGCGAGCCGAAGCGGCTGATCACCCGCAACGGTGCCGGCTCCGGTGCCGCAGCGGCGCGCGTCTCGCGCATCCCATCGGGTCATCCGGAAGGCTATCTGGAAGCTTTCGCGACGATCTACACCGAGGCTGCGCGTGCCATCAACGCCCGCAAGAAGGGTGTGGCCGTCGATCCTGCCGTGATCTACCCGACTGTCGATGACGGCGTGAAGGGCGTGGCTTTCGTCGAGGCTTGCGTCGCGTCCTCGAAGCGCAACGGAGCCTGGGTCAAGCTCTAGTCTTTGCTGAGGCTCGAGGCGGCGAACCGCCTCGAGCCTGCTTGATCAGGCAGTAGCTTGCTGCTCGCGCTTGGTCAGCGCATCGACGCTCAGCGGGCCACCGCCGGCACTGGCGAGAAACAGGAAGATGAAGCAGAAGAGGATGGCAGATGTGCCGCCGTTCTGGGCGGGATAGAAGCTCTGCGGCGCATGACGCAGGAAATAGGCGAAGGCCATCAAACCTGAGAGAATGAACGAAGCAATCCGCGTCTTGAAGCCGATCAGGGCGAGGAAGCCGAGAGTGAGTTCGAGCAGGCCGGCGATCCAGGACAGCGATCCGACAGCGGGCACATTTTCGGCCGCCGGGAAATGCAGCACCTTCTGCGTTCCATAGCTGAAGAGCACGAGCGAGGCGACGATGCGCAGCAGGCTCAGAAGATGAGGGTGGAGGGTGTGGATCGCAGGAAGCATTCGTATCCTTTCACTGTCAAGTTTGGATGCTACCCTCAATTGATCCCAAACCGAAAGACAAGTCACGACTGTTGACATTGCTGTTATCAAGCCGTGCGAAGAGTGTTGCTGCTGCCGGTGAAATTTTTTCAGGCGCCTTTCGCCGGTCGGATTTATCGGCGCCTGCAACGTTGCAGTTTTCCGGTGCCGGCACTGTACTTTGTCATGCCGCTTGGTTAAACCGCAGCCAACGAAGCCATAACAGACGGGATTTTCACCATGATCGATCCGAAGCTTCTTGCCGATCGCTTCCCCGGCGATTTCACATTCGGTGTTGCCACCGCCGCCTTCCAGATCGAGGGTGCCACCAAGGCCGACGGCCGCAAGCCATCCATCTGGGATGCTTTCGCCAACATGCCGGGCCGGGTCTATCAGCGCAATAATGGCGACGTTGCCTGCGACCACTATAACCGTCTGGAGCAGGATCTCGATCTCATCAAGGACATGGGCGTCGAGGCCTATCGCTTCTCGATCGCCTGGCCGCGCATCATTCCCGAGGGCACCGGCCCGGTGAACGAAGCCGGTCTCGATTTCTACGATCGCCTAGTCGATGGCTGCAAGGCGCGCGGCATCAAGACTTTCGCGACCCTCTACCATTGGGACCTGCCGTTGGCGCTTGCCGGCGATGGCGGCTGGACGGCCCGCTCGACGGCTCATGCCTTCCAGCGCTACGCCAAGACCGTCATGGCCCGTCTCGGCGACCGGCTGGATTCTGTCGCCACCTTCAACGAGCCCTGGTGCATCGTCTGGCTGAGCCACCTCTATGGCATTCATGCGCCGGGCGAACGCAACATGCAGGCGGCGCTCTATGCCATGCACTATATGAACCTTGCCCACGGTCTCGGCGTCGAGGCAATCCGCTCCGTCGCGCCGAAAGTGCCGGTCGGCATCGTGTTGAACGCCGCTTCGATCCTGCCGGGCTCGGATCGCCCGGAAGATGCCGCCGCTGTCGAACGCGCGCATCAGTTCCATAATGGCGCTTTCTTCGATCCGATCTTTAAGGGCGAATATCCAAAGGAATTCGTCGAGGCGCTCGGCGAGCGCATGCCTGTCATCGAGGATGGTGATCTCAAGACCATCAACCAGAAGCTCGATTGGTGGGGGCTGAACTATTATATGCCGATGCGCGTCTCCGACGACGCCTCCAAGAGCGGCGATTTCCCCTGGACGAAGGAAGCGCCGCCGGTCGGCGACGTAAAGACCGATATCGGTTGGGAGGTCTATTCGCCGGGTCTGAAGCATGTCGTCGAAGACCTCAACAGGCGCTACGACCTGCCGGAGTGCTACATCACCGAAAACGGTGCCTGCTACAATATGGGCGTCGTCAACGGCGAGGTGGATGACCAGCCGCGCCTCGATTATTATATCGAGCATCTCGGTGTCGTCGCCGATCTCATCAAGGATGGCTATCCGATGCGCGGCTACTTCGCCTGGAGCCTGATGGACAATTTCGAATGGGCGGAGGGCTATCGCATGCGCTTCGGCCTCGTGCATGTCGATTATGAGACTCAGGTGCGCACGATCAAGAAGAGCGGCAAGTGGTACAGGGAGCTTGCCTCGCAGTTCCCGAAGGGCAATCACAAGGCGGCGTGATGCGGTTCTACCTTCCCCTTGAGGGGAGGTCGCGCGGAACGCGCGGGTGGGGATTTCCGGGGTGAACGCGAGGTCATCCCACCCCGGACCTTCGGTCCGACCTTCCTCCTCACGAGGAGGGTGGCTATCGCTCGAATCGGCGGGGCCTGATAGACCTTGAGCATGATCCAGCGGCCGATTTCCCTTTATGCACTTTGTGGCAGCCAGCGACAGGCCTCGAGCAGCCGCCGGCTGCTGGAGGCGCTGCAGCTCGCCTGCCCGGAAGGCATCACCATTGCGATTTGCGATGTGATCGGCGATCTGCCGATCTTCAATCCGGATAATGAGGGTGAGCGAACACCAGCCGTCGTCGAGAGATTTGCGGCCGAGATACGCAAGGCGGACGGTTTGATCGTGTCGTGCCCGGAATATGCCCATGGCATACCCGGCGGTTTCAAGAACGCGCTGGACTGGCTGGTGTCGCGCGACGAGGTGCCGTTCAAGCCGCTGATGTTTGCTCATGCCTCACATCGCGGCGATCTCGTATTGGCACAGCTCACCGATGTCTTGCAGACCATGTCGCTGCATATTGTGGAGGACGCTTTCTTGCGTCTGCCGGTTGCGGGCAAGAGTGATGAGGCACAGGCGGCGATGCTGCTGGAAGCGCGCGAAAGCGGCCTTTTATCCGCGAATCTCAGTCGTTTCGCCCAAGCGATCGCGAGCAGGCCGTGAATTCTTTCGTCTTCGGCAAACTTGCAACCTCTTCCTGTAGGAATCTCCAATTCGCCTTAACCGTTTATTGAAGACCTGACGTCAGACTTCTCCGTCAAGGAGAAAAAGGTGTCGGGAGCAATTTCCAAGTCCCTGCGAAAAAATGCGCAGATCGGTCGTCATTCCATTGTGACAGCCGTTTTGATTTGCTTCGCCCTGATCGTTGCCGTCGTGACCCTGATGGTTCTAACCGCAATCGGACGCGTTGCCGATTATTCTAACAAGCTGGACGACGAGCGCTCCTGGGAAACGACCGTCGGGGCGTTGAAAACCTTTCAGGGACAGCTGGAAGCGACACTGCATGACCATTCCGCCCGCAACGATGCGGCGCGAAGTGTCTATGGGACCGACAATCAAAATTGGATCGTCGGCAACTATGGCGACATTTCCTCCAACGGCGCACTGTTCGATACTGCCGTCATCGTCGACGACAACAACAAGCCGATTGTTGCTTACCACGATGGCCAGCCATTGACCGAGAATATCGAGGACGTCCTCGGTGCGGCCGTCTGGGCGCTCGTCGATCAGGCGCGAACAACGCGTGTGACGGGGGTGCCGGAAGCTTCGGGTTACATCATGACCAGAGATGGTATCGCCGCCGCCGGGGCCGCGACAATCCGCGAAAGATCCGGTCGCATTCCGGTGCCGGAAGGTCATCGGCGCTATCTGATCCTCGTCCGCTACCTTGACGCCGATCGGATCAAGATGCTCGCCAACACCTACGTCATCAGCGGCTTGACGCTGGTGCCGCCGGATACAGTTGCCCGATATGCCGTCTCCATCGTCGATCCACTCGGCAAGTCGCTGGGACGGCTGGTGTGGAGCTCGCGCCAGCCGGGGGACATGAGCTATCAGCAAGTCCGCCCATTGGTGCTCGGCGCACTTGGTCTGGTGGGTCTGTTCTTCGTCGTGCTGCTGATCTTGGGCTCGCTGGCGGGGCGCCGGCTGCGGGCGGAGGAAGTTCAGGCACGTCAAGTCTCGCTTCGCGACCGGCTGAGCGGGCTTCTCAATCGTGAGGGATTGCGGCTCGATGTGGATCGTCTGGTCGATCGGGCGCGCTCCGACGGCACCAACGTCCTGCTTCTCTACCTCGATCTCGATGGCTTCAAGGAAATCAACGACGCCTACGGGCATGGTACCGGCGATCAGCTCATCCGCGCGGTAGCCGCTGGGCTCAAAGTTCTCGTGCCACCGCAGGCGGCCTTGGCGCGCCTTGGAGGTGATGAATTCGCCATCGCCTTCCCGACGAAGGAGCTTAATGACGCCCCAGCTTTGCGGTTGGCTGAGCAGATCCTGGATTTCCTTGCCGAGCCTCTGGAGATCGGTCGCCGGGTGGTCGTGGTCGGCGCCAGCATCGGCATCGCGAGCTCGCCTGAGGGCCGTATCGATCGTGAGGAATTGGTGCGACGCGCCGATCTTGCCATGTACAAGGCCAAGGAAGCCGGCCGCGCCCGCATGACCTGCTACGAGACAGCCATGGATGCGCATCGCGAGGAGCGCAATGCGCTGGAGCTCGATCTGCGTCGCGCGATCGAGATGGAGGAACTGACGCTCGCCTACCAGCCGCTGGTCGATGCATCGAGCTGCGAGATGATCGGCGTCGAAGCGCTGGTGCGGTGGAACCGTCCCGGCCACGGGCCAATTTCGCCGGAGGCCTTCATTCCCATTGCCGAAACCAGCGGCCTGATCGAGGCATTGGGCCTGCTTGTCCTGCGTAAGGCCTGCGAGGCGGCAAGGCACTGGCCGGATCTGCGTGTTGCCGTCAACGTTTCGCCGGGCCAGTTCCGCAATCCCGCCTTTGCCGATTATGTCCGCAGCGTGCTCAACAGTACCGAAATCGAAGCTGAGCGGGTGACGCTGGAAATCACCGAAGGCTATATCATTCAAAATCCCGAGCGCACCCGCCAGTCGATCGAGCGGTTGAAGAGGCTCGGCGTCAAGGTGGCGCTCGACGATTTCGGCTCCGGTTTCTCCTCCATCGGCTATCTGCGTCAGTTCGGTTTCGATCGCATCAAGATCGATCGCTCGCTGACGATGAATGTGCTGGAAGACAACCGCGCCCGCGAAATGGTGAAGGCGACCGTGGCGCTGGCGCGTTCGCTCGATATTCCCGTTACAGCCGAAGGCATCGAATCCGAGGCGCAGGGAAGGGCACTGGAAGACTTCGGCTGCGACGAGCTACAGGGCTACTTCTACGGCAAGCCAATGCCGGACGCCGAGATCAGCAAGCGGCTTGCGGTGCAGATGGCAACCGCGCTGGACGAAGAGCACGCCGCCGCCTGATACGTCCGGAGCATTCGTGCATTCCCGGGGGAAGTCGCACCACAGTTTTCCGAAAATGCTTTAGCCGATATGCTCGTGGCCACGCTTGCGGGCAAGCGCGATCTGCCGCTGCCTTTCGCGATAGCGCTCGCGGTCTTCTTCAGTGCGTTCGTGGTAGCAGTGGCTGCAGGAAACACCGGCCTCGTAAAAGGGTGAAGTCACTTCCTCTGATGTAATGGGGTTGCGGCAGGCGTGGCAGAGCTTGTGATCGCCCTCCTTCAGGCCATGTTCGACCGAGACGCGCTCGTCAAAGACGAAGCAGGCGCCTTCCCAAAGGCTTTCTTCCGCCGGCACTTCCTCCAGATATTTCAGGATGCCGCCTTTAAGGTGATAGACCTCGTCGAAGCCCTGCTGCTTCATGAAAGCGGTCGCCTTCTCACAGCGGATGCCGCCGGTGCAGTACATGGCGATCTTCGGCTTGTTGTGCAGGCCGGTATTGTCGCGCACCCAGTCGGGAAACTCGCGGAAGGTCTTGGTCTTCGGGTCGACCGCGCCCTTGAAAAGGCCGATGGCGGTCTCATAGTCGTTGCGGGTGTCGATGACGATGGTATCGGGATCGGAGATCAGTGCGTTCCAATCCTTCGGCGCGACATAGGTGCCAACGACCTTGGTCGGGTCGATGTCCTCGACGCCCATGGTGACGATCTCTTTCTTCAGCTTCACCTTCATGCGCACGAACGGCATTTTCGACGCGCGGCTTTCCTTGTGCTCGAGGCCGGCAAATTCCGGCTGGGCGCGCAGGAAGGCGAGCACGGCGCCGATAGCGGCATCCGTGCCGGCGATCGTGCCGTTGATTCCTTCATGGGCCAGCAGCAGCGTGCCCTTGACGCCCTTTTCCTCGCAGAGCGCAAGCAGAGGCTCGCGCAGGCTTTCGAAGCGCGGAAAGGAAACAAAATGATAGAGCGCGGCAACGAGGAATGCGCCGGTCGCGTCGCGCCGTGGATCTGAAAGCATGTCGGTCATGCCGGTGAAATACAATTTTGCGGGCTTTCAGGCAATCGGGATTTACGCCGCAGCCTGTGCCTTCGCCATTCTGCCCGATCGGTGTCAGATACGATGTCAAAGAAAGGCATTTCAAGATGAGCTTATCGTGCAGGCGGCGCATCATCCTTGATGTCGTCGGCAAACCTGCGCATGAGCCGCACAAGGTCCTCGATATCCCGGTCGTCCCATTTGGCGAAAATGGACCGTACGATCCTCTCGCGCGCCTCATCGATGCGATCGGTCATCGCTTTTCCCTGTTCGGTGATGACAGCCTCGCGAAGGCGGCGGTCTATCGCGTTCTCCTGCCGGCTGATCAGTCCAAGCCCCTCCATCTTCGCAACCTGACGGCTGACGGTGGTGTAGTCGCGCCCGACGCGATCGGCCAGTTCGACGACGCCGATGGGGCCGAGCCGTTCCACCAGAACCAACAGGGAAAACAATGCGCGATCGAGAGAGATGCCCGCCTCCTTGATCATCGCTTCATCGCGCTGGGGCCGGTTCATGACGCCGACGATTTCGACCAGCGCGCTATGGAGTTCGCGTAGTTGAGCGCTGATATGTGTATTTTGCAAGCTTATTATTGACACCGGGCCACCCTTCTTTTAAGTGTGTGCATATTACACATATGGAGGTGGAAATGACAGAGCAATTTGCAGCCGATGTGCTGATTTGTGGTGCGGGTGCGGCCGGCCTCGCGCTGGCCATCGATTTGGCAAGGAGAGGAATTTCCTTCCGTCTGATCGAAAAGATGGACGGACCTTTCCGTGGTTCGCGCGGCAAGGGTATTCAGCCGCGAACCCAGGAAATCTTCGAGGATCTCGGCATTCTCGATCGGATCGTCGCGGCCGGCGGCATGTATCCGCCCGAGCGGCGATATCGCGAGGACGGCAGTTTTATTGAATCCGACATTGCCGAGCATCAGGACCCGACCCCGGCCGAACCGTATCATCTGCCGCTGATGATACCGCAATTCCTGACCGAAAAGGTAATGCGCGAGAGGTTGCTCGAGCTTGGCCACAAGCCGCAATTCGGCTGCGAACTGGTTGGTTTCGAGCAGGACCCGGGTGGCGTGACGGCGCGTCTCGAAAGCAAGGCTGGAGAGGAAATTCTTCGGGTGCGCTGGCTCGTAGGCGCCGATGGCGGCCGCAGTTTCGTTCGCCACGCCCTTGATATCGACTTTCCCGGCAAGACCCTCGGCGTTCGCGCCATCGTGGCCGATGTTATTTTGACCGGTCTCACGCGCGATGCCTGGCATCGCTTCAACGAAGGCGACATGACCCGGCAGATCATGTTCTGCCCGCTTGCCGGGACCGAGATGTTCCAGATACAGGGGCCGATCCCTCTCGACGATGATATCGACCTCTCTGCCGAAGGGCTGAAAGCCATGGTGGCGGAGCGGACCAGGCGCGACGATATCCATATCCAATCCGTGTCGTGGTCGTCGGCCTACACCATGAATGCGCGACTGGCCGATCGATACCGTGTCGGCCGCGTGTTTCTCATCGGTGATGCCGCCCACATTCATCCGCCGACCGGTGGTCAAGGCCTCAATACCAGCGTGCAGGATGCCTATAATCTCGGATGGAAGCTGGCAGCGGCCGCCAATGGAGCCGACGACAAGCTGCTCGACAGCTATGAAGAGGAGCGTCAGCCCATCGCGGCTGCGATGCTCGGTCTGGCAACAAGGCTTCTTGATGCCCAGAAACAGGGCGACATGCGGCGCGGTCGCGAGGTGCGCCAACTCGATATAGGTTATCCTTCGTCTTCGCTTGCGCTCGAAACGCTTGGGCGCAGCGGTCATCTGTCTGCCGGCGACCGAGCTCCGGATGCGCCGATCCGTGGCGCCGCCGGCCAGCCGAAAAGGCTGTTCGATCTGTTCCGAGGCCCGCATTGGACATTGCTCGGCTATGAGGTGCAGCCGGGATCGGTGCCGCCGCGCACAGGGCTGCATATTCATACTTTCGGCCGGTCAGGCGACATGGTCGATGCCGGGGGCCATCTGCGCGACATCTACGCTCTCTCCCCCGGAGAATGGGTGCTCGTGCGGCCGGACGGATATATTGGCGCGATCGCTGCGGCCGACGACATTGCGATGCTGGAAGGCTATTTCGTGCAAGTGGGGCTTGGTTCGGCGGATATGTGGCGCGCCTAAAGCGCGTCGCGATCTTTCGGATTCGCTTCTTGCACGTTGGACTAAGTCTTTGATTTGGGCATGTCGTTGTCGCAAACCGCTGCACACTTTTGCCCGACATGCTTTAAAGCAACGGCCGGGTCATGCCGATTGAACTGCCTGAGCCGGGCGCGTGCCCCGTCAGTCGGCCGCCTCCAGCCAAAGGTTCTTGATAGTCCGTGCTTCGCTCTTCGGTTTGTCGGCGAAGACCCAGCGGGCTCGCTCCAGCGCTTCCTCGCGCGCGGTCTGCTGCCGGGCAATGATCGCTTCCAGCAGGCGGGCGTGATCGTCGCTCCTATCGAAGAGATGCGGCTCGCGGTCTGCGACATCGATCAATATCGACATGTCGAGATAGCGGCCGAGCACGTCTACCAAGGCCTTGGCCTCCAGCTGCTTGGCATGCATGGCGGCCGGCCAGACATCGCGCAACAGCATGTGATGCATCCAGTAATCCTGGCTGCGTTTGCGCAGATCATGAAAGCTCTCGACGTGGGCCGCTTCCACATGGCATTCGGACAGCGCCTGCATCGCCTTGTGGACATTCTTGCGCCAGCTTTTCTGAAAAAGACGGGCCGTGTCGCGCCGGCCGCAGTCGAAGGATATCTCCTTTAACGCCTCGCGCGCGCCGGCACATGTCGCGATTGCTGCCTGTGCCTTGTCTTCGAGATCGGTTTGCGCCGCCGCCAGGCGGTCGCGCCTGATGGTCAGCAGATCGCTGACGCGGGTCAGCGCGTGCAGTTCTTCCGCGGATCTGGCGGTTGCCTGCAGATAATGACCGATCTCGATCAGTGCGGTCGCATCGCGCACACCGGAAAGCGTGCGTGCCATATTCCGAAGCCGGTCATTTTCCCGCTGCTGAAATTCGCGCGCGACCGGAGCTATCAACCGGTATAGCGCGCGCACGCGCTTGATATTCTTGCGGGCGGCGTGAACCGCTTCGTGCAGGCCCTGAGGTCTGTCCGTCAGTACGGCCATTGCCTTGCCGAGTTGATGCGCGGCTGCTGTGTGCACCTCGTCATCAAGGGCTCGGTCAGGCCGTATGCGATAGCTCATCGTATTCCTGCTCGAACTGCGTCGCCAGGGCCTGATTGGAATAGCGGTATTCGCCGGTTACCTCGCGTCCGATCCAGTCCGGCAGTTCCGGATTGTCGCTTTCGTCGTCCATTTCCACTTCAGCGATCACGAGGCCGCGATGGGCGCCGCGGAAGACATCTACTTCCCAGGTAAAGCCCTTGAACTGCACTTTGTGGCGGGTCTTCTCGATGACGAGCCCGATCGCCGTTTCCAGCAATTCCTCCGCGTCGTCGACGGGGATCTCATATTCGAATTCGTCTCTCGTCATTGCCTTGCCGATCTTGATCGTCAAGGTTGCCTTGGTGTTGTTCGTCAGCCGTATGCGCACGGAACGGTCTGCCATTGAGGCAATATATCCCTGTCGCAGGATCAGCCGCTCCGAAACGGAATCACGCCAATGATCGCCGCGCACCAGAAACTTTCGCTCGATCTCTTTTGCCATGCGTTTGACATGCTCCACCGGCACAGATTGGAATAGCCTATAGCAAGTTGCCGCGATTTCCTACCCGTCGTATTTAAAGCGAGCTTTTGTCTCGACAAGCATCTTCGGGAAGGCTATTCGAAAGTCGGATTTCAATCGTTTTAAAGGGAGTGAACCGACCATGGGCGAGAAAACCGAGAAGCTTCTTTCCATCCTGAAACTGCAGCCCGTTGTCCCCGTGCTGATCGTCGACGATGCGAAATCGGCCGTGCCGCTTGCCCGCGCGCTGGTTGCGGGCGGTCTCAAGGCCATCGAGATCACGCTGCGCACCGCCGGCGCGCTCGATGCGATCCGCGCTGTCGCCGAAGAAGTCGAGGGTGCCGAGGTCGGCGCCGGCACGATCCTCAATGTGAGCCAGTGGGATGCAGCCGTCGAAGCCGGTTCGAAGTTCATCGTCAGCCCCGGCACGACACAGGAATTGCTCGATGCTGCGCGCGGCTCGCATGTGCCGCTGCTGCCGGGTGCTGCGACCGCAAGCGAAGTCATGGCGCTGCGCGAAGAGGGCTATACGGTATTGAAGTTCTTCCCGGCAGAGCAGGCCGGTGGCGCTTCCTATCTCAAGGCCCTGTCGTCACCGCTCGCCGGCACGGTCTTCTGCCCGACCGGCGGCATTTCGCTGAAGAATGCGCATGATTATCTATCGCTGCCGAATGTCATCTGCGTCGGCGGCTCCTGGGTTGCTCCGAAGGAGTTGGTGGCATCAGGCGATTGGGCCGGGATCACCAAGCTTGCTGCTGAGGCCGCTGCGCTCAAGGGCTGAGACTGGGCCTACCCAATTCGATTCCAGAGGCGCGTGGAGCTTTCCGCGCGCCTTTTTGCATTCCGCGGATTGGTATTTGCGGTTGCGCTTCCTATCTCCCTCTCACCATCAAAGGACGGAGGACCATCCATATGATCGACGCCCGCAAGCTTCTTGACCAGTTCCTGGGATCGCAGGTTCCAGGCGTGCAGGGGACCGTGAGAGACAGGGCAACCCAGGCCATCAATCTTGCCAGGGACAATCCGATGGCAACGAGCGCGATTGCCGGCGTGCTGCTGGGGACGAAGACCGGCCGCCAGGTCGCCGGAAATGCGCTGGCGCTCGGCGGTCTCGCAGCCATCGCAGGCCTCGGCTATCAGGCCTACAAGAATTACCGCGACGGCAACCAGCCGCAGCCGGCACCGCAGGCCGAGCCGCAGTTCCTGCCGCCGCCGTCGGATTCCGGCTTCAGCACGGCACCGGCCGTCGCCAGCAACGATTTTGCGCTTTCTCTGGTGCGGGCCATGATCGCGGCCGCCCGTGCTGATGGCCATATCGACGATGCGGAGCGCCAGCACATCCTCGGCAAGGTGCATGAGGCTGGTGTCGGATCCGAGGCGGAGGCCTTCTTCCAGCGCGAGCTTGTCAATCCAGTCGATCTCGATGCTATCGTCGCTTCTGCAAAGACCGAAGAGCAGCGCGTGCAGATCTATACCGCATCGCGGCTGGCAATCGAGCCGGATTCGCGGGCCGAACGCGGCTATCTCGATCTGCTTGCCGGTCGCCTCGGTCTCGCCGATGCGCTGGTCGACCATATCGAGGCGACCGTTGCAGGCGCTAAAGTCTGACGCGTGTGACGATAGGGCCGGTTGCCTTTCCTCGGCAGCTGGCCTAAGCCTTCGCCGAAACTCATGTCAGGGCGTCAGGGGATGGCTATATTGACGGATAAGAAAAGCGAAACCCGCTCGGCGGCAATCGCGGCCGGCGTTATCCTGCTGGTTGCGACAGCCGTGCTTTACCTGATGCCGAGCGTTATCGTCTGGCTCGGCTCGATCTCGCCATGGTTCGGCACCGGTTTCGGCGTGCTCGTCATCCTGGCCTTCTTCTTCGTGTTCTGGATGCGGGCGCGCTATCAGCGGCGCAATGGGCAGTAAGCTCCAACTAAGGTTCTCTCGAACCCTCGGAAATCGCTCAGTTCTGCAGCGAGGCGCCGAGCAGGATAATGCCCGTGCAGATGACGAGCAGCGCGCCGAGGATCTCGATGCCGTTGCTCACCCAAGCCGAAAGTCTCGAGCCCTTGCCGGTGAAGCGGACGGCGGTGCCTTTCGCGAAGACGGCGATGATGGCAAGCAGCGAGACGGTGAGCGCCGTGCCGATCGACATGGCAAGGACCGATAGCAGGCCGCCAAGGTAGAGGCCGTTCAGCATCGAAAAGGTCATGACAAGGAGCGCGCCCGAGCAGGGACGCAGACCGACGGCGGCAATGGCGGACCAGGCCTCGCGAGCACTGAATTTTTCGTTCGACAGCATCTTCGGATCGGGAAGATGGGCATGGCCGCACGTCTCGCAGTAGGCGCCGTCGCCGGTCGCATGAGCGGGATCGTAGCATTGATAGCCGCCGGCGGCGGGCATAGTGGCGCGGCTGCGCGCAAAACCTCTTGCCGAATCCGTGCCGGTTGCTGCGCCTTCGAACAGCGAGAGGCTGATTGGACCGGCCGATGTCGCAAGCTGCATTTCCTGATGCTGCGCCCGGCTCTGCATCATCGCCCGCAGCTTGCGGAACAGGAGCCAGCTGCCGAACAGGATGACCATGACGAAGCTTGTGATCTCCATGGCATTGGTCGCCATCGTCATGGTGATGCCCGAGCCACGCAGGACGAAATAGGCGGCGCCGACGACAAGGACGGCAACGAGACCTTGAATGAGCGCGGAGACGAAGGAGATGCCGATGCCGCGCTTCAGCTCGATCTCATTGGCGACCATATAGGAGGAGATGACGGCCTTGCCGTGGCCGGGGCCGGCGGCATGGAAGATGCCATAGGCGAAGGAGAGGCCAATCAGCGTCCAGAGCTGCCAGGGGTCCTGGCGCATGGCTTCGATGGACTTGGTGAGCGCACGGTAGAAAGCCTGCTGCTCGTAATTCACATAGAGAAAGATCGGCGCCAGCGGCCCGCCCATCGGCTGGAAGCTCGGCTCAGCGGTGCCGATGCCAAGTGGCGAGCCGGCAGCATGGGCGAGACCGGCTGCCGCCAGAAGGGCGATAGCTGCGGCCGGCGCGAGCGTCCTCATTCTCGAAATCAGCATTGGACATCTATCCGCGTTGCAAAGAGCTTCGACATGGTCGTTCCCGTCGGATCGTTGAAGAAGGCATCCGTCAATGTCGACCTGTTCTCGGCGATCACCTCATCTGGATTGGGCCGGACGACCTTATGCGTGCAGCTTTTGAAGGCGTCGCCCTCCGTCACCAGTTCATTGTCGCTCGGAAAGTCGATCGAGGTATAGAGCGTCGGGTCGTAGATGCCGAAGCTCAGCTTGTTGCCCTTGGCGAGCGGCATTGGTTCGGCCGGTTTGACGGCGAAAAACATCAGAAGCTGGCCGTCGCGGAAATCGACATTGATGACATCGGGCTTATCGACCTTGACCACTTTGCCGTTGAGCGTCAGGTTCGCATAATAATCGTAATCGGCCAGTGACTCCCGCACGGTCTTGCCGACTTCTTTCAGCTCGTCGGGATCGAGCTTCAGGTTGGTGTTCTTGTCGAAATCCATGAGGACGGAGGAAGAGAACACCTCGTCGAAGCGCCAGACATTGCGCAGTTCCTGCACATTGCCATCGGCGCCGGCGAGCACTTCCAGACGGGCTTCCACGAAAATATGCGGATGCGCCGCTGCTACGGTCGGCACGAGCAACAGGCCGCCGGTCAGGGCAACAGCGTAGGCGGTCGTGGATTTTCTCATGCGTCCGATATGTTTCGCGAGCATTGATTCACTTCGTTTTCTGGTCAGGAAATGAGACGGAATTGGGACCGGCCGGCCAATCTTGGCCGTTCAGCCATTCTTGCGGAACCAGTTGTGCAGGTAGTCCACAAAGATGCGCACCTTGGCCGGGAGGTAGCGGCGGTGCGGGTAGACGGCATAGATGCCGCGGTCCGTCGGCAGATAGTCATTGAAGAGCGTTAGCAACTGTCCGCTTTCGATCGCCTTGCGGCCGATGAAATCCGGGACGATGGCAACGCCGAGATCCGCGAGCGCCGCACGCAACGTCGCATGCGGGCTGTTGACCTCGAGCGTGCCGTTGATGGCGACGTTGAAGGTCGTGCTGTCGGCGTCGACGAAGCGAATGGTGCCTTGCGAGCGGGTGTTGGTGTCGATGATGAAGGGTATGCGCGCAAGGTCAGTCGGGTGTTCCAGCGTCGGATAGCGATCGAGGAACGACTGCGTCGCGCAGAGATGGACGCGGAAATCGGATATCTTGCGGGCAATCATGCCGGAGTCTTCGAGCTTGGTGATACGGACGGCGACATCGAAGCCTTCCTCAATCAGGTCCACGAAGCGGTCGTCGGCGGCGATTTCCAGCGCCAGATCGGGATTCTCCTTGGCAAAATCGATCAGCGACTGCCCGACATCGGCATCGACGAAAGTGCGCGGCACGGAAACGCGCAGCCGGCCTTTAAGCTGCTGATTGTTCTCGCGCACGAGGTCGGCAAGATTGTCGATCTCCTTCAGGATATCGGAGGCGGTGCGATAATAGGTATGGCCGGCCTCGGTCATCGAAAACTGACGCGTCGTGCGGTTCAAGAGCAGCGCCCCCAGCTCGTCTTCCAGTTCGCGGACATATTTCGACAAGAGCGCCTTGGAACGGCCGGTCTTGCGGGCGGCAGCCGAAAATCCCTCGGCCTCGACCACGTCGATAAAGGCGCGAATCCGGGTCAAAGTATCCATGGTGAAGCCTCCCGCTAACTGTTTCCGGATGTTGAACAAAATGCGCCGGTTTGTTCAATTATTTTTTTCGGGCATGGGAGAAAAATTTTCTTGATTATGTCGGCGAATATTCCTATTTCGGGGTCAGCCCAAAGTCGCACGTGCCCGTGGGTGTCCGCCGATCCTCGATGTGGTGAGAAAATCGGTAAGGTACCTGGAATTAACCCCTCCAGTCGCTATTCCGGCCAACCGGAAAATGCGAGGACATCTGAAGCAACGACGGTGCGGGCCTTTTTGTTCTCTCCCGGCTTTCCATCAGCCGGGGTTACTGAAGAGGCACACCTTCATTGCCGGAAGTGCGGTTGGGATATTCCCTCCAATCCATGGCAGACAAAGCGAATTAGCGCCGCTTGCGGCACTGGTTCATCATCCGCGCTTCGCGCATTTGCACGGTACCGGGGTCTCCACCGGCTGGTTCCTAAGCGAATGAGCGTCGCCCTTTGTCCTCTGGGTTTTCCCCGGAGCCTTTGGAATTGAAAGGGAATTGACATGACCACGCAACGTATTCGCGATTTCCTCGCTAGCCGACGTCCGGACGGTCCTTGCCTGGTGGTCGATCTCGACGTCGTCCGCGACAATTTTCACGCCTTCCGTCATGCCATGCCGGACAGCGCCATCTATTATGCCGTCAAGGCCAACCCGGCTCCGGAAGTGCTGCGCCTGCTCGCAAGCCTCGGTTCCAATTTCGATTGCGCGTCCGTCGCCGAAATCGAAATGGCGCTCGATGCCGGCGCGACCGCACAACGCATCTCCTACGGCAACACCATCAAGAAGGAGCGCGATATCGCCCGTGCGCATGCACTCGGTATCAACCTCTTCGCCGTCGACAGCCACGAGGAAGTCGAGAAGATTTCGCGTGCCGCTCCCGGCGCCCGCGTGTTCTGCCGTGTCCTGACGGATGGCGAAGGCGCGGAATGGCCGCTGTCGCGCAAGTTCGGCTGCGTCCCGCAGATGGCCGTCGACGTTCTCGTCTACGCACATCAGCTGGGCCTGGAATCCTACGGCGTGTCTTTCCACGTCGGCTCGCAGATGACCAAGGTCGATGCCTGGGACGATGCTCTTGCCGATGCCAAGCGCGTCTTCGTCTCGCTCGCCAAGCAGGGCATCCACCTGCAGATGGTCAACATGGGCGGCGGTTTCCCGACCAAGTACCTGCGCGACGTTCCCTCGGCCGAAGCCTATGGCAAGGCGATCTTTGCGTCTTTGCGCGCCCATTTCGGCAACCAGATCCCGCACACGATCATCGAGCCGGGCCGCGGCATGGTCGGCAATGCTGGCGTGATCAAGGCTGAAGTCGTTCTGATCTCCAAGAAGTCGGACAATGATGCCGCTCGCTGGGTCTTCCTCGATATCGGCAAGTTCGGCGGTCTGGCCGAAACCATGGACGAGGCGATCCGCTACCCGATCCGCACGACGCGCGATGGCGACGAGATGGAACCCTGCGTCATCGCCGGCCCGACCTGCGATTCGGCAGACGTGCTCTATGAGAAGAACCTCTATCCGCTGCCGGTGTCGCTCACCATCGGCGACGAGGTTCTGATCGAAGGCACCGGCGCCTACACCACGACCTACTCGGCTGTGGCCTTCAACGGCTTCGACCCGCTGAAGGCTTACATTATCTGAGGTCCGGCAGGGATCTGAAGTTCGACAAAGCTGCCCCCGTAGCCAGCCGGGGCGGCACCCTCACAATAGTTCGTCACCACCGCTGATAACGGTATTGGGCACGGGAGGCCGAGATGGCCGCTGTTCTTGATTCTGTCCGCGCATTCTTTGCGCCGTCCACGTTCACTCTCGACCTGGAAAATGCAGGAGATGTCGTTGCGCGCGAAAACCTGCTGGATCGCGCCATGGGGCCAGACCGCCGCAAGAAGTCGTCGGAAAAGCTGCGCCAGGGCCGCGTGCCGGCCGAGGGCTTGGCACTGGTCGCGCGCGATCGCGCCGGCCATGTCATCGGCACGGTCCGTCTGTGGAACGTCGAAGCCGGCGTCGATCGCGAGACGCGCCCGGTCGATGCGCTGCTGCTCGGCCCGCTGGCGATCGATCCCGCCTATGAAGGCAAGGGCATCGGCTCCGCGCTGATGCGCGCCGCCGTCCTGGAAGCCAAGAAACGCGGCCATGGCGCGATCCTGCTCGTTGGCGATGCGCCTTACTACGAGCGTTTCGGCTTCTTTGCCGCAAAGACTCGCCATCTTGTCATGCCGGGCCCGTTCCAGCGCGAGCGCTTCCTGGCTCTCGAACTCAAGGAAGGCTGGCTCGACAGTGCCGCGGGCATGATCGTCGCCAGCGGCCGCAAACTGGCCCAGCCGCCGATAGCAAAGGCCGCTTAAGGCGCCCGGACAGCCCTGGAATATCAAACGCCTCCGCCTGGACATGCGGAGGCGTTTCTATTTCGCTGCCTTGATGCCGTCCTTCGCCGGATCGTATCCATCCGTCAGCGTTTTCAGGAAAGCGACGATATCCGCGATCTCGGCGTCATTGAGCGCGGGTGCATCGCCCGGCTTGCGGTTCATCGGTGCGTCGATGACGTCGATATTGGCCTGATACTGCGGCGGCAAGTCATCATATTTCAGCACCTTTCCGCTGGCATCTTTCGGATAGATTTCCTCCGGATTGGTATCGCGCCTGACGTAGAAGCGGGTGACATCCTCCAGTGTACGATAGACGCCGTTGTGGAAGAAAACCTGGCGGGTGGCGACATTGCGCAGCGTCGGCGTCTTGAACAGCCCGCAATTCTGCTGTTGGGCGGAATAGGTGTCGTTGCGCAGCGGGCCGCAAATGCCGGTGTCGTAGTAATGCACGTCGGCGTTGGCCGGAATGGCCGGATTGCGCGGCGCGCCGAGCGCCTCGAACTCGAAATCGGTAAAGTTGGGCATCTGCCCATCGCCGGTCATCTTGTCGAGATGGCAGGAGGCGCAATTGCCCTTGTTCGCATCGTCGAAGAGTTTCAGACCCCGCGCTTCCGCATCCGTCAGCATAGCTTTGCCGCGCAGATAGTAGTCGTACTTGCTGGTATAGGGATGAAAGGAGTTCTCCTCGATCTGATAGCGGGCGAGCGCGAACCCAATCTCGGAGATCGTCATGTCCTGATCGCTGAGGATATTGTCGCCGAAGAGCGCCGAAATCTCCTTGCCGTAACTCTCTTTTAGCTTGGCATAGACGGTGGCCGCATCGGCATTCGCCATTTCGAAAGGCGAGATCATTGGCTGCAGGGCTTGCTCCTCCAGCGAATCGACCCGCCCATCCCAGAACATGCCGCCCTGCGGCACGAGGTTTACTGCGGCTGCCGCTTCGGCCTTGACGACCGCTTGGGCGGTCAGCGGGCCGGTGACGGCGGCGGGGGCATTGGCGAGAGCCACGCCCGATGCTTCGGTCATCGGCGAGGCTTCCGCCGCTTCGTCGGCAGCGCTCTCTTCTCCGATCGAGAAGGAAGGCGTCGACATTTTGTAGGCGAGGCTCGGCACCGCGCGAATGCCGGGTTGGTCGAGATGCAGACCGCCGAGCTGGACGGCGAGGCCATTGGCCGGCGCATAGTGGTTGGCCGGATCATGGCAGGTGGCGCAGGATATCTGGCCGCCGCCTGAAAGCGATGGATCGAAGAACAGCTTCTTGCCAAGCTGGGCCATCGCGCTCAGCGGTACCCGGTCATCATAGCCATCAGTTGTCGAAGCACTGGCGGCCGGTTCGCTTGCCATGCCGACAGCCGCACCCGCAAGTGACAGGCCCGCGAGTGCGATGAGCGGCAGGAGACGGCGGTTGATCAAGGGCATTTCCGTCTCCCTTATAGTCTTATGATGCCTGATTGCCTGTCTTCGGATCGAGGATCAGCTTAGGCGTATCACCCTTGGACCAGTCGAACATGGTGTTCAGCGAGCCCGAGAGCACATCGAAGGAGCCGCCGCCGAGGCGGGCGCCGGCCATCCAGTTGTCTTCGATGAAACGCATGACGGAGGTCTGGTCGGTCAGCGTATGGTCGACGAAGTTGACCTTGGCATAGGGCGAGATGACGAGCAGCGGCTGGCGTGTGCCATAACCGCAACGTCCCTGCGCCGGCAGGCCGTTGACACCAGGCAGGGCAGTACCGGTGGAACAGCTGTCGCCGTTCAGGACGTCGTAGCCCTTGACCGGGAGCTTCGACGGATTGACGACAGCGTGGGCATGGTCATACCAGCCGTCGGAATCGTCGTAGAGGATAATGACGGCGGTGTCCTTCCAATCCGGCGAATTCTGAACGGTGTTGACCACCTCAGTTACGAATTCCTGTTCGTCGAGCGGGTCGGAATAGCCGGCATGCCCATCCTGGTAGGCAGGTGCCTTCAGGAAGCTGACTGTGGGCATGTTGCCGTTCTTCAGCGCCGCATAGAAGTCGGTCATGTCATACTGGTGGTTTGCCGCATCCGTCGTGCCGATCGCCGCCACGGAAGAGGGGCGGGCGTGCGTCGGGTTGGCGGTCGAGGCGTAATACTGGAACGGCTGGTGATGCGGAATGTAGTCGGTGTAGTTGACCTTGGTGATGGTCGACGTGGTCGCGCGCTTGCAACCTGTCGTGCCGTCCGGGTTGGTCGCCGTCAGATCGAAACCGCCCTCGAAGAAGCCCCAGGTGATCTTGTGCTCATTCAGCATGTCGCCGATATTTTTGCCATACATCAGCGCGGTCTGGCCGACCGAGCAGACGTCGCCGGTCGGATCGAAGTCGCTGATCGCGGTCCAGCCGCCATTGCCGTCGGGCACGATGCGGCCCTTGGAATAGGTGCCGTCGCTTTCCAGCGTATAGCCGGGCGGCAGGATGGCGCCATTGGTCTGGCCGGAGATCAGGTTCAGCGCGCCGGGGGTCGAGGGGCCGAAATTGGTGGAGAAGGAATTGTCGCTCATCGCATAGTGCTGGGCATAGTTCCAATAGGCCGTGACGGTGTTGCCGTCGTAATAGCCCATGACCTGTCCCTTCGTGCCGAAGGCGCCGGCAGCACCCTTGGTGCCCTTGCCGGTATTGGCTGGGAAAAGATCCATGGCGAAATTGTTGTAGGCGGCCTGTTCGGCGGTGTAACCGTGGTTCTGCGACTGGGTCGCCGCCTGTGTGCGGTCGAGCCTGAAAGGAGCGGCGGCATCGGCGCCGTTTGCCGTGTTGGTCTTGTTCGGATTGTTGTCGAGAAGACCGGCATTAGCGAGCGTGTTGATATCGGTCGGCGTATTGTCTGCCGCCTTGAATGCCGGTTCGCCATCGACATTCGCGGCTTTGGGGTAGGTCGCGAAATAATGGTCGAAGGAGACGTTTTCCTGGAAGATCACGACAAGATGCTTGATGGGGGTCGCGGTATTCGGGGCCGGGTTTAGGTCAGCGGCACCGGAGGCGGAACAGAGCAAAATAAGGCCAAGCGCGCCGCCGGCTGTAAGGGCGGCGCGACGTGAAAGACTGGTCATCGTCATATCCTCTTCGAGTGGGGGCATTGCTCCGGCGCATTTGCGCCACGCCGGGCATAGAGAACCCCTTCGAGCTATCAATGGAGTATGACAGTTCCATGAAGGGCGCGGTGAAGGGCTTCTGCTTTTGTCGAGCATAGAGCGACAAAGGGCTGATTCTGTAGTGACGGCCAATAACCAACGGAGAGCGCCCGTCGGGAAAAGTCGCTATGCTACCTTATGTCACGGGTGGGCCTCCACCCGCCCTCGTGGTTCGAGACGGCCCAATGGGCCACCTCACCATGAGGGCTAGTCTCTGCCGTTGGGCTGTGGCCTTGGGCATCGTTGGCCCGCTCCACCTCATCCTGGGGTGCATTTCGGTGCAAAGCGCAGAAATGCCTCGAAGGACGAGGTGGCCACCGTTTCTCGAGGATTAAATATTCTGATCCATCGTCTCAGCTGGAATCTCGTCGGCGCGATGGATGCGCACGACCACAGCCGGGACGCCTGCGACGGTGCAGTGCGGCGGCACGGGTTTGACCACGACGCTGCCGGCGGCAACCTTGCTGAAGGCGCCGACTTCGATATTGCCGAGGATTTTGGCGCCGGCGCCGATCATCACGCCGTGGCGGATCTTCGGATGACGGTCGCCGCTTTCCTTGCCGGTGCCGCCGAGCGTGACGTTTTGCAGGATGGAGACCTCATCTTCGATGACGGCAGTCTCGCCGATGACGATGCCGGAGCCATGATCGAGCATGATCGAGGTGCCGATCTTCGCGGCCGGATGGATATCCGGGCCGAAGACGAGCGAGACGAGATTGGAGAGCCAGCTCGCAATTTCCTTGCGGCCTTCCGCCCAGAGCGCATGGGCGATGCGGTGCGTCTGCAGGGCGTGGAAGCCCTTCAGATTGAGAAGCGCGTGCAGGTAGGTAGTGCAGGCGGGGTCGCGGGTTCGCACGGCAACGAGATCTGCTTCGGTTGCCTGCAGGAGGACTGGATATCGCGCCAACACGTCCGACAGCAGCGACAGCATGTCGTCATGCTCGATCCTGACAACGCAGAGCCGGGCGGCCAGTACGTTGGTAAGGCTTTCGGCATCGGAGTTTCCGGCAAGCAATTGCGCCTGCAGCAGCGGCGCAAGCGTCGGCTCGCGCGCCGCCAGTTCGGCGGCTTCGCAACGGATCACGTCCCAGACGTTTTCGGCTGGGGCAGGTGGATTTCCGGCGATTGCCGTTCCTGACTGAGGCATAATCCTGTCTCTCTGCATCTCATTGTTTTCACGCAATTCCGGACGGAAAACAGCTGTGCACTTTTCCTGGAATTGCTTTAACCGGAGATGTCCACGACACCGCAGTCGCCGGCTTCGGAGGCGAAGGCGAGCAGCTTGCCGGACTTGCTCCAGCTCATCGCTGTGATCGCACCCTTGCCGGGCCGGCGCAAGAGCGCTTCCTTGGCGTCGCCGATGCGAACCGCTAGGATCATACCATCGATGAAGCCGATGGCGAGGATATCCTCGGCGGGATGGAATTTTACGGAGGTTGCCATGATGTTGGCGCGCGTGCCGAGCTCCAGCGGTGCCTTGCCCATCGGGCCATCCTTGCCCTGGAAGGGCCAGACGATCGCCGCCGGTGCGCCCGACGAGGCAAGCCACTTGCCCTTGTTGGACCAGGAGAGCGACTTCACTTTGGCGGGATAGCCGGTCATGCGCATATGGCGCGCTTCGGCGCCGGGCTTTGTATCCAGCTTCCAGCCGTGCAGCGCATTTTCCTGCATGGTCGTGACGATGAACTGACCATCCGGCGAGAAGGTGACGCTGGTGTGGGCGCCCTTCCATTCCAGATTGACCGGTTGGGCGCTCATGCCGACCCAGTGCAGGGATACGCCGTTATAGCGGGCAACCGCGATGCGCAGGCCCTTGGGAGCGAAGGCGATGCCTTCGACGGTACGTTCTTCCGGAAACTCTTTCGTCGCCCCGTCGGAGAGCCGCACGAAGGTGCTCTTGCCGTAGGAATAGGCGACGGCGCCCTGCGGGCCGGCTGCAAGCTGGCCGATCCATTTGCGCGGCGCTTCGGCCAGTACCGTTGTGCTGCCATCGGCTGCGATCCGCAAGACCTTGCCGTCCTCACCGCCCGAAATCAGGCTCTCGCTATAGGGATCGCGGATGCAGGTCAGCATTCCGTGATGGGCTTCGGTAACCTTCTCGCCGCCTTCGAGGCGGTGGACTGCGCCGGCGGCGCTGGCGAAGAAAGGGGTATCACCTAAAAATTCGACGGCCAGAACGTGGCCGTCGATATCAAGCGGAGCAACAGTCGGCATCAGGCAGACGCCTCGCACGCCTTGAAGCTGGCTTCCAGCTTTTCACGGTCGAGTTCGCGTCCGATGAAGACGAGGCGGCTTTCATGCTTCTCGCCGTCCTTCCAGGGGCGCTGGTGATCGCCTTCGATGATCATGTGGACGCCCTGAACGACATAACGCTCCGGGTCGTCCTTGAAGGCGATGATGCCCTTGAGGCGCAGAATGTTCGGGCCTTGCGTCTGCGTAACCTTCTGGATCCAGGGGAAGAAGCGCTCCGGGTTCATCTCGCCGCCACGCAGCGAAACCGACTGCACGGTGACGTCGTGGATCGGCGATAGGCCATGATGATGGTGGTCGTGATCATGATCGTGGTCATGATGATGGTGGTGATCGTGATCATGGTCGTGATGGTGATGATCGCAATCCGGACCGCAGACGTGATCCTCGTGGCCGTGCTCGAGGAAATGCGGATCATTTTCCAGCGCGCGTTCCAGATTGAAGGCGCCCTGGTTCAGCACGCGTGCAAGCTCGACGCCAGAACGGGTGGTCTTGTAGACGCGGGCAGCCGGGTTGATGGCGCGCACGATATCTTCGATCTGAGCCAGCTCTTCCGGAGAGACGAGATCGGACTTGTTGATGACGACGACGTCGGCAAAGGCGATCTGGTCTTCCGCTTCGCGGCTGTCCTTGAGGCGCAGCGGCAGGTGCTTGGCATCGACGAGTGCTACGACGGCGTCGAGTTCGGTCTTGGCGCGGACATCGTCATCCATGAAGAAGGTCTGGGCGACAGGAACCGGATCGGCAAGGCCGGTGGTTTCGACGATGATACCGTCAAAGCGGCCAGGGCGGCGCATCAGGCCTTCGACGACGCGGATCAGGTCGCCGCGCACGGTGCAGCAGACGCACCCGTTGTTCATTTCGTAGATTTCTTCATCCGACTCGACGATCAGGTCGTTGTCGATGCCGATCTCGCCGAATTCGTTGACGATGACGGCGTATTTCTTGCCGTGGTTTTCCGAAAGGATGCGGTTGAGCAGCGTCGTCTTGCCGGCGCCGAGATAGCCGGTGAGAACGGTGACGGGAACGGGCTTTTGCGTGGCTGTTTCGGTCATGGGAGCCTCGAAATATGGAAGGTTGCCCCGGGGAGCAGACATTGGTCGGGATCCATATAAGGAGTTGGAGACGCCAGTTCAAAGGCTTTTATATGTTATAAGATCACATTGGGTTGCGGACAGGCGGTTTGCCGCATAGTCACGACAGCGTCGACATATCGAAGCTGTCGATATCTTCAAGCAGCTCGATGAGGCCCTTGACGGCATGTGCGATGAGCCACTCGCCTTTTTCCGCCGTGGCCACGGCCGCGTTGCCGGCCACACCCTGGCTGCTCAGATCGGCCATTTTCCAGCCGAAGGCGTGAGGTCCATAGGCGCGCAGATGCTTGAAGCCCTTGATGAACTCCGATTGTCGTGACGGGAAGTTTGCCGCCTTCGACATGTCAACCTTTTCCGGATGCAGGGCAAGCATGACCGATGTCTCGATATCGCCGCCGTGAATGTCGATGGCTTTGTCCTCGGGCGCGATCAGCCCGTCCGGCACGCCGAAACGCGTCCAGCTGGTGGCAACCGCCAGCATGTTGAAGCGCACACGCGCTTCCGTTGCGACGATGGTCATCAGCGGCGAGTTGCCGCCATGGGCATTCAGCATGACGAATTTGCGGATGCCGAGATTGTTCATCTGCTCGGCAATGCCGAGCCACCGCAGAACAGCTTCGTCAAAAGCCAGCGTCCGGGTACCGGCGACATCCATATGCTCGATCGAATAGCCCACCGGCTCGACGGCGAGAAACGTGACCGGGAGGTTTGCCGGCAAGGCAACCTTGAGACGCGAGACGATTCCTTCCGCGATGAGTGCGTCGGTTTCGAACGGCAAATGCGGGCCGTGTTGCTCATAGGCGCCAAGTGGCAGTACGGCGATCCATTTTCTTCGCTCTTCGAGCGTCAATGTTTCATCATTGTCATCGAAACATGGCAAAGGATGCGCCATCTGAGGATGTACCTCTTGTTTATGTCAGTAACCTGCGCAATGTCATAGCGTGATGACTTAGCGGCGAAAAGGTCAACGGAATCACGATGGGCAAAAAGAACAAGGTCGGGAAGAAAAGTAAGTCAGGTAAGAAGAAGGATCACCAGGACTACACGCTTGCCGATCTGTCGCCGGCCTTGACGCAGGCAGCGCGGTCCATGCGCACGGTGATGACGCGCAGCCTGACGGCGAGCGGCCTTTACGCCGGGCAGGACGGTGTCATTCTTGCGCTCGCGGCAAATGATGGTCTTCCGGCCGGTACGCTGGCGCAAAAGCTCGGCGTCAAGGCGCCGACGATGACGCGTACGATCGGGCGCATGGAGGCGCAAGGCTTCGTCGAACGGCGGCCGGATGCGGACGATGCCCGCCTGACCAAGGTCTATCTGACTGAAGCGGGGCGAAACAGCGTCAGCGAGATTGAAAGTTCGGCCGCGAGCTGCGATGAGCTAGCGACCCGCGGCTTCTCGGAAAAAGATATCCGCTCGCTTGTCCGGCTGCTCAAGACAATCGAGCATAATCTCCAGGCCGGCGATGATGATGAGGATGATGACGAATTCTGAGAATCCTCAAGAATTCGTGTTGCGCGGCGTGATTAAAGCTTTTAATTAAAGATTTTAAATTCCGGAATCGTAAAACGAACGGGATATGTTACGGCTGCGTTTCACGGGGAGGGCGCGCGTGGCGCAAAAGATAAAGCTTTCTACAATTGCGGAAACGCTCGGCATTTCGACGGCAACCGTATCTCTGGCCTTACGCGACAGCCCATTGGTCGCCGTCAATACCCGTGAGAAGATCAAGGATCAGGCCCGCGCGCTGGGCTATATCTACAATCGCCGCGCGGCAAGTCTCAGGACATCACGATCGGGCATCATCGGTGTCGTCGTTCATGACATCATGAACCCCTTCTATGGAGAAATCCTGAAGGCAATCGAAAGCGAGCTCGATCGCAGCCGCCACACCTTCATCCTCTCAAATCACTATGATTCCGTCGAAAAGCAGCGAACCTTCATCGAAACGCTGCTGCAGCTCGGCGGCGATGGCGTCATCATGTCGCCGGCAATTGGGACGCCGCCCGAGGATTTCGAGCTTGCTGAAGAAAACGGCATGCCGGCCATCCTCGTCGCGCGACAGATAGAAGCGCTGGATCTGCCGACCTTTCGAGGCGACGACAGCTACGGTATCTCGCTTGCGACCAACCATCTGATCAGCCTCGGTCATCGCTCCATTGCCATGATCGGCGGCACCGATCAGACCTCGACAGGGCGCGACCGTTACCAGGGCTATGTGAATGCGCTGCGCAAGGCGGGCATCGAGGTCGATCCCAATCTGCGCATTCCCGGCGCACGCTCTAAGCAGGGCGGCTTCGAGGCGGCCGTGCACTTCCTGTCGTTGCCGCAGAAGCCGACGGCGGCTGTCTGCTGGAACGATCTGGTTGCCATCGGTCTCATGAACGGCATTTCACGCGCCGGCCTCGTCCCCGGCCGGGACATTTCCGTCACCGGCTATGACGATCTGGAGGAGGCTGCGATCGCAACGCCGGCGTTGACCACCGTCTGGAACGGTCAGGCCGAGGTCGGAAGGCTTGCAGCGCGCGCGCTTTTGGATAGGCTGGCGGGAAGCCATGAGCCGGATGGTATCCATCTTATCAAGCCGGAAATGCGCATCCGCCAATCGACGGCGCCTTACAAAGCTCGCTAGCAGCGGTGCGGCGCCGAACCGTATCTCAAGAGGAAAGATTCATGTCCGATAGTCGCATCGCCGTCCTCGTTCCGGGGAAGATACACCCGCGTGTCCTCGAAAGGCTCGGGAAGCAGTTCGATATCGTTTCGGTCGAACGCGATGGCGGCCCGGAGGTCGATGCGGAAACCGCGGCTCGCATCCGCGGCGTTGCCGTTGCGGGTGGCTTCGATGCCGGCTGGATCGATGCCTTTCCCAAGCTCGAAGTCATTGCCAATTTCGGCGTCGGCTATGACGGCATCGACGTCAAGCACGCTGCCTCCAAGGGCATTGTCGTCGCCAATACGCCTGATGTCCTGAATGACGAGGTTGCTGATACCGCGATCGCCCTGCTGCTGAACACGCTGCGACAGTTTCCCAAGGCGGAAAGCTGGCTGCGCGAGGGGCGCTGGGCAAAGGAGGAAGCCTTCCCGCTCTCGCCCTTTTCCATGAAGGGACGCCGCATCGGCATCAATGGCCTTGGCCGCATCGGCCTGGAGATCGCGAGAAGGCTGGAGCCATTCAAGGTGAAGATCGGCTATCACACCCGTACGCCCCGTGACTCCCTGCCTTACGATTACTACCCGACGCTGAAGGAGATGGCGCAGTCGGTGGATACGCTGATTTCGATCGTGCCGAAGACGCCGGAGACGCATAAGGTCATTAACGCAGACATCCTCTCGGCTCTTGGGCCGCAGGGCGTGTTCATCAATGTCGGCCGCGGCTGGTCCGTCGATGACGACGCGCTGATAACAGCCCTCGGCAACGGCACGTTGGGCGCTGCCGGCCTCGATGTCTTCTACGACGAACCGAATGTCCCGGCCGGATATCTCTCGCTGCCGAACGTTTCGCTGCTGCCGCATGTGGCCTCGGCCTCGGTGCCGACGCGCGATGCCATGGCCGATCTCGTCGCCGACAACATCATCGAATGGTTCGCCAGGGGTGAGCCTGTGACGCCGGTGCCGGAAACGCCGGTCAAGCCGCGCGGCTGATCATATGGCTTTTTGCGGATATGGAGCGACCGCAGGCCGCTCCTTGCTCGCAGCATAGTCGCGCACGGCATCCCCGAAGGCGGTGAAGAGCTTCAGCGACGGCGAATCTGTCTCCGCCCAATATTCCGGATGCCATTGCACGCCGACGGCAAAGGCCTTGGCTCCGATAACGGAAACGGCTTCGATCGTGCCGTCCTCGGCCAGCGCTTCCACCTGCAGTCTCGGCGCGGTATCGGCGATCGCCTGGCGATGCAGCGAATTGACACGCACTTCACCTGACCCGACGACACGGGCGATGCAGGAGCCTTCCTTGACGAAGACGCTCTGGCGGATCGAATACATCGTATCACGATCGACATTCGGCGGCTTGCGGTGATCCCAGATGCCCGGCTGGTCCTGGATTTCGCTGGCAAGCGTGCCGCCAAGGGCAACATTCAGTTCCTGAATGCCGCGGCAGATAGCGAGCATCGGAATGGCCCGGTCGATGGCGCGGCGGATGAGCGGCAGCGAAGTCGCGTCTCGCGCCGGATCGAAGGGGCCATCGCTATCCCTTGCTTCTTTTCCATAGAGAGACGGATGCACATTGGTCGCCGAACCGGAAACGAGCAGCCCGTCGACCCTGTCCAGAATGGCGTCGGCATCATTATCATACTCAAGTGCGGGAACGATCAGCGCCATCAATCCCGCAGCCTTCACGGCAGCGCGTACATATTGCAGCTGCACCGCATGCCAGCTGGTGCCATCGAACTCGCGGATATCGGCGGGAATGGCGATGATCGGTCTGGGCATGCAAGGCTCCGAAGGCTGCAGACATTTGTTCATTGGACCTCTGGACGATCATGATGTCGATCCGAGGGCGACTTGCGCCTTACGAACTTACGCGAATACGGCCCGGCCGGCAACGCGCAGAGGTTTTCACAAGGCTTTGTGTCGGCTCGTTACGCCGATGTACAGGAATCGCCATAATGCGGTGCAAGAGCAAACTTGAAAGACCGGGTGCGGCATGGTTAGCTCCATCGCTTGCGCCGTGACGGGGACGCGCCGTTCCCCAGTAATGCCGTCCGTATGGGAGAATTCGATGGATCGCCGTTCCTTCATCAGGCGGGCAGGAGCTGTTGGCGCAGGTGCTGCCGCTTCCGCGCTTGCGAGCCCGGCCCTTGCCCAGGAATATCCGAAGATCACCTGGAAGATGACCTCCTCCTTCCCCAAGAGCCTGGATACGATCTATGGCGGCGCGGAAGATATTGCCGCGCATGTTTCCGACGCGACCAACGGCAATTTCGTCATCCAGACCTATGAGGCCGGTGAGATCGTTCCTGGTGCACAGGCTGCCGATGCGGTCAGTGCCGGCGCCGTTGATGCCGCGCACACCTGCTCCTATTATTTCTGGCAAAAAGATCCGACCTATGCCATCGGCACGGCGCTGCCATTCGGCCTCAATGCCCGGCTGACCAATGCCTGGTTCTACCAGGGCAACGGCAATAAGCTGATGAACGAGTTCTATGCGACCCAGGGCATCTTAGGGCTTCCAGCAGGCAACACCGGCGCGCAGATGGGTGGTTGGTTTCGCAAGGAAATCAATACGCTCGACGATCTCAAGGGTCTGAAGATGCGTATCGCCGGCCTGGCCGGCAAGGTGATCGAGAAGATCGGAGTCGTCCCGCAGCAGGATATTGCGGTCAACGGTGTCTATGATGCGCTGAGCAAGGGCACGGTCGATGCGGCCGAATGGGTCGGCCCCTACGACGACCTGAAACTCGGTCTGCAGAAGATCGCCAAATACTATTATTATCCCGGCTGGTGGGAAGGCGGCGCCGTGGTGCATGCCTTCTTCAATCTGGAAAAATGGAATGCCCTGCCGAAAAGCTATCAGGCAATTCTCGGCGACGCCTGCGCCTTCGCCAACACCAACATGCTGGCGAAATACGACGTCAAAAATCCCCAGGCACTGAAGGATATCGTGCAGCAGGGTGTGACGCTCAGACCTTTCAGCCAGGAGATCATGGAGGCCTGCTTCCAGGCAGCCAGCGCGCTTTATGCCGATCTCTCCAAGTCAAATGATTATTTCAAGCGCATCTATGAGGATCAGGTCGCCTACAAGAAAGATGCCTATCTTTGGATGCAGCTTTCCGAGTATACTTTCGATACCTTCATGATGATCCAGCAGCGGGCGGGCAAGTTGTAATCGTATTTCATAAGTCTTTTGATATATATAGTTTTCTTTATTAGTGATTTAAATATTGTATCCGTCTCGGGGGAAGCCGGGAATCATTGTGCCAGTGCAGTGCTGATCATGATCCAGCTTCAACTTAAGCTGCCGCTTTGACTGGAAAATCTGTCTAAATGGGTTCTGTTCGGGCAAGTAAATTTTAAAGGGTTTCCACTAGGGTGTCCGCCGCATCAGGGGAAGTCTGAATGAAGCCTCCAAGCCCGGACACCGTGCCGACGGATGTTTATCTGTCGTTCGTCAGTTCGCTTTTCGGAAATCGCAAAACGCTCTTTACGGGCGTGTTCGTTCATATCCTGACATATGTTCTCGTTTTCCTGAGCACGCATGCCGGCATCTATCTGGCCTTTTGCGTGGGGTTTGCGGTTGTCTTTGGCTTACGCATCCATTTGTTCCGGCTGTTCGACGCTGCGGATAAGAATGATCTTACGCGCGCCGATATTGCCGGCTGGGAAACGAGCTATGTGATCGGCGCGGCGGCGACGGCGGCCATCCTCGGCATCGGCAGCAGCTATGCCATCCTCATTCTGCGCGATCCGTTGGCGGAATTCATCTGCGTCGCCGTCACCATGGCGTCGATGGTGTCGATCGTCGGCCGCAACTATGGTTCGCCCCGGGCGGTGGATCTTCAAATTCTCGCCTGCTGTGTGCCGATTATCATTGCCTGTCTGCTGTTGCAGCAGCCTTACAAGGCAATAGCCTCCCTCATGCTCATTCCGTTCGGGCTGACGACACGCGCAATGGCGAATGGCATGCGCGAATTTCTCTACAGGAACATCACCGCTTCGCGCGAGATATCGCTGATGGCCGACAGGTTCGACACCGCGTTGAACAGCATGACGCACGGGCTGTTCATGCTTGATGCCCAGAACCGCATTCTGGTCGTCAATCGCAAGGCATGCGAGCTCCTGAATTTTGCCGATCCGCAGCGGCTCAAGGACTGCGAATTCGATGTCGTTCTGCGCTACGGCGCTCGCCATGCTTTCATCGACGGATCGCTGCCCGGACTCATCCAGCGGCAGCTGGCACAGCTCGTCAGCGGCACGCTGTCGCGAACGCTCATCCAATTCAATGAGGATCAGTTCCTGGAATTTTCGGCCAGCCGCCGCATCGACGGGATCGTGATCCTGATTTTCGAAGATGTGACGGTGCGTGTTCGGGCGGAGCGCAAGATCCTGCATATGGTGCGCTACGACCCTTTGACGGGGCTGCCGAATCGCGAATATTTCATGGATCTGGTCAAGGAGAGGCTGGCGGCGCGCAAGCGGGAAAGCCGCATCGGGATTCTGGTCCTCGATATCGATGACTTCAAGCACGTCAACGATACCAAGGGGCATGTTGCCGGGGACCGCCTGCTGGTCGCCATAGCCGAGCGCCTGAAGCAGCTTGCCGGCACCGCAGCGATTGCCGCTCGTCTTGTCGGCGATCAATTCGTGCTGTTCTTTCCGAATGAAGACGATGCCCCGAATATCGATGCCCGCATCCGCGCCCTGCATGCGGCAATGGCCGGCACCTACAGCGTGGCAGACAGCAGTTTCCGGATTTCCGTCAGCGGCGGATACATGACCATGTCCAGCCGTGAGTTTCGCCCGGAGGAGTGGCAGATCAAGGTGGATCTCGCGCTTTTCGATGCCAAATCGCGGCTGAGGGGCGGCTGCAGTGCCTTCGAGCAGGAGATGGACGCACGCTATGTCGAGCGGCAGAAGCTGAAGGATGATCTGCGTGAGGCGGTGGAAACCGGCGGGCTTCAAGCCGTCTATCAGCCGATGTTCACGCCGGATGGCTCCCGCATCGAATGCTGTGAGGCGCTTGCACGCTGGATTCATCCGGAAAAGGGCTCGATCCCGCCCGATCTTTTCGTACAGGTTGCCGAGGAGATGGGCATCGTTGCCGGCATCACTCGCTTCATGGTCAACCAGGCCTGCAGGGATTGTGCTTCATGGCCTGCGCCGCTCGCGGTTTCCGTCAATCTCTCGGCGCAGGATCTGCGCAATGGTGAGATTGTCAAAATCGTCACGGCGGCACTTGATGCGTCGGGATTGGAGCCATCCCGCCTGCATCTCGAGGTTACTGAAAGCTGCCTGATGGATGAGGTGGCGACCGTTCGCTCCATCCTCGCCGATCTGCGCGCCAAAGGCATCACGATTGCGATCGACGATTTCGGAACGGGATTTTCCAGCCTCAGCTATCTCGATACCCTGCCTGTGGATGTCGTGAAGATCGATCGGTCTTTCGTTCGTGACATCACGACGGATAGCCGCCGTTTCAAGCTGCTATGCGGTATCGTCGATCTTTCCCGCGCACTCAGCCTTCATATCGTGATCGAAGGTGTCGAGACGCTGGAGCAGCTGGCATTGGTCGTCGAGCGGAACCTGGCTGATATCATCCAAGGCTATGTATTTTCGCCGCCGGTGCCGCAAGAGCAGGTCGTCGAGAGAGTGGCCAGTCTCCACCGGCGGCAGCCGGGCGCGGGCAGAATCCTGCCGTCCGATGTCACGACCTAGCCGGCGTCTTCGTTTAGATGCAGGAGTCTTCGAAATCCATCGGCGATTCCGTCAGCCTATGCACGCCTGCGACCTTCTCGTGCATTGCATTTTTCCCCGCTTTGTGTAACCCCTCGGTAGAGGAAATTGGTTGCGGTGTCCCGTTGCGGGTTGTCACAACTTTTGAGGACGAGCTCCAGCTGGCAGTTATATCGTCTGTCGGCGGAGAGGATTGAGGGGAGAATTCTGAATGGCCGAACATCATACTGGACCCGCCGAAGTGGGTGCTCCCATGGACTATAAGGAGCATGAGAAGACCTATAATCTTTTCATCTCGGGCGCCAAGGTCGGGTCTGCGATCGTTGCCGCATTGTTGATCGCCATGGCGGCCGGTTTCTTTGGTCATGCCGGTTTCCTCGGCGGCGTCCTGATATTCATCGTTCTGACCATCGCCAGCGTCGTCCTGTTGCGCTGATATTGCAGCGCTGATCGATGCCGGGCCGATCGCCCGCGCTTTCCCATGATTCTGCAGGCTACAGCGCCGCCGCATTCAGGAGCGGCGCCGTCTGATGCGAGGTGTCGTCGTTGAGCAATCTGGTTTTCGTGGCCAAGGAAAGCGTGGCGGAGGAGACGCGTGTTGCGGCTTCCGTCGAGACGGTAAAGAAGATGAAGAACCTGGGTTTCGATGTGGTGATCGAAGCCGGTGCGGGGACTTTATCGCGCATTCCGGATACCGAATACGAAGCCATCGGCGCCCGGATCGGTTCCATCAAGGATGCGAAGGCGGCGGATGTCATCCTCAAGGTCAGACGCCCGACGAGCAAGGAGATCTCCGGCTATAAGAGCGGCGCGATCGTCATCGCCATCATGGATCCCTATGGCAACGAGGCTGCTCTTGCCGAGATGGCGCGCGCAGGGTTGACAAGCTTCGCCATGGAACTGATGCCGCGCATCACCCGCGCGCAGTCGATGGACGTCTTGTCTTCACAGGCCAATCTCGCAGGGTATCAGGCCGTGATCGAGGCTGCTGCCGTCTATGACCGGGCACTGCCGATGATGATGACGGCAGCGGGCACGGTTCCGGCGGCAAAGGTCTTCGTCATGGGTGCTGGCGTTGCCGGGTTGCAGGCGATCGCCACCGCACGGCGCTTGGGCGCGCTCGTTTCGGCGACGGACGTGCGGCCGGCTGCGAAGGAACAGGTCGCTTCGCTCGGCGCGAAATTCATCGCGGTCGAAGATGAAGAGTTCAAGGCGGCGGAGACTGCCGGCGGCTATGCCAAGGAAATGTCGAAAGAGTATCAGGCGAAGCAGGCGGCGCTTGTCGCCGATCACATCGCCAAGCAGGATATCGTCATCACCACGGCGCTCATTCCGGGGCGACCGGCGCCGCGCCTTGTCGGGCGCGACATGCTGAAGGCGATGCGCCCCGGCGCCGTGGCCGTCGATCTCGCGGTCGAACGCGGCGGCAATATCGAGGGGGCCGAATACGGCAAGATCGCCGATGTCGAGGGTGTCAAGGTGGTCGGATATCCCAACATGGCCGGGCGGATCGCGGCCAGCGCCTCGGCCCTCTATGCCAAGAACCTCGTTACCTTCCTGGAGACGATGGTCGACAAGGATACGAAGAGCCTTGCCCTCAACCGCACCGATGAGCTGATCAAGGCGACGATGCTGACCGACGGCGGCGAGGTCGTGAACCCGAATTTCGTCGATCCCGACCAGCCGACGATCAAGAAGGGAGATCTCTGAGATGGCCAGCCAAGCAATGGACCAGGCACTCCAGCAACTGAATGATGCCGTTGCCGCCGTTACGGCCGCTGCAGCACAGGCGCCGGAGGTTGCCAGTGCCGCAACCGGTGGAGCAATCGATCCTTTCGTCTTCCAACTGGCTATCTTCGTGCTGGCGATCTTCGTCGGCTATTATGTCGTCTGGTCGGTGACGCCGGCCCTGCATACGCCGCTGATGGCGGTCACGAACGCCATCTCCTCGGTCATCGTCGTCGGTGCGCTGCTGGCCGTGGGCATTTCGGCGAGCGGCCTTGCCACGGGCTTCGGCTTCGTGGCGCTGGTTCTCGTCTCGGTCAATATCGTCGGTGGCTTCCTTGTCACCCAGCGCATGCTGGCGATGTACAAGAAGAAGGACAAGTGAGGGCGGCATGCTGAGCAATATCGCGGCTTTCCTCTATCTCGTCTCTGGCGTTCTGTTCATCCTGGCGCTGCGCGGCCTGTCGCATCCGGCCACCAGCCGGCGCGGCAATCTCTACGGCATGGTCGGCATGGGCATTGCCATTGCCACAACGCTGGTGCTGGCGACGCCATCCTTCGGCGGTTTCGTGCTGATCGTTCTGGGCCTTGCTATCGGCGGCGGGGCAGGCGCCTATATTGCGCGCGTCATTCCGATGACCTCGATGCCGCAGCTTGTCGCAGGCTTCCACTCGCTGGTGGGGCTGGCGGCCGTCCTCGTAGCGGCTTCGGCGCTCTATACACCGTCGTCCTTCGGCATTGGTGAGATCGGCCATATCCATACGGAAGCCCGTATCGAGATGGCGATCGGTGTCGCGATCGGCGCGCTCACCTTCACCGGTTCGATCATCGCCTTCCTGAAGCTCGACGGACGCATGTCCGGCAAGCCGATCCTGCTACCGAACCGCCATGTCATCAATGCCGCTTTGCTTGTGCTGATCGTGGTCTCCATCATCAGCCTGGCGGCGAACGAGAGCCATCTCGCCTTCTGGGCGATCGTCGCGCTGTCGTTGCTTCTCGGCGTGCTGCTGATCGTGCCGATCGGCGGCGCCGACATGCCCGTCGTCGTGTCGATGCTGAATTCCTATTCCGGCTGGGCTGCCGCCGGCATCGGCTTCACGCTCGGCAATCTCGCGCTCATCATCACCGGCGCGCTCGTCGGGTCCTCGGGTGCGATCCTGTCCTATATCATGTGCAAGGGCATGAATCGCTCCTTCATTTCGGTCATTCTCGGCGGTTTCGGCGGCGAGACGGCCTCGGGCGGGGCCGACAATTCCGACAAGACGGTGAAGCTCGGTTCGGCCGAGGATGCCGCCTATCTGATGGCCAATGCATCCAAGGTCATCATCGTGCCGGGCTATGGCATGGCGGTGGCACAGGCCCAGCATGCGCTGCGCGAAATGGCTGACAGACTGAAGGCGCATGGCGTCGAGGTGAAATATGCCATCCACCCCGTTGCCGGCCGCATGCCCGGCCATATGAACGTGCTGCTCGCCGAGGCCAATGTACCCTATGACGAGGTGTTCGAGCTCGAGGACATCAATTCGGAATTCGCTCAGGCCGATGTCGCCTATGTCATCGGCGCCAACGACGTCACCAATCCAGCGGCGCGCGACGACAAGACGTCGCCGATCTCCGGCATGCCGATCCTCGACGTCGACAAGGCGAAAACCTGCCTCTTCGTCAAGCGTTCGCTCGGCTCCGGCTATGCCGGCATCGACAATACGCTTTTCTACAAAGACGGCACGATGATGCTGCTTGGCGATGCGAAGAAAGTGACCGAGGAAATCGTCAAGGCGATGAACGAGTAGGCTGCTGCTGCGCTCGCAAGAGCGGTGTTTCCGCTCTCAGTTTCTTTGACGTTCCATCATGCTGCGCGGTGCGGTCAATATCCAGACGAGGCCAGCCGGGCGGAAATCGACCTCGACATGGCCGCTGAAGGATGCTGCGGCATGGGTTTTCGTGACGGTGGTGCCGAAGCCGGTATCGCTCGGCGGCTTGACCGGCGGACCGCCGCTTTCGGTCCAGACGAAGCGAATCTTGGTGCCGGTTTCAGCAGCTTCGTTCGTCCATTCGATGGTGATCTTGCCCTCCGGCGCGGACAGCGCGCCATATTTGACCGAATTGGTGGCGAGCTCATGCAGGACCAGGCCGAGATTCTGCACCGCTTCCGGCTTCAGCAGGAAGTCATTGCCGAGAACGTCGAGTTGCTGAGGTGCCTGCAGGAAAGTCGCGAGATGGATGTCGATCACGCGGCGAAGCGACACGCCGGACCATTGTTCGCTGGTCAGCACCTCGATCGAGCGCGCCAACCCTTCCAGCCGGTCGGCGACAGCTCGCTGGAACGTATCGACGCTATCAGTCTGCCGTGCGAGCTGACGCGTCATTGCCTGCGCGAGCGCCAGCAGATTCTTGGTGCGGTGGACGAGCTCGTGCATGACGAAATGCAGTCGGTCCTCGGTGACGCTGCGGTCGAAGGAGGCGTTGGAAAGCGCGACAGCCACCTGGTTTGCCTCGATGACGCTGGTGTCGACCGGCGCCACGATCTCGCCGCGACCCATGCGATCCGCCATGTCGGCAATATCCTGTATGGTGGTGCGCACCTGACGCGCCAGGGCATAGACCGCAATCAGCGCAACCAGCAGCAGCGTCACGCCGCCATAAATCAGAAAGCGCCAGGTGCTCATCAGCGAGGCCTGCGCAGAGGCGATCGGACCCCAGACGACGGCCTTCCAGGACCAGCCTGAGATTTGCGCATAACCGAGCACCGCGTTCGGCAGGACCTTGTCATCCTGATAGACGCCGCTGGATGCGATCAGTTTCGGCAGGATGTTCTTATTGAATGCGTCGCCCGGGGCGAGGGTCGTTGGGCCACCGGCGGCAACGACATGTCCGGATTTGTCCAGAACGGCGGCAGACCAGCCGGGGGGCAAAGCTTCCGTCGTCACGAGCTTGGCCAGCTCGTCGGCATCCTGTGTTACCGCCAAAGCGGCGCCGGCTGGCGAATGTTCGAGAGGTAGGGTGACGTTGTAGACCCAGCGGCGGGCGGTCGAGCCTATGAAGACATCGGATGCCTCGATGCGGCCGGAGTTCAGTGCCGATTGAAGCGCGGCGATGTTGCCGGTCTTGCCGAGTGGCTTGCCGAGCGGCCAGCGGGTATTCAGCCGGAGCTGGCCATCCTTTTCCATAAGCAGCACGAAAAGCGAATCGGTGCGCAATACCGTTTCCGTGCGGGCGAAGAAGGTGGCGATGTCATTGCGCTCAAGTTCCGGCGAGGAAGACAGGAGGCGCAACGTCGTCGCCATGTCCTGCAATTGGCGATCGATGACGCGCGAAAGCGCCTGCGCATCCTGAACCGTGTCGCCCTTCAGAGCATCGCGTTCATTATTCTCGAGTTGGACCAGAAGCAGCGCGACGAAGGCGAGAATAGGCAAGGCGATCGCCAGGGCTATGGCGATCAGATAGGCACCAATCGACGCTTTCGGGAAATGCGGCTTCCTCATGGGGC
Source organism: Rhizobium sp. 11515TR (assembly GCF_002277895.1). Taxonomy (NCBI): domain Bacteria; kingdom Pseudomonadati; phylum Pseudomonadota; class Alphaproteobacteria; order Hyphomicrobiales; family Rhizobiaceae; genus Rhizobium; species Rhizobium sp. 11515TR. The sequence continues at coordinate 3,702,681 of NZ_CP022998.1, read as the reverse complement.
GATCAACCGATCGTGCCTCCATAAGGGTCCGACGCGCTGGCAAACGCGAAGAGAATGGTATTGGTCATCATGCCAAGCGCCCCCGTGCCCAGATCATCGAGCTACATGCTCGCGAAGCGCCATGTTAGGGCTGGGTAATTTTCCTTGCAACATCTGAAAAGTCATTATTGCGAAATCGTAAGCGATCTCGGGTATTTACGACTGTGGCAATGCATCCCTGAAGTTGCGCTGACAGGTCTTGTGTCCGAGCTAGGCAAAGCGTGAGAGGCGGAAGGGTGCTAGCTCGGGAGCTTCGCCACCATCGACGATTTCCTGCGCGGCGAGCAGGCCGACGAGCGGCGCCAGCGTGACGCCGGAGTGGAGAACTGCGAGGTAGAGGCCAGGTGCCGCGCCGACACCACCCAGAACCGGAAGACCGTCTTTCGGCGTCGGGCGATAGCCGATGGTGTAGAAATCAAGCTCCAGTGCTTCGCCGCCTTTCAATGTCGTTTTGACCCTGGCGAAAAGATCGTCGGCTGCCGCTTGTGGATCGCTGCCGGGATCGGTGCCGCCGAAGTCGCCGCCGGCGATGATTCGCCCTTCTGCCGTCTGGCGCAAATGCAGTTCCGGTGCCATCACCAGACCATTCAGCATTTTCTGCACAGGGCGGGAATGGACGATAAGCCCTGGAGGCGTTTCCAGCGGCACGAGAACATCCGCCGAGGCCGCAAGTGCCGGCGTGCCCGCACCGGCGGCCAGAACGACATGATCGCCCAGTATCGGTCCTTCGCTCGTTTCGATCCCGATAATCCGCTCGCCCTCTCTGAGCAGGCCCTTGACCTCGACGCCGGATAATAGGCTCGCGCCCCGACTGCGGGCGTCCTCCAGCAGCAGCTTGGTGGCGGCAACAGGTTCGACGGCGCCTTCCTCGGCAACATGCAGGGCATAATCTGGCGGGTTGGCGAGGTTCGGTTCGATCATCGCGCTCGTCGCTCGGTTGACCGGCTGTATGCCATAGCCCCAGCCATGGTGCTGAGCTGCATAGGCGTCGAGCTCCGCCTCGGGCAGATCCCAGGACAGGCCGCCGCACCAGGACAAGGGAAGATCCGGCAGGTCGTCTTGTAGCCGCGACCATTCGGCCATCGATCGGCGACGAAGCTGGAAATAGAATTCCGGATTACCCCAGCTCGCATTGATCCAGGCAAAGGAGTTCGGAGTTGCGACGCCGCCGGTCTGCTGGGCGACCACCGTCACGGATGCGCCCTTGCGATTGAGATGCCAGGCGATGGAGGCACCGATGATTCCGGCGCCGACGACGATGACTTTTTGTGGGGAGGGCATGTCTTTGTCTCGCTTGAATGGGTAAGCCAAGACTACAGCATGTCGCGCAAAAGTGCGCAGCGGTTTTGCGCGACATGCACAAAGTCGAAGATCTAAAGCGCCAGAAGCGAATTGAAGGATCGCGATGCGCTTGGCCTTTGCCGAGGCAAAGGAAAGCCGCCGGGCAGGAATTGCCGGCGGCTGAATGTTCCGTTTCGCTATGCTTCTATATCAGGAGCCGGCGCCGACGCGTGCCAGGCCATCTCTGGCGGGCTGGTAGTTCGGATCGAGGTTGACCGCGTGCTGATAGGAGCGGCGGGCTTTCGCCTTGTCGCCCTTGCGCTCATAGACGAAGGCCTGGTTTGCCCAGGATTCGGCGAGCTTGTTGTTCAGCTCGATCGCATGGTTGAAATCGGCAAAAGCATTGTCGTCGTCGTTCTGCGCGAGATAGGAGATACCGCGGCTGTTGTAAGGCTCCGGCGAGTTCGGCGACAGCGAGATCGCCTTGGAGAAATCGTCGATCGCCTTATCCTGCTGATTGCGCTTCTGGTAGATCACGCCACGGCCGTTATAGGCGCGGCCGTCCGTGGTGCCGAGGCTGATGGCCTTCGAATAGTCATTGAAGGCATCGTTGTCGCGGCCGGCTTGGCGGTAGAGATTGCCGCGGCCGATATAGGCGACATCGTAATTGCCGTTGATCTGCAGCGCCGCGTTATAGTCCGCAACCGCTTCCGGCAGCTTGCCCATGTTGCGATAGATGAGCGCGCGGTTGGCATAGGCCTGATAGAACTTCGGATTGAGCTGGATCGCCTGATTGAAGTCGGCAAGGGCGCGGTTGAAATCACCGCCGCGGCCATAGGCCGTGCCACGTACATTGTAGCCTTCCGGATCCTGCGGATTGGCATTGATGACCGACGTCAGCGAGGCGATATTTTCGGACGAGCCTTGCGCCTTGTCGATCTGGATCACGTTATCTGTCGTGGCAGTCTGGCAGCCCGAAAGGCTGATTGCGGCAAGTATCGCCAAGGCAGGCAGAGCCGCGGCGCGCTTCGAAACGAATAAGGAGAGATTCGAAGTGCGGAACTTTACGGAAGTCGTCATTGCCATTATCGGGTTCGCTTTCCCCATGCGTCATATCAGGCTGTTCTGATTTAATCCGATTTGCGTAGAGAATAAATCAAAAAGGCGGCGGCGAACGACTCGCCCCCGCCACACATGCATCTGAAAACGTCGAAAAAACGGCGATTACTTGGCAACAAGGCCTTCGCGCTGAGCGCGCTTGCGAGCAAGCTTGCGAACGCGACGAACAGCTTCAGCCTTTTCGCGAGCACGCTTCTGCGACGGCTTTTCATAGTAGTCGCGCATCTTCATTTCGCGGAAAATACCTTCGCGCTGCATCTTCTTCTTGAGAGCGCGGAGAGCCTGGTCGACATTGTTATCGCGGACAAGTACCTGCACGAGAATCACGTTCCTTTGGTTTGGTTGATGCCAGCGGCGACGGCAGCGCCAGGAGGCAAAAATATAACGTTCGCGCAGCCGCAGCCTTGCGATTGGTTAGGCGAGATAGCAGATCGGTTTGTCAAAGTCTAGCCAGATCGTGAGTTTGCAGAGGAAAAAGCTAGTTGTCGAGTACCGAATTCAGCCGGCCGCGTCTGTGACGCTTCATCGAAGCTGTTGATTAAGCCATAGGCCGACCCCGATCTTTGCGACATTGACATGCTTATGTGAGTATGTCGGATCACATTCATTCGTGTGCTGCGGCGATTGCATCATCTGAAGCAACGGTTCGGAGCAAGGGGAATCACCTTATGAAATCGCTCGGCTTTGCTGTCATCGGAAGGCTGTTTGTGCCAACCATACTGGCGCTCATTGTTCTTGCTGGGGCGCTCGCGCCTGTCGCTGCCGGCGAAGTCCGCTTTGGCAAGAATGTGCGGGTCGGCGGCCACGATTTTTCCAATCAGACCTTTGACAACAAACACCGGGCGAGAATTTACCTTTACAAGGGAAAGCCGCGGAATGAGGGATGTATCTGGCGCAAGGATAGCGACGGGGCGCGGGTGAAGATCTGCCATCTGCAACGCAAATAGATCTGCCAAGCAGTCATGGGTAGGCCACTCGGCTGATTGGCAATTTTAACCGTGTCGAAAGACGGTCCCTAATGCGTCGCAAAAGAGCCGTTGTGTCGGTTTTGGATTTGCGATTTGTATGCCCCATAAAGATGGGCGTCTTGCCTGAAGGAGTTGAGGGCGAATGCGTAAATACTCGGTTTTTGCCGTGGCACGGGAAGCGATGCGGGCTCACAAGGGCTGGGAGGCTCAATGGACCTCGCCGGAGCCGCGCAAGGAGTATGACGTCATCATCGTCGGCGCCGGCGGCCATGGCCTGGGTGCGGCCTATTATCTCGCCAAGGAGCACGGCATCACCAATGTCGCCGTCATCGAAAAGGGTTGGCTCGGCGGCGGCAATACCGGCCGCAATACGACCATCATCCGCTCGAACTATCTCTATGAAGAGAGTATGCACATCTACGAGCATTCGATGAAGCTCTGGGAGGGGCTGTCTCAGGATCTCAATTATAACGTCATGTATTCCCCGCGCGGCGTGATGATGCTGTCGCACAATGTGCATGACCAGCAGTCCTTCAAGCGGCATATCCATGCCAACCGTCTCTATGGCATCGACAATGAATGGCTGACGCCCGAGCAGGCCAAGGCTTACTGTCCGCCACTCGATATTTCGAAGACGGCGCGCTATCCGATCAACGGTGCCGCCCTGCAGCGCCGCGGCGGCACGGCGCGCCACGATGCAGTCGCGTGGGGATATGCCCGGGCTGCTTCCGATCGCGGTGTGCACATCATCCAGAATTGCGAAGTGACCGGCATTCGCCGCGGGCCTGATGGCCGCGTTACCGGCGTCGAGACGAGTAAGGGTTTCATCGGCGCCAAGAAGGTCGGCGTTTCTGCAGCCGGTCATACCACCGTCGTCATGCAGATGGCCGGCGTGCGCGTGCCGCTGCAATCGAGCCCGCTGCAGGCGCTCGTTTCCGAACCGCTGAAGCCGATCTTTCCCTGCGTCGTCATGTCGAACACCGTGCATGCCTATATCTCGCAGTCCGATAAGGGCGAGCTCGTCATCGGCGCCGGCACGGATCAGTATAATTCCTACAGCCAGACCGGTGGCCTGCAGATCATCACCCATACGCTCGACGCGATCTGCGAACTCTTCCCGATGTTCCGCCGTGTGAAGATGATGCGCTCCTGGGGCGGTATCGTCGACAATACGCCCGACCGTTCGGCGATCCAGTCGAAGACGCCGGTGCCTGGGCTCTACGTCAATTGCGGCTGGGGCACGGGTGGTTTCAAGGCGACGCCGGGTTCGGCCAATCTCTTTGCCCATCTGATTGCCCGCGACGAGCCGCATAAGTTCAATGCCGGCCTGACGCTGGATCGCTTCCGCACCGGCCGTCTGATCGATGAGGCGGCAGCCGCCGCCGTGGCGCACTGATGCCGGCGGCGGTCGGGATCGTTCTTGCGGCAGGGCTTTCCCTGCCGGTCGGAGCGATCGCGACCGAAGTCAGCGATCTTATTCCGGGAGCTCAGGATTTTCGCATGCAGGTGATCCACAAGGCAAAGGACGAGGCCGACTGGCCCTTCGTGGCCGAAAGCGGTGTGATTGCCTGCGCCAAAGTGCTGAACCAGCCGACGGTCTATTTCGTGCCGGACCAGACGCCCGAGGCAACGAGGGCATTTGCGATCGACACAGATCTGCTGGGCATGAGCCTGGTCAATCTTGGGATGACCAATGTGCTGAAGCCCTACGGATCGCTGGAGGCGCTGCTGAAGCGCATAACACCTTTCGTCATCATGGGACGGCAGCTTTGCGCGCAGCCTCCCGGCACAAGCCTTACGGGCTCCGAGCTTTAACACAGGTAGAAAACGATGCTGCTGATTTACTGCCCCTATTGCGAGGAAGAGCGCTCGGAACTCGAATTCCGCAACGCCGGCGACGCGCATATCGTGCGGCCGGCCAATATTGCCGGGATTTCGGATGAGGAGTTCGAGGAATATTTCTTCCTGCGCGACAACCCGAAGGGGCTGATCTTCGAGCGCTGGCGGCACATCCATGGCTGCGGCCGTTTCTTCAATGCGGCGCGCGATACCGTGAGCGATCACTTCTACCGAACATACAAGGCGGGCGAGCCGAAGCCCGACCCGGCGACGCTCAAGCCTGGCGCTTCCGAGCCGGCGGCGCAGCAACAGAACGAACAAGAACAGACTGCACAAACAGAGGGATTCGTTGAATGAGCGGCGCCAATCGTATCGCGGGCAAGGGACGTCTGACGCCGGCCAGAACCGCTCGCTTCACTTTTGACGGCAAGACCTATACCGCGCTCGAAGGCGATACCGTCGCATCGGCGCTGCTTGCCAATGGCGTTCATCTGGTCGGTCGGTCCTTCAAGTATCACCGTCCGCGCGGCATCCTTTCGGCCGGAGCCGAAGAGCCGAACGCGCTGCTCGATATCTCGCGCGATGCGGCGCGGCGTCAGCCGAACGTACGCGCCAGCGTGCAGGAAGTCTTCGACGGCATGAAGGCGCAGTCGCAGAACCGCTGGCCGTCGCTCGCTTTCGATATCGGCGGCGTCAACAATCTGATGTCGCCCTTCTTTGCCGCCGGCTTCTACTACAAGACCTTCATGTGGCCGAAGTCGGCCTGGAAGCATATTTATGAGCCCTTCATCCGCCGTGCCGCCGGCCTTGGCGTCGCGCCGACGGAAGAAGATCCGGATCACTATGCCAGCCGCTATGCCCATTGCGACGTGCTCGTCGTCGGTGCCGGCGTTGCCGGTCTTTCAGCGGCACTTGCCGCTGCCGAAACCGGCGCCAAGGTCATCCTCTGCGATGAGCAGCCGGAGGTCGGCGGCGCGCTTCGCTTCGATACCGGCATCAAGATCGACGGTGTGGAAGGCTATGAGTGGGCGCAGGTGACCCTCGCCAAGCTCAAGGCGATGCCGAATGTGCAGGTGCTGACCCGCACGACGGCCTTTGGCTACTACAATCACAATTTCTTCGGTCTGGCCGAACGTGTGACCGATCATCTGGCGAAGCCGGGGCGTGATCTGCCGCGTGAGCGCCTGTGGCAGGTCCGCGCCAAGCGCGCCATTCTTGCGACCGGCGCCATCGAGCGCCACATGGTGTTTCCGAACAACGACCGTCCGGGCATCATGCTCGCCTCGGCCGCGCGTGCCTATCTCAACCACTATGGCGTCGCCGTCGGCGCGAAGATCGGTGTCTACACGGCGCATGATTCAGCCTATGAGGCCGCCTTCGATCTCAAGCGTGCCGGTATCTCCATCGCCGCCATCGTCGACAGCCGTGCGCGTCCGGGTGAGGCGGTTCTCGCCGAAGCAAAGCGGCTCGGTATCGAGGTGATGACCGACTATGCCGTCGTCGATACCTCAGGCAAGCTGCGCGTTTCCTCCATGACCGTCTCGCGCAACGGCAGCTCCGCCACCCGCAAGATTCCGGTGGATGCCCTGCTGGTTTCGGCGGGTTGGACGCCTTCCGTTCATCTCTTTTCGCAGTCGCGCGGCAAGCTGAAATTCGATGCTGAGAAGCAGCGTTTCCTGCCGGGCACCTATGTTCAGGATTGCCTTTCGGTCGGTGCCTGCAACGGCACGGATGGGCTGCAGGCGGCGATCGAGGAATCGCTGGCCGCCGGCGAGCTGATGGCACGCGCCACGGGCAGCACCAATGGCGGAGAGAAGATCCAGCTCCATGCCGAGCAGGCTTTCGAGTGGACCGGCGGCATGATCGGGGCTGCTGAAGGCGCCGGGCCGGACACGAATGCAAAAGCTTTCGTCGATTTCCAGCACGACGTCTGCGCTAAGGATATTCGTCTTGCCGTGCGCGAAGGCATGCATTCCATCGAGCACATCAAGCGCTTCACCACCAACGGCATGGCGTCCGATCAGGGCAAGCTTTCCAACATGCACGGGCTGGCGATCGCCGCCGAAATGCTTGGCAAGGATATTCCGCAGGTCGGTCTTACCACGTTCCGTGCGCCCTATACGCCCGTGACCTACGGCACGCTCATCAGCCATTCGCGCGGTTTTCTCTTCGATCCCGCTCGCAAGACGCCGATGCATGCCTGGGAAGAGGCGCATGGTGCGATCTTCGAAGATGTCGGCAACTGGAAGCGCGCGTGGTTCTATCCGCGCGCCGGCGAGACCATGCACCAGGCCGTCAATCGCGAGTGCCGCACGGCGCGCGAAGTGGCCGGCGTGTTCGATGCCTCGACGCTCGGCAAGATCGAAGTGGTCGGGCCGGATGCGGCTGAATTTCTGAACCTGATCTACACCAATGCCTGGGATACGCTGAAGCCCGGCCGCTGCCGCTACGGCATCATGACCCGCGAGGACGGTTTCGTTTATGACGACGGCGTCGTCGGACGTCTGGCCGAGGATCGCTTCCATGTGACCACCACGACCGGCGGTGCGCCGCGCGTGCTGCATCACATGGAAGACTATCTGCAGACCGAGTTCCCGCATCTGAAGGTGTGGCTGACATCAACCACGGAGCAATGGGCCGTCATCGCGGTCCAAGGACCGAAGGCGCGCGAGATCATCGAGCCGCTCGTCGAGGGCCAGGATCTGTCCAACGAAGCCTTCCCGCATATGAGTGTCGCCGAGTGCAGGGTTTGCGGCGTGTCGGCGCGGCTGTTCCGCGTCTCCTTCACCGGTGAAGTCGGCTACGAAATCAACGTGCCGGCCGATTACGGCCAGTCGGTATGGGAAGCCGTCTGGGCTCGCGCCGAACCGCTCGGTGCCTGCGCCTACGGCACCGAGACCATGCACGTGCTGCGCGCCGAGAAGGGCTACATCATCGTCGGCCAGGATACCGATGGCACAGTGACACCCGACGATGCGGGCCTTGCCTGGGCTGTCTCCAAGAAGAAGACCGATTTCGTCGGCATTCGCGGCCTGAAGCGGCCGGATCTCGTCAAGGAAGGCCGCAAGCAGCTCGTTGGCCTCGTCACCCGCGATCCGAAGGTGGTGCTGGAGGAGGGCGCACAGATCGTCGCCGATCCAAATGAGCCGAAACCGATGACCATGCTCGGCCATGTCACTTCCGCCTATTGGTCCGAGAATCTCGGCCGCTCCATCGCTTTCGCGCTCGTTGCCGGCGGACGCGAGCGCATGGGCAAGACGCTCTATGTGCCCATGCCAGACAAGACGATATCAGTCGAGGTGACGGATCTGGTGTTCTTTGACAAGGAAGGAGGCCGGATCAATGGCTGATCTCGCTACCCGCAAACTGCCGCTCGCCGGTCGCCACGGCGGCTCCTCGACCGTTCGGTTGACGCCCGCAGCCCCCGCAAGCCGCATTTCGCTGCGCGCGCCCGCCGATTCCGTCGGCGCTCTTTCGCAGGCGCTTGGCCTGGAACTGCCGACCCGGCCGAAGACTTCGGCCAGCGGCAATGGGCGTCATGTCCTGTGGCTCGGCCCGGACGAATGGCTTGTCATCGACGAAAGCGGTGCCGAGCTGGTCGGAGTGGCTGGATCGTCTGGCGTGTTGCACTCGGCGACCGATGTCTCGCATCGCAATACAGCCATCATCGTGTCCGGCCCAGGCGCGGAAGCGACGCTTGCCGCCGGCTGCCCGCAGGACGTGTCGCTGAGCGCATTCCCCGTCAGCGCCTGCTCGCGCACACTGCTCGGCAAGGCGGAAGTGGTGATCCTGCGGCTCGACGAGGAGACATTCCGCGTCGAGGTTTGGCGCTCCTTCTCCGATTATGCTTTCGGCCTGTTGGCCGAGGGTGCGGAGGATGCGGGTCTTTAACCCTCTTCCGGCCGATCCTTCGGGTCGAACTGCGATATGGTCGTCCATGTCGCAGTCAGTGCCGGCTTGCGTTCGTTTTCGATCTCGACCGTCACGTCATAAGTCAGCATCAGCATATTGGCGCCACGCAGCCGCGTTTCGGCGAGTGTGAAACGTCCTCGCACCCGTGCGCCGCATTTGACCGGGGACATGAAGCGGATCTTCTCGAAGCCGTAATTGATGCCCAGGGTCTGTTCGTGGATTTTCGGCAACGCGCTGTAGTTCATCGCTGAAAGCAGCGAGAGCGTCAGGAAGCCGTGGGCGATGGTGCCGCCATAGGGCGTTTCCGCCTTGGCGCGTTCGGGATCGACGTGGATGAACTGGTGATCGAGCGTCGCATCGGCAAAAGTGTCGATCATCGTCTGGTCGACTGTGATCCAGTCGGAAACGCCGATTTCCGTTCCCGCAAGCTTCATGATCTCAACAAGCGAAATTTCGCCGGGCATGCCGTCCTCGTCAGTCTGTGTCGTCAGAGCCCTTTCTGGCGAATCGGGATTGAAAGTGCAACCGCCTCAGTTTTCCAGAAGGAAGGCGACAGAGCGGGCGGGAATGGCGATCTGCTCTCCGGCTGGCGTTTCGCCTGCTGTCGTCAATACAGACCAGCCGCCGCTCTCGGAAGCCGGCAATATGACGGCGCGTTCGTCTGCTGCGCGATTGAAGACTATGGCGAGCCGCGTCGATCGGTGCGTTGCACGATCCTCTGTTTGTAGCGTCATGCCAAGCACGGCCGCTCCGGGCGCTTCCCAATCCGGCACCGTCATCGGCGTCCCTGCGCCGGAGAACCAAAGCACGTCACCATCGCCGCGGAAGAAATTCATGTCGCCAAAGGCGGTAAAACGGTGGCGCAGACCAGCGAGCCAGGCAGTATGGCCGATCAGTTCCTCGTCCAGCGTCTTCCAGTCCATCCAGGTGATGGCATTGTCTTGGCAGTAGGCGTTGTTGTTGCCTTGCTGGCTGCGCCCGCCTTCGTCGCCTGCCGTCAGCATGATAGCGCCGCGCGTGGCAAAGAGCGTCGACAGCATGGCTTCGATATCGGCGCGGCGCTTGCGCTGGATCGACGGATCGTCCGTTTTGCCTTCGACGCCGTTGTTCCAGGAGAAGTTCTCGTTGTGGCCATCGCGATTGTTCTCGCCATTGGCCTCATTGTGTTTGTTCTCGTAGGAAACGATGTCCATCAGTGTGAAGCCGTCATGGGCGGCGAGAAAGTTGACGCTGCGCGTCTGCGTGCGCCCGTCACGGCCGAAGATGGACGAAGAGCCGGCAAGGATCGTTGCCAGATCGCCGATGCCGGCATCGCCGCGCCAGAAGCGGCGCAGATCGTCGCGGGCGCGGTCGTTCCATTCGAGAAAGGGTGCCGGGAAATTCCCGAGCTGATAGCCGCCGGAACCGATATCCCAGGGTTCGGCGATCATGATCCGATCCTGCAGCACCTCGTCCGCGAGCATGGTGCGAAGCGTCATGCTTTCGGGATCGAAGCCCTTGCCGTTGCGCCCCAGTACGGTGGCGAGATCGAAGCGGAAGCCGTCGATGCCAGCATTCTGCACGAAATGGCGCAGGGTATCGATGATGAGCTTGCGGGTCGCCGGCTGATCGCATGCAACGGTGTTCCCCGTGCCGGTATCGTTGACCAGCGTTCCGGGCTGGTCCGGCAGGTGGCGGAAATAAGTGGGGTTGTCGAGGCCGCGCAGAGATAGCGTCGGGCCTAGGCGGTCGCTCTCGCCGGTATGGTTAAAGACGAGATCAAGAATGACCGCGATGCCTTCGGCGTGAAGGGCAGCGACCGTCTCGCGCAGCTCCTTCATGCCGCCGGGGACGAGGCGCGGGTCGAGCGCCATGAAGGCGACCGGATTGTAACCCCAGCCATTGGTGAGGCCGAGCGGCGGCAGGTGCCGTTCGTCGATCCACGCGGTGATCGGCATCAGCTCGACGGCGCCGACCTGGAGGCGCTTGAGATGGGCGATGATGGCGGGATGGGCGAGGGCGCCGAACGTGCCCCGCTTCTCAGCCGGCACATCCGGATGCAGCATGGTGAAGGGTTTGACGGCAATTTCGTAGATCAGGCCGCCTGGCTGAAACAGAGGTTTGGTCGGCTTGACGGCGACATCGCGCGAGACGATCGCCTTGGGCATCAGATCCTGCGTATCGGCACCGAAGACACCCAGTCGTGGATCGTAACGAAACGCCCGATCGAGCTCCCTGGCGTAGGGATCGACCAACAGCTTGGATGGGTCGAACCACAGGCCGTGATCAGGATCATAGGCGCCATGGGCGCGCAGGCCATAGCGCGCGCCTTCCCTTGCGTCCTTGACGAAAAGGCGATGCTCATCGCCGTCGCGTGTGAGCGGAAGCCGCGCGATTTCCTTGTGGCCCTCGGCGTCGAACAGACAGAGGTCTATCTGCTCGGCGTGTCTGGAATAGACAGCAAATTCGACACCCGAGTCGGTGGGGGTGGCGCCAAGGCAGCGGGTTGTCGGTTCGGACATGTCTCGCGGGCTTTCCATTTTCGGACGTTGGAACGAAGGTGATGCAATTTGCCGTCGTTCCCGGATAACCCCCTCATCCGTCTTTCGGCGATTTCGCTCTGCTCAATCACCGAAATCCACCTTCTCCCCGAGGGAAGAAGGTCCTTATGGCACAATCTCCTCTCCCCTCGGGGAGAGGGCAGGGTGAGGGGGCTCTGCAAAAATGCCGTCAGGTGATCACCGTCGGTGCATCACGGCCGGTGCGGCCCTTGATGTCGGCGATATCCTGAGCGGCCGTGATGAGATCGGCCAGCGCTTCCTGGGTCTCGATATTGTGGCGAGTCGAATCGGGCTCGTAACGCTCGATATAGACGCGCAGCGTCGCGCCCGTCGTGCCGGTGCCGGAGAGGCGGAAGACGACGCGCGAGCCGCCCTCGAAGAGGATGCGGATGCCCTGATGCTGGCTGACCGACTTATCGACCGGGTCGTGGTAGGCGAAATCATCGGCGGCGGAAACGGTGAGATCGCCGAACTTCGTGCCCGGCAGGGTCGGCAGCTTTTCGCGCAGCGCTGCAATCAGGCCATTGGCAGCATCGGTATCGACGCCTTCATAGTCGTGACGGGAATAGTAGTTGCGGCCATAGGCGGCCCAATGCTGCGTCACGATATCGATGACGCTCTCGCCGCGCACGGCCAGGATGTTCAGCCAGAGCAGCACGGCCCAAAGACCGTCCTTTTCGCGAACATGGTTTGAGCCGGTGCCGGAGCTTTCCTCGCCGCAGATCGTCGCCATGCCCGCGTCGAGCAGATTGCCGAAGAATTTCCAGCCGGTCGGCGTTTCGTAGATGCCGACGCCGCGCTTTTCGGCAACACGATCGGCGGCGCCGCTTGTCGGCATCGAACGGGCGATGCCGGCGATGCCATGCGAGTAGCCGGGAGCGAGGTTGGCGTTGGCTGCGAGGATCGCCAGGCTGTCGGACGGGGTGACGTAGATGCCCTTGCCGATGATGAGATTGCGGTCGCCGTCGCCGTCGGATGCTGCGCCGAAATCGGGCGCATCGTCGCTCATCATGTCGTCGTAGAGCTCCTTGCAGTAGACGAGGTTCGGATCCGGATGATGACCGCCGAAATCCGGCAGCGGCAGGAAGTTGCGCACCGATCCATCCGGGGCGCCAAGACGGATTTCAAAGATTTCCTTGGCATAAGGGCCGGTGACGGCGCTCATCGCATCGAAGCAGATGCGGAAGCCGAGGCTGATCAGGTTGCGGATCGCGCCGAAATCGAACAGCTCTTCCATCAGGGCTGCATAGTCTTCGACCGGATCGATGACCGAAACGATCATGCCGTCGATATCTTCACGGCCGATGCGGTCGAGGTTGATATCCGGGAAATCGGCAATCTTGTAGCTTTCGATCACCTTGGAGCGCTCGTAGATGGCGTCGGTGATCTTTTCAGGCGCGGGGCCGCCATTGCCGATATTGTACTTGATGCCGAAGTCTTCCGTCGGGCCACCGGGATTGTGGCTGGCCGACAGGATAATGCCGCCGAAGGCCTTGTATTTGCGGATGATGTTGGAGGCTGCGGGCGTCGAGAGGATGCCGCCCTTACCGACCATCACCTTGCCGAAACCGTTCGCAGCGGCCATTTTGATGGCCTTCTGGATGACTTCGCGATTGTAGTAGCGGCCGTCGCCGCCGATGACCAGGCACTTGCCCTGATAGCCTTCGAGCGAATCGAAAATCGACTGGATGAAGTTTTCCGCGTAATTCGGTTGCTGGAATACCGGAACCTTCTTTCGCAGGCCCGAAGTACCTGGTTTCTGGTCCGCGAAGGGGGTGGTGGGTACTGTTTTAATCATCGGGTTAAGCGCCTCTCGAGACTAGACTGGAGTAAAGAGCGGCGTAGCGTTCTGCGCTCCTGCCCCAGGATACGTCGGATTTCATGCCCTGCTTTTGCATCTGCGTCCAGACCTTTCGATCCGGGAAAAGATGCATGGCACGGCGCACGGCCTGCAAAAGCCCTTCCGCGGTGATGGGCGAGAATTGAATGCCGGTCGCGACTTTTGCCTGCAGCGCGGCATGGTTGGCGTCGATAATCGTATCGTTCAGCCCGCCCGTTCGCGCAACGATGGGTAGGCAGCCATAGCGTAAGCCATAAAGCTGCGTGAGGCCACAGGGTTCGAAGCGCGAGGGAATGATAATCGCATCACAGCCGGCCTGCATCAGATGCGACATGGGTTCGTTGTAGCCGGCCGAAACACCGACGCGACCGCGATGACGGCCAGCTGCGGCAAAAAGCGCGCCCTCCAGCGCCGCGTCACCTGCACCGAGAATTGCGAGCTTGCCGCCCATGTGAACGATCTCGCTGGCAACTTCAGCCAGAATATCCATGCCCTTCTGCCAGGTGAGGCGGCTGACGACGCAGAAGATCGGACCGTCATCTTCGTCGAGGCCGAAATGCTCGACGACCCGATGGCGGTTGATAGCGCGATCCTTCAGCGTCGCCGCGCTATAGGTCTGCGCGATCATCGGATCGGTCGCAGGGTTCCAGATATCGTCGTCGATGCCGTTGACGATGCCGTAGAGATTGTAGGCCTTGCTGGCGATGACGCCTTCGAGGCCCATGCCGAATTCGGGCGTCAGGATTTCCTCGGCATAGGATGGGCTGACGGTGGTCAGGGCATGTGCCGTCTGCAGCCCACCTTTCAGGAAGCCGACATCGCCGTAATATTCGATGCCTTCCATGGAAAAGGCGTGGGCCGGCAGGCGCAGGCCCGGGAAGATATCGGCGCCGAACTGGCCCTGGAATGCAATGTTGTGGATGGTCAGAACGCTCGGCAGTTCCGGCGTCGGATAGTAACGCATGTAGACCGGCACCATGGCCGACTGCCAGTCATGCGCATGCACGAGATCCGGCCGCCAGCCGGGCAGGAGACCAGCTGCAATTTCCGCACCGGCGAGCGACAGCGCGGCGAAACGCCGCCAATTGTCGGGATAGTCCTTGCCCGTCGCATCGACATACGGGCCGCCGGTGCGGCTGTAATAAGCCGGTGCGTCGAGCACGAAGAAGGAAATGCCCGCGTGCTCGACCTCGAGAATGGTGGCCGCCTCGCCAAGAAGATCCGGAAGCTCCAGACGGGCAACCGGATCGCGAATGGCCTTCATGACCGCAGGATAGCCTGGGATCAGGGTCTTGGTTTCGACGCCATAGGGCTTCAGTGCAATTGGCAGGGCGCCGGCCACATCGGCCAGACCCCCTGTCTTGATCAAGGGGAAGACTTCGGACGAAACCGATAGAACCTTCATAGGTTACAGATCCAGCTTGTCGATCATCGACTGGGTGATCAGGCAGATGCCGCTCTCCGTGCGGCGCCAGCGTTTGGCATCCAGTTCCGGATCTTCACCGACCACCAGACCCTCGGGAATGGTGACGCCGTGGTCGATGACGACATTCTTGAGCTGAGCCCGGCGGCCGATCTTGACGCTCGGCAGCACGACTGCGCCCTCCAGCTTGGAGTAGGAATTGGCGCGGACACCGGTGAAGAGCAGGCTATTGTAGAGGCTGGCACCGGAAATGATGCAATCGCCGGCAACGACGGAGGAGACTGCCGAACCGCGGCGGTCCTCGTCGTCGTGAACGAACTTGGCCGGCGGGCTGATTTCCGCATAGGTCCAGATCGGCCAGGACTTGTCGTAGATGTCGAGTTCCGGCACCACGGCGGTCAGGTCGATGTTGGCCTGCCAATAGGCATCGATTGTGCCGACGTCGCGCCAATAGGCTTCGCGCTCGAAATCGGAGCGGACGCAGGACTGTGTGAAGCGATGGGCGACGGCTTTGCCGTTCTTGACGATGTAGGGAATGATGTCCTTGCCGAAATCGCGGCTGGAATTCGGATCGGCCGCATCGCGCTTCAGGCATTCGATCAGGAATTTCGTATGGAAGACGTAGATCCCCATCGAAGCGAGCGCGAAGTCCGGATTGCCAGGGATGCCGGGCGGATCGGCTGGCTTTTCGACGAAGTCGATAATCTGGTCTTTTTCGTCGACATGCATGACGCCGAAGCCGACAGCTTCCATGCGTGGCACTTCCAGGCAGCCGATGGTGACGTCAGCGCCGGAATCGACGTGCTGCTGCAGCATCCATTCGTAGTCCATTTTGTAGATGTGGTCGCCGGCGAGGATGACCATGTATTCCGGACCATAGGGCTCGATGATGTCGATGTTCTGATAGACGGCGTCTGCGGTGCCCTCATACCACTGCGTTTCAGAAACGCGCTGCGAGGCCGGCAGGATATCGAAGCTTTCGTTTCGTTCGGGACGGAAGAAGTTCCAGCCGCGCTGCATGTGGCGGATCAGCGAATGGGCCTTGTATTGCGTCGCGACGCCGATGCGGCGGATGCCGGAATTGAGCGCGTTTGACAGCGCGAAATCGATGATCCGGGTCTTGCCGCCGAAATAGACGGCTGGCTTGGCACGGCGGTCGGTCAGTTCTTTCAGGCGGCTGCCGCGCCCCCCGGCAAGAACGTAGGCCATGGCATCGCGTGCCAGCGGCTGGAAACGTTTTTCTACCATTTTATTCCTCCCTGTCCGTAGTGATCTCAGAATTCCGGTTCGAGCATGATGGTCGCCAGCGGAGGCAGCGTTATGATCGCATGTACGCCTCCGCCTGCATTCACGGCCTGAACACGCCCGCCATTCCCCTTGCCGCTGCCGCCGTAGATGTCGGCATCGGTGTTCAATATCTCGCGCCACCGCCCCTCAGCTGGCAGACGCAAGGTGTAATTCTCTCGATAGACTGGCGTGAAATTGGTGATGACGGCAACCGGCTTTTCGCCCGGCGCCTTGCGCAGCCAGGCGAAGACCGAGTTTTCGAAATCGTCGACGACAAGCCATTCGAAACCCTCGCCCTCGCAGTCGCGGGCATGGAGCGCCGGCTTGCTGCGATAGGTGAAATTGAGATCGCGAACGAGGCGACGCATGCCTTCGTGCATGCGGTACTGCAGCAGGTTCCAGTCAAGCGCGCGCTCCTCGCTCCACTCGCTCCACTGTGCGAATTCCTGCCCCATGAAGAGCAGCTTTTTGCCGGGATAGCCCCACATGAAGGCATAGTAGGCGCGCAGATTGGCGAATTTCTGCCAGTCGTCCCCCGCCATCTTGGCGATCAGCGATCCCTTGCCGTGAACCACCTCATCATGGGAGAGCGGCAGGACGAAGTTTTCCGAGAAGGCGTAGATCAGGCCGAAGGTCAGCTCGTTGTGGTGATATTTGCGATGCACGGGCTCGCGGGCGAGATAGCTCAGCGTATCGTGCATGAAGCCCATGTTCCACTTGAAGCCGAAGCCGAGGCCGCCTTCATGAACCGGCTGGGATACTTTCGGCCAGGAGGTCGATTCCTCGGCGATGGTCATGACGCCGGGATGCGCACCATAGATCCGGGTATTCACCGACTGCAGGAAGCGGACGGCTTCGAGATTTTCGTTGCCGCCATATTCGTTCGGGATCCATTCGCCATGCTTGCGCGAATAGTCAAGGTAGAGCATGGAGGCCACGGCATCGACGCGCAAACCGTCCAAGTGGTATTTTTCTGCCCAGTAGAGTGCATTGTTCAGCAGATAGGCGAGCACCTCGGTGCGGCCGAAATTGTAGATCGCCGTGTTCCAGTCGGGATGAAAACCCTTACGCGGGTCCTCGTGCTCGTAGAGGGCGGTTCCATCGAACCAGCGCAGGCCATGTTCGTCCGTCGGGAAATGCGCCGGCACCCAGTCGAGGATAACGCCGATGCCGACCTTGTGGCAGCCGTTGACGAAACGGGCAAAGCCTTCCGGCTCGCCGAAGCGGGCCGTCGGGGCGTAAAGACCCGTGGTCTGATAACCCCAGGACGGATCGTAGGGGTGTTCGGTGATCGGCAGGAATTCGATATGGGTGAAGCCCATGTCGACGCAATAGGGGATGAGGCGCGAGGCAAGCTCGTCCCATGACAGCATCGAACCGTCGTCGCGGCGCTGCCAGGAACCGGCATGCACCTCGTAGATGGAGATCGGCTGGCGGCGCTGGTCGACGCTTGCCCAATGTTCGCGATGCGCCGAATCGTCCCAGACCTGAAGCAGTTCGTTGGCGGTGACCGAAGCCGTCTTCGGGCGCAGCTCGCTGCGTCGGGCAAAGGGATCGGCCTTCAGCGGCAGCAATACGCCATCATGGCCACGGATTTCGAACTTGTAGGCGACCCCGGCTGGCACATCCGGGGCGAAGATTTCCCAGATGCCGCTGTCGGCGCGGAAACGCATGACGTGCCGGCGGCCATCCCAATTGTTGAAATCGCCGACGACGGAAACACGCTGCGCATTCGGCGCCCAGACGGCGAAATGAAAGCCCTGGACGCCTTCATGCTTCAGCGGATGAGCGCCCATCTTGTCGAACAGGCGCAGATGCGTGCCCTGGCGGGCAAAGTAATCGTCCATCGGCCCGAGAACCGGACCGAAGCTGTAGGGATCGGTTACTGCCCATTCTGCATCGCCGCGCCGGGCGCGATAGCGGACCGGCTGCTGCTTGGCGAGTTTGACGTCGCCGGAAAAGAAGCCTGCCGGATCGAGGCATGCGAGCTCGCCGATGACGGAACCGTCGAGCGCCGTGGCGGTGACGGCTTCCGCGCCAAGGATGAAACAGCGGGCCACATAGCCGTCATCCGTCTTGTGAATGCCGAGAACGGCAAACGGATCGGAATGGGTGCCTGCGAGAATTGCAGCAATATCCTCTGCCGAAATATCGCTCGAGCTCGTGGCGTCAGCGGTTTTTTTCGGCTTTTTCATCCGGCTCTCCAGATTTCCTTGGCGTATTGACGGATCGTCCGGTCGGAGGAGAACCAGCCCATGCGAGCGGTATTGTTGATCGTCTTTGCGTACCACTCCGACGGGTTGGCCCAGAGAATGTCGACTTCGCGCTGTGCCGAGGCATAGGCGTCGAAATCGGCGGCGACCATGAACCAGTCGTGGCTATAGATGCCGTCGATCAGGCTGGCGTAGCGGTTGCGATCGTCGGGAGAGAAGACGCCAGAGGCAATGGCCGAAAGTGCCTGAGCCAATTCGCGCGAGCGCTCGATAATGGCGCGCGGATTGTGACCGTCGCTGCGCAGGTTTGCGACCTCGTCGGCCCGCAGTCCGAAGATGACGATATTGTCCTCGCCGACATTGTCGCGCATTTCGACATTGGCACCGTCCAGCGTGCCGATGGTCAGCGCGCCGTTGAGGCCGAATTTCATGTTGCCGGTGCCGGAGGCTTCCATGCCGGCGGTCGAAATCTGCTCGGAAAGATCGGCGGCCGGAACCATGACTTCCGCCAGCGAGACGTTGTAGTTCGGCACGAAGACGACCTTCAAGAGGCCGCGCACCGAGGGATCGTTATTGATGACGCGGGCGACGTCGTTGATCAGTTTGATGATGAGCTTCGCGTTGTGATAGCTCGGTGCCGCCTTGCCGGCGAAGAGCTTGACGCGCGGCTGCCAGTCGAGTTCCGGATGCGAGCGGATCTGGTCGTAAAGCGCCACCGCTTCGATGACATTCAGAAGCTGACGCTTGTATTCATGGATGCGCTTGATCTGGATATCGAACATCGCATTCGGGTCGAGCTTGATGCCCATGCGGCTGGCGACGAGGTTGGAGAGCTGCACCTTGTTGGCACGCTTGATGGCGGCGAACTTCTCCTGGAAGGCGCTGTCGCGGGCAAACTGATCCAGCGGCTTCAGCTGTTCCGCATCGTCGAGGAAGGCGTCGCCGATGGTTTCGCGTACGAGATTGGTCAGTCCGGGATTGCACTGCATCAGCCAGCGCCGCGGCGTGATGCCGTTCGTCTTGTTGTTGATGCGATCGGGATAGAGCTTGTGCAGGTCGGCGAAGACCGTGACCTTCATCAAATCGGTATGAAGCGCGGAAACGCCGTTGATCGAATGTGAGCCGACGAAGGCGAGATTGCCCATGCGGACGCGGCGATCGCCATTCTCGTCGATCAGTGAGATCGAGCGGATTTCGGTGTCGCTGAAATTGCGCAGCTTGCGCGCTTCCAAAAGTACCTTGGCGTTGATGGCGTAGACGATCTGCATGTGGCGTGGCAAAAGCCGCTCGAACAGCGGTACGGGCCAGCTTTCGAGCGCTTCCGGCAGCAGGGTGTGGTTGGTGTAGCCGAAGGTGTTTCTGGTGATATCCCAGGCCTTGTCGAAATCGAAGCCGTGGACATCGATCAGCAGGCGCATCATTTCCGTGACGGACACGGCCGGATGCGTGTCGTTCAGCTGGATCGCAACCTTGTCGGCGAGATTGGTCAGGTCGTCATATTGCTGCAGGTGGCGGCGCAGGATGTCCTGCAGCGAGGCCGACGAGAAGAAGAATTCCTGGCGCAGGCGCAGTTCCTGACCGGCGGGCGTCGCATCGGCGGGATAGAGAACGCGGGTCAGGCTTTCGGCCTTGTTGCTTTCGCGCAGCGCGCCGATATGGTCACCGGCGTTGAAGGCATCGAGCAGGATCGGGTCGATCGGCTGCGCCGACCAGAGGCGCAGCGTGTTGACGCGCTTGCCGCGCCAGCCGACGACGGGCGTGTCGAATGCAGTGGCGATGACGCGCTCGGCCGGCTTCCAGACGTAACGCGGCTGGTCGTCGTGACCGCCGATGGTCTCGACGCCGCCGCCGAAGCCAATTTCATAGGAGCTTTCCTGGCGTTCGAATTCCCACGGATTGCCATGTGCCAGCCAGGTTTCCGGCAGCTCCACTTGCCAGCCATCGGCCATCTGCTGGCGGAAGAGACCATGCACGTAACGAATACCGTAACCATAGGCCGGCACATCGACGGTAGCCATGGATTCCATGAAACAGGCGGCAAGACGGCCAAGACCGCCATTGCCGAGCGCTGCGTCGGGCTCAAGGCCGGCGATGACACGAATATCGACGCCCAGCGAAGCGAGAGCGTTGGTGATTTCCTCCATTAGGCCCAGATTGGAGATGGCGTCGCGCATCAGGCGGCCGATGAGGAATTCGAGTGACAGATA
The DNA here is from genome assembly GCF_002277895.1 of Rhizobium sp. 11515TR. Lineage (NCBI taxonomy): Bacteria > Pseudomonadati > Pseudomonadota > Alphaproteobacteria > Hyphomicrobiales > Rhizobiaceae > Rhizobium > Rhizobium sp. 11515TR. The sequence continues at coordinate 3,682,013 of NZ_CP022998.1, read as the reverse complement.
GTAAACGCGCTTGGCACCCGTCTGATAGGCTTTTCGGGTGGATTCGATCCATTTGTCGATGACGCGGTCGCGGATGACAAGGATCGTTGCCGTCAGCCAGTCGTGCGGCTTGGCGACCTTCGCATCCTTGCCGATGCGGTACGTCAAGCGCTCGATGATTTCTTCGGCAAGGATTTCGGGGCGGGAACTGCGCGGGGCTGGAACGGGGAGATCGGCCTTCGTCAAGTTATTCATACTATCAACTCTCGCCATTTATGATTTATATTCAGCGTGTTACGCTCAATTAAATCGATTTGCCTTTCCGTTTCACTATCAGTTTACGCACCGATGTAAAGCAGTTGCAACAAGCGAGTTGGGCGGATGCGAAAAATGCCGCCAAAGGTTTGCCATGGGCCGGAAAAGACTTGATTCCGATGATGTTTCGGGCTTTTATTCGCGCATCGATCAAACGAAAAGCCGCTCGATACTCGCATTGCGCGGCTTTTTCTTTGTTATCTATCTATGGTTGCTTGGTGCTATCGCCAGCAAGATCACTTGGTCAGCAGCGTCATCTGCTTCGACGTTTCCGTGGCGATTGTCGTAAATGCCTTGAAGAGATCCGCAGCGCTTTGGGGCGTAAAGTAGTCGGAGGCTGAAGTAGCGCAATACTTCAGCAAAGCCTGGCCATTTTCCGGTGCCATGAAGGCAATCGTGTACACGTGGATGCCCTTGCTGCGTGCCTTGTCGCATTGTTCCTTGGTCTTTGTATCGGCATTTGACACGTTGTTGTCACCATCGGTCATGAACACGATGTACATGGTCGGGTTCAGGACGCCGCTTTTGTCCTTATGTTGGAGCTGCTCATATGTCAGTCCTGACGTCGTCGACGATTTCGTCAATGCGTCGACAGCGGCCGTAAACGCGGGGGCCGAATTCGTGGAGCCGCTCGAAGTCAGGTTGTTGACATACGTCGTGATGCCGCTCGTGCCCCAAGCCAGGGCTGTAGGCGTTTGAGCGACATTGTTATAGGAGTCCGCGCCTGTTCGAACATACATCATGTTCGGGTCGGCACTGTTTAGCTGTGCAGCCAGATTGGAAGTGGCAATCTTCAGCGATTCCATTTTGGTGTAGTAATTCGTCTTGGTGGCGGTGCAAGTACTCCACACCTGCCAGCCGTTCGCATTCGTCTTCAAGCAGCTATAGGTATATGTCGTGGTCGGCTGCTGGGTATTGACCGTGTCCGTAGCTTCATCCATGGATCCGGAACGGTCCAGAACGAAATACATCGACAGCGCATTCTTCTGGGTTTCGGAAGTCTTGCCGCTGATTGACGTGCTGGATGCAGAAATGTTCAGGGAACTTTGCCCTGTCAGGCGTGTCATGCTGTTCACGGACATCGAATAGGATGCATTTACGACGACCGTGTAACCAGAATTCCCGGAGGAATCGGTCGTTTTTGTTACCGTCGTGCTGGTGCCCGCTTTCAGTGAATTCGCAGCATCGGTATCGCCAGCGAGATAGTTCGACATTTGGCCGAGGACGAAATTGTTGCCGAGATCCTTGGCGGTCGTGGTGGTCGCACTGCCGTCCGCAAGTGCGGTTGCAGTCGCGAGCGCGGCGGCGTCCGTTGATTCCTGAAGCTGGCTGCGTGTCAGCGACATGTTCGTGACATCGACCGCTACACCTCCCGCCACAGCCAGCACGGGCACGGCAATCGCCGTCAGGATGCCAAAATTTCCAGCTCTATCGCGCAGAAGTTGTTTAAATGCCCAAAGTATATCGGAGCCGGCAATCATCATGTCCGCCTATTGGAAAGAGTTAAATTCTCAAGAACGGCAGGACTATCAATTACAAATATTAGTTGAAGGTTTAAGCGATCGGTTGATTTTTAACAAACTGCATAATCTGGCGCGATTTGCTTCAGATTTTTACTACTTTAAGTATATTCTATTTTAGTGGAACGACATCTACTGCCTGAACGGCTTTCTGATTGCCGTAGCTCTTCAGTACGCCGATAACGGGGGCAACGTCCGAATAATCGCGGCCATAGGCAACGACGATGTGATCGGTGCCGGCGGGAATATTGTTGGTCGGATCGAGTTCGATCCAGCCTGCCGTCTCACCGCACCAGGCGCGCACCCAGGCATGCATGGCGTCGGCGCCTTCCAGCCTTTCCTTGCCGGGCGGCGGAATGGTGCGCAAGAAGCCGCTGACATAGCCGGCGGGGATACCGAGGCTGCGGAGCGCGATGATCATCACATGGGAAAAATCCTGGCAGACCCCGCGCTTGAGGCGAAATGCCTCCTTGGGGGTGGTATCGACCGTCGTCGCCTTGGGATCGTAGGTGAAGTCCTTGTGGATCTGCGCACAGACCGCATGCGCAATCTGCAGTGTCGTCAGTTTGGTCGATTTCCATTGCCTGGCATAATCGGTGATTTCGCCCGTCTCCGGCAGGCGCGGGCTGCTGCCGAGGAAATGGTGGGGCGAAGACGGATCGATCGACCAGCAGTCTTCGATCTCTTCCGGCAACTTGGCGAGCAGAGGGGAGAAGTCGGCGGCGACAGGCTGGCTCTCCACCTGAACGCGCGCCTGCATGCGGATATCGAGCCTTTCATGCGGCTCGCGCACCAGGATCGAGGTTGCCGGATGCTGGAAGAAATCTGTGAAGTAGGATTGCTCGTCCGGCCCTGGGTTTATCTTCACCGAGCCTGCTATCAGCCTCTGCCGGTTGGGCAGGGAGAGCGGCATGACGCGCAATATATGCCGCGCGCCGCTGGCCGGCACGTCGTAGATATAGCCCATGTGAAGCGAAAGATCGTAGAGCATTCACGTCATCCGAGGTAGGTGCGTGCCAGCAGGTCGGACAGCCGCTCCAGTTCGCGCGCCAGCTGCTGGTAGACTTCGACAGTCATCGCTTCGGGCGTCATTACAGCCAACCCCGAATGCAGGCGCATGGCCTCGCGGAAAAAAGGCGACATCTGGCCGTTGACGTAAGCGTTCGGGAGCTGTTCGACCTCGCGGTGGATCTCGTTCATCTGGAAGAGGATCGATCGCGGGTTGAGCGGATCGAGTGCCAGCAGGTCCGTCACTGTCAGCCGAGCGGTATTGACGTTGTAGCGGCGGCGATGGGTCATGACGCTGTCGCCGATTTCAAGCAGCATGTCGAGCGCGCCGTCGGGCGCATCGGGGCCGGACATATGGCCGAGCAGCCGTGTCATGTGCAGGCCGCGCTCGATATAGCGGCCGAGCGACAGGAAGCGCCAGCCGGTGAAGCGATACATGTTTTCATGCACGAGGCCGGCGAAGCCCGCGAGCTTGCGCAGCAGGATCGTCATGGCATGGCTGGCATCGTCGCCAGGTTTCACCCCTTCCTTGAAGCGGCGTGCCGTCTTGGCGAGATCGTTCAGCGCCAACCAGCCGTCGGGAGAGAAGCGATCGCGAATATTGCTGGCCGAATAGACGGCGCTATCGATGTTGCGCAGCAGGTTTTCCGGCACCGCCTGCTTGGTATCGATGTCGATGGCGGCAAGATAGGCGCTGACATCGGCAAGCAGCGGCTGGTTGGGATCGGCCGCCTCGGCAAAACGGCCATGCCAGGCGCGCAGGATGCGCAGGGCGCCTTCAGCGCGCTCGATATAGCGGCCGAGCCAGAAAAGGTTGTCGGCCGCCCGGCTCGGCAGGCTGCCCGGCATGTTGCGGGTGAAAGTTTCTTCGGCCGGCAGAAGCGTGTGCGCCTCGACGGGCTTGTCGGAGACGATCCAGACATCGGCTGCCGAACCTCCTGCCTGCATGGCAATTGCCGCGACATCGTCGCCGCTGCCGATGCGGGCGAAGCCGCCGGGCATGATCTGCCAGCCGTTTTCCGTGCGGGCGGCGAAGACACGCAGGCTCATCGGCCGCGGCGTCAGCCTGCCATTGACCCAGGCCGGCGTCGTCGAAAGTGTCACGACCTCCTGGCCAACCAATTTTTGACCTTCGGTTGCCAGCCAATCCGCAATCGAATCGCGGGCGGTGCTGCGCAGGGTCGAGCCCAGCACGGACTGGCCGTTGTCATCGAAGAAGGGCATGCAGGAATAGGCCGGGCCAATGACCATCTTCTCGATGTTGGCGGCGACATGTTCGCGCTCTGCCTTTTGGCCGCACCACCAGGTGGCGATCGACGGCAGCTTCAATTCCTCACCACGCAGATGCCGACAGATGGTCGGCATGAAGGCGAGAAGGGCGCGCGTCTCGAGAATACCGGAGCCGAGCGCATTGACGATGGTCACCGTCTGCGCCCGCAGGGCCTCGACCATGCCCGGCGTGCCGATATGGGAATGCTGGTTGAGCTCCAATGGATCGGCATAGGAGGCATCAAGGCGACGCCAGAGGACACTGATCGGCCGCAGCCCCGCGACGGTGCGCACCATCAGCTGATCGTTGACCACCGTGATGTCCTCGCCCTCCAGCAGCATGAAGCCGAGATAGCGGGCAATATAGGCGTGCTCGTAATAGGTTTCGTTGGCAGGCCCCGGCGTCAGGACGGCAACACGTCCTTCGGCTCCGCGCTTGCCGCCAAGAAGCGCATCGCGAAAGGCACCGAAGAAGGAGGCAAGGCGATGAACCTTGGTTTCGGCATAGATATCGGAAAAGGCACGGGTGGTAGCGACACGGGTTTCCAGCGCAAAGCCGGCGCCGGATGGCGCCTGCGCGCGGTCAGCCAGCACCCACCAGTTCCCGTCAGGACCGCGGCCGACTTCGAAAGCCAGGAAATGCAGGTAGTGGCCGCTTGCTGGCTTGACGCCGACAAGCGGGCGCAGGAATTCCGGATTGCCGGCAATCAGCGCCGGTGGCAAAAGCCCTTCGTTCACGAGCCGATTGTCGCCATAGATATCGGCGATGATCGATTCCAAAAGGTCGGCGCGCTGCTGCAGGCCTTCGGAGAGAGCCTGCCATTCGCGCTCGTCGATGAGTACGGGAATATGGGAGATCGGCCAATTGCGCTCGCTGACTCCCGCCGTTCCATAGGCGCGATAGAAGACGCCGGCATCGCGCAAATAGCGGTCGGCGCGGGCGAAGCGCTCGGTCAGTTCCTCTTCCGATAGGCGCGAGAGCGCTGACAGAAAGTTCTGCCAAACCGGGCGGACGGCACCTTTGTTGTCGACCATTTCGTCGGCGACGCCGGGCAGGGGACGATAGGCAAAGGCCGGCGCCTTGGCAGTGCCGGTCTTCACCTCATCCCGTCGTTCCGTCGCCGGTTTTCTACCCATGCTCAGTCTCGTCTCAAATTCCCGCCGGACGCCTGAGGTCGAGCGTCAGCGGGAATTCCACCGATGCAGTCTCCGGTCTTACGGCATAGCCACCTGCTGTATGCCCCCAAGGCTCGAAACGCGCAAGACGTCGCGCTTCCGCCTCGTTGCCATTGACGGGGAAGGTGTCGTAGTTGCGCCCGCCCGGATGGGCAACATGGTAGATGCAGCCGCCGATCGAGCGGCGCGACCATGTATCGTAGATATCGAAGGTCAGCGGCGTATCGATGGGGAGCACGGGATGCAAGCCTGAGGCTGGGTGCCATGCCTTGTAGCGCACACCGGCGACCGAGACGCCTGCCATTCCGGTCGGCGGCAGCGGTACGGGACGGCCATTGCAGGTCACCGTATAGCGGGAGGGATTAGCGGTTTCGAACCGCACTTGCAGGCGCTCGACCGACGAATCGACATAGCGCACGGTGCCGCCGATCGCGCCTTCTTCGCCCATGACGTGCCATGGTTCCAGCGCCTGGCGCAGCTCCAGCTTGCAGCCCTCGTATTCGACTTCGCCGCAGAAAGGGAAGCGGAATTCGAGCTGCGCTTGGAACCATTCCGGTCTGAGGTTGAAACCGTTTTCGCGAAGATCGCTGAGGACGTCGAGGAAATCCTGCCAGATATAATACGGTAGCATGAACCGATCATGCAGCGTCGTGCCCCAGCGCACGAACTTGCCATCGATCGGGTTGCGCCAGAAGCGGGCGATCAGTGCGCGCACCAGCAATTGCTGCGCAAGGCTCATGCGGGCATTCGGCGGCATTTCGAAACCGCGGAATTCGACGAGACCGAGGCGTCCCGTCGGTCCATCCGGCGAAAACAGTTTGTCGATGCAGATTTCCGAGCGATGCGTGTTGCCGGTGACATCGGTCAGAAGATTGCGGAAGAGCCGGTCGACGAGCCACGGAAGCGGCTGGATGCCGCGACCGGGCGCCGGGACCTGGGCCAGCGCAATTTCCAGTTCGTAGAGGCTGTCATGGCGGGCTTCGTCGATGCGCGGCGCCTGGCTGGTCGGACCGATGAACATGCCGGAAAAGAGATAGGAGAGCGAGGGATGGCGCTGCCAATGCAGCACCAGGCTCTTCAACAGGTCGGGACGGCGCAGGAACGGGCTATCCATGGTATTGCGGCCGCCGACGACCACGTGATTGCCGCCGCCGGTGCCGGTGTGGCGGCCGTCAATCATGAACTTGTCGGTGCCGAGCCGGCTGGCGCGTGCCTCTTCGTAAACCGCGGTGGTGATATCGACGGCTTCCTTCCAGCTCGATGCCGGATGGATGTTGACTTCGATCACGCCGGGATCGGGGGCAACACGGATGACATTGATGCGTTCGTCCTGCGGCGGCGGATAGCCCTCGATATGGACCGGAAGGTTGAGGGCCGCGGCCGCACGTTCGGCCGAGGCGACGAGATCGAGGTAATCCTCGACGCTGACCGTCGGTGGCATGAAGATGCAGAGGCGCCCGTCGCGCGGCTCGACGCTGATGGCGGTGCGCACATAGCCGCCGATCTCGTCGAGGGATTGCGGCATGATTGGCTGCTGGCCGGTGAAGGGCTGGAAATGGGCAGCCTGCAGCGGCCGGCCCTTGTCTTCATTGTAATCCGGCAGCGCTTCGCGCGGGATCGTCGGGTCCATCGGGTTGATGTAGGGATATTGCGACGCCGGTATCCAGCCGAGTGAATTCAGTGGCAGGCGGTAGCCGACCGGACTGTCACCGGGCGTCAGGAAGATACGCCCGCGGCGCGTACGCCACTTCTCGCTCGTCCAGCGGCGGCCGCTGGCGCGCGCATTCCATGCCTGAATCGGGAGGATATAGCCTGTTGGCCGAGTCAAGCCGCGTTCGAAGACGCGGGCCATGCGCGAACGCTCTTCCGGATCCTTCAGCTTCGAATTGGAGGGGTCGACATTCTCGGGCAGGTTCGCTTCCTTGACCAGCCATTCGGCGGGGTCCTCGAAGGCGGGCTCCACATAATCCGGTTCTATGTCGAGTTCGCCGGCGATCGCCGTCAGCAGTCGGCCGGCATCGTCTTCGGTGACGCTGTAGTTGCGGCCCTCATTGGCGATCAGATCGGGATTCGACCAGATCGGCCGGCCATCGCGCCGCCAATAGAGGGAGAAGGTCCAGCGCGGCAGGCTTTCGCCAGGATACCACTTGCCCTGGCCGTAATGCAGGAAGCCGTTCGGTGCGAAGCGTTCTCGCAGGCGGCGGATCAGCGTGTCGGCTTTTTCACGCTTGGTCGGGCCTACAGCCGCCGTATTCCATTCCTCTGACTGGAAATCGTCGATCGACACGAAAGTCGGCTCGCCGCCCATGGTCAGGCGCACGTCATCTTCCTTGAGGATCGCGTCAACCTTTTCGCCGAGTTCGTTCAAGGCATCCCAGCTTTCGTCCGAGAAGGGTTTGGTGATGCGCGGATGCTCGGCGACGCGGGCGACCTTCATGTCGAAGTCGAATTCGGTCTTGGCCTCGCCGAAATAGCCGCCCGAGATCGGTGCGGCATTGCGGTAATGCGGCGTGGCGGCCAGCGGAATATGGCTCTCGCCCGTCAGAAGGCCCGAGGTCGGATCGAGGCCCACCCAGCCGGCGCCGGGAAGATAGACTTCCGCCCAGGCATGCAGGTCGGTGAAGTCGACCTCTGTGCCGGAGGGGCCGTCGAGCGCCTTCAGGTCCGGCGTGAGCTGGATGAGGTAGCCGGAGACGAAGCGGGCGGCGAGGCCGAGATGACGCAGCACCTGAACGAGCAGCCAGCTCGTATCGCGACAGGAGCCTTTCGCCTTTTCCAATGTTTCCTCAGGCGTCTGGACGCCGGCTTCCATGCGGATGACATAGCCGATTTCCTGCTGCAGGCGCGTGTTGAGGCCGACGACCATGTCGACGGTCTTTTGCTCCGAGCGGTCGAGCGTGGCGAGGAAGGCTTTCAGCCGGAGACCAGGCTCCTCCGGCTTCATATAGATCGACAGATCCTCGCGGATGGTCTCGGGATAGTCGAAGGGCCATTTCGTCGCTTCCTCTTCGACGAAGAAGTCAAAGGGATTGTAGACCGTCATGTCGGCGACCAGATCGACTTCGATCTTCAGCTCGGTGACCGGATCGGGAAAGACGAAGCGGGCGAGATAGTTGCCGTAGGGGTCCTGCTGCAGGTTCACGAAATGATTTGACGGCGTGACCTTCAGCGAATGGCTCAGCACGCGCGTCTTGGAATGGGAGGCGGGTTTCAGGCGGATGATCTGGGGGCCGAGGCGGACCGGATTGTCGTATTTGTAGTGGGTGAGATGATAGATGCTCGCCTTGATCGCCATATGTCTCTTCGCCTAGCCCGCATCGTTGTGCGGTGATTGCTGTTCCCGCGGGGCAGTGTGTGCAATGCAGCGAAAGAAAGCAAGGTGTCTCCCGGCGCTTCGGAAAGTCCTGCCATGTAACTCCAAAACAAAAACGGCGAGCTTTTGCCCGCCGTTCTGAAATCTTGATCTGTTTGCCTGCGCTCAGCTTCTGCCGAACTCATCGACCAGGCGGATGATGTCGTCCTCGCCGAGATAGGAGCCGGTCTGCACTTCGATGAGCTCCAGCAGGATCTTGCCCGGGTTGGACAGACGATGCACTTCGCCGAGCGGGATATAGATCGATTCGTTTTCGCGCAGCATCTGCACGTTCTCGCCGACCGTCACTTCAGCTGTGCCCTTGACGACGATCCAGTGCTCGGAGCGGTGGTGATGCTTCTGCAGCGACAGCTTCTTGCCGGGAAGGACGAAGATACGCTTCACCTGGAAGCGCTCGCCGTTCAGCACAGAGGTATAGCCGCCCCAGGGGCGGTAGGAGGTCGGGTGCGTCTCGGTGAGCTTGGCCGTCTTCTTCTCGCTTGCGAGCAGCTTGACGAGCTTGCCGACTTCCTGGCTGTCCTTGAGGTGGCCGACATAGACGGCGTCTTCGCTGGCGATGACGGCGACGTCCTCAAGGCCCTGCACGGCAACATGCAGACTATGCGACATGACGAGCGAATTCTTGGTGTTGACCAGCGTCGTGGCGCCCGCCGACACGTTGCCGCTTTCGTCACGGCTTCCAACTTTCCAGACCGCATCCCAGCTGCCGAGATCGGACCAGGTGAAGGGCGAGGGAACGACGGCGGCGTTGGCCGTCTTTTCCATCAGCGCGTAGTCGATGGAGATGTCCGGGCTCTTGGAGAAATTGTCGGCGTCGAGGCGGGTAAAATCGAGGTCGCGCGTTGATTTGGAGACGGCCTTGCTGGCAGCCTTTTCGACGTCAGGCGCAAATTCCTTCATCTCAGCGAGAAGCTGGGCGGCCGAGAACATGAACATGCCGGAGTTCCAGTAGAATTGGCCACTGGCAACCATCTCCTGGGCCTTGTCCAAGGCAGGCTTTTCGACAAAACGCTTGACGGCATGGGCGCCGGTCGAGAGCGCCTTGCCGCTTTCGATATAGCCATAGCCGGTCGCCGGTTCCGTCGGCTTGATGCCGAAGGTGACGAGCTTGCCCTGCAGCGCCGTCTCGCGAGCCAGGCGCACGCAATCGTAATAGGTGGTATTGGCATCGATCTCATAATCGGAGCCGAGGACATGCATGATCGCGTCCTTGCCGAAAAGCTCGGTGACGAGCGCAGCGGCGGCGGCAACGGCAGCGGCAGTATTGCGGGCGATCGGCTCCAGCAGCACGGCGGCGAGCTTAAGGTCGAGTTCGCGGGCCTGCTCTGCGACGAGGAAGCGGAATTCCTCATTGGTGAGAACGATCGGCGATTCATAGAGCTCGGGATCGGCCACCCGCTCCAAAGTGTTCTGGAACAGCGTCTTGTCGCCGATGAACTGGATGAATTGCTTCGGGGCGGAAGCGCGCGACAGCGGCCACAGCCGCGTACCCTTGCCCCCTGCCATGATCACCGGAACGATCTTTGCTGCCATACTCTGCCTCTCCTGGACACTCCAACCGAGAGCCGACGTCAAGAGCGCAACCGTTGCGCTTCCCGCCATGCTCCTTCGACAACGTTAATCGCCATTGCGATATTTTTTGGCAAAACGCTAGCGCTAATATGCCAGTAGCGTAAACATTCGGCGATCTCGGCGCGGAAATCCCGATGAAAGTCCGCTGCACGCGCCTTTCCGAAGGCGGGGGAGACAGGCAGAATCGACGGGTGCGATTCTGCCCTCAGGATCCGCCTTAGGCCAGCGATGCTACGGCGATGATCGTCGTCATGTCGAAGGTCAAGCTTCCGCCCTGTCGTGCTCTTCATCGTGCACCGGCGCATGGTCGAGACCATTGCGCCTGTTGTACCGGATCGAGGACCAGAGCGAGATGCCGATCAGGGCCGCGCCGCCAAGGCCGGTGATGACTTCCGGAATATGCGTCAGCGTCTGCACGTACATGATCACCGAAAGGATCAGGATGGCGTAGAAGGCGCCATGTTCGAGGTAGCGATAGTGGGCCAGCGTGCCTTTCTCCACCAGCATGATCGTCATCGAGCGGACGTACATGGCGCCGATGCCGAGGCCGATCGCGATGATGAAGAGGTTTTGGGTGAGGGCGAAGGCGCCGATGACGCCGTCGAAGGAGAAGCTGGCATCGAGGATTTCGAGATAGAGGAAAGCGCCGAAGCCACCCTTTGCCGCCGCGCTCATCGTTCTTTGCGAGGCATCGAGGAAACCGGCCAGAACCTCCACGAGCAGGAAGGTCAGGAGGCCGTAGATCGAGGCGTGCAGGAAGATCGTGGCGTCGTCACCGTCGAGCACGGAAGTGAAGATGAGGACCATGATCAGCACAAAGGCGATCTCGACGCCCTTGACCGTGGCGAAATGCGCCATCCGCTTCTCGATGAAGCTGATCCAGTGCACGTCCTTTTCGTGATTGAAGAAATAGGTCAGACCCACCATCATCAGGAAGGTGCCGCCGAAGGCGGCGATCGGCAGATGTGCCGCCTGCATGATCTCTGCATATTGCTCGGGCCTGGTGGCGGCGAGCTGCAGCGCTTCCCATGGATTGATCCAGGCGGCGATGGCGACGATCGCCAGCGGAAAGATGATCCGCATGCCGAAGACGGCGATGATGATGCCCCAGGTCAGGAAGCGATGCTGCCAGACCGGCGTCATCTCCTTCAGCTTGTTGGCATTGACGATAGCATTGTCGAAGGAAAGCGAGATTTCGAGCACGGCCAACACGGCACAGATGAAGAAGGCCGTGGCAAGACCACTGAAGGTGCCGGTGGTGTTCCAGCCGAGCAGAGCACCGAGTGCAAGGCCGCCGACGGTAACGGCAAAAGCCCAGCCGAAATAGCCGAGTACGGATTTTGAAGCGGTGCGCGAGCTCATAGGCGCGCCTCGCCGGAAAGGGAGTGAATCCATCTGGATTGCGCGCATAGCCGCATACCGAAGACGGCATGCGGGTGAGGCATGGTCAAGCTGATCATGGAACGAAGTCCGCCGGCTCATCTGCAGGCGGTACCGACATCGCGAGAGCGCCGTGAAAACTCTCGCCAGAGGGGCCCGGCACCAAAGTTCAATCCGTCGCCGATGTCAGGGAGGCGCGGAGATGCTCCATAGTTAGTGAAGTTGCGATGCAGGTCAAGAGTTGAAATCGTGGCGACAGCAACTGGCCTTGACAATGAAAAATTTGGGGAACCAAACAGAGAGGACCCGCGTTTGCCCATCAAGTGGTCTTGTGCCGCGCGCCTCTTCAAATCGCAGGCGAATCGTTATCCCGACAACAGCGACAGACAGGAGAAGCTCCGATGAGCCCGACACCCATTCACCATAAGTCGCAAATGCAAAAACCGGAACTGACGGAACGGCAGAAAAAGGCACGGCCGAATACGCTGCGCCAAGCTCAGGTCCTGCCGCCGCATCAGGTGGATCTTACTCTGCATCCCGTCACCCACGAGGATGTGCACGTTCCTGCACACGTCAACGGCGCAGACCTGTCGCGCGCGGCGCCGGCCGATGCCAATCATGGCAGAAAACAGAAAAATGCGCTGCCGCACTAACGACGACGGCGGCGCGACGATGACGACTACTTGTGTCGAGGCGTCTTGCCGTCGGAAGTAAAGCTGCCGTTGAAGCTCATCTCGGTCGATTTCGCCGAGCATTCGATGGCGATGGGCTTGCCGCTATAGGGATTGGCGAAGGTGCAGGCGCCCTTGGCTTCGACCTGACCCGATATCTTGCCACCGGCACCGGTCGAGATGACGTCGATCGGCAACTGTGCCGTCCCCTTCTGGCTGCCTGCCTTGATGCCCTTGCCGTTGCCTTGGAAGCCAAGCATCTTGCCGCCGGACGTGAAGATGAAGGTCACGGATCCATCGGGTCCGGTAACGCTCGCGATTTCGGCCTTGCATCCCTTGGAGGCATCGAGCTTGCCGACCACGAGCTTGGAGCATTTTCCGCTAACGACGGTGACGCCTTTCGATGGGAAATCATCCACTGCGCCGGCCGAGGTTGTGGCCAAGACGGTCAATCCAAAAGCAATGCCTGCGAATCGCATAAGAGGGGCTCCTTTCAAGCCCTTGCAAATTTGCCGATCCAAATGTGGCAGTCAACCCGAAGCAGGGCGCAAACCCGAAGACCGCTGAAATCGACCGGATTCACGCTGGGCGATTTCGCGTCTGACCTCACACCTCTCGCTATCGCAAGGCGGTCCGCTGTCCCTGCGCGAAGTGCGTTAATGTTGCTGCGCCGATTCCGGAACGAGCGAGCCGATCAACTGCAGCAGGGCATTCTGGCGATTGCCGCCACCGGCCAGGAATTCATAAAGGGTCATGCTCTTCTCGCTGCCGCCGTCGACGACATAATCCGCCTGGCGGATGACGTAGACCTCGCCGCTTTCGGTGTCGCGGGCGAGGTGAAACATATATTCATCGCCGTTGGGCTTGTGGTTCTTGTAGAACTGCCGCTTCACCACCGTCATCTCGTCCTCCCGTATGATCGATGCGCTGATATGACAGTAGGATGACGGCGCGGCCGGAAGTCAAGCGACTTGTGGCGGGAACTTGTGCCGCAGGCTCCGTTCAACTCGCAATCGCAACGAACAGCAGCATGTGATTGGCTATCTTTCAAAAGACTATTATTCTCGACCTGCGCTCGAATTTTTCGAGACGCGGCTCAGGCGGTTCAGCTTTTCATGGGATCTCTGACCCGCCCTATCTTTTGTTTTTCGCAATTCCGGACGGAAAACCGCTTCGCACTTTTCCTGGAATTGCTCTAGTTGGAGATCGAAGCACATGAGAATGATGTTAGCGCTGGGAGCGATTTTGAGCTTGGCATGCGTCTCTGCCGGTGAGGCGCCTTCGAATTACCAGACCTACCATGGCGGCATTCGCGCCGACAGCGATCCGGTGGTGCTGGCAAGATACGACAGGGCTCTCAATCATTGCGAGCCCGAAGCCTATTCCTGGCGGCGTGGATCGCCGGATGCGAACAGCACGCTCTACTGGCTGGCTCTCAGGGATTGCCTCTACCGCCAGGGCTTCGTCGATCGTGGCGTCTATGCCTACCCGACGACGGCGGTGCTGCGGCATATTCTGGATCGCTGACCGTCGACAAACGGTCGTGGCCTGGCGAAACATTTTGCCAATGCAAAACTTCCGCGACATACGCAGGCATAGCCAAACGACAGGAAATGAAAAAGGCCTTTCGATTTCTCGAAAGGCCTTGCTTTTCAGCGAATTAGGATGGTGGGCGTGACAGGGATTGAACCTGTGACCCCTACGATGTCAACGTAGTGCTCTCCCGCTGAGCTACACGCCCATCCGATGGCGGCGCATAGATCACAAAACCTTAGTTGCCGTCAATAGGCTTTTTTTCGGTTTTGTGACGTGGCCGCCAAAAGCCTTACGCGGCAAGGAGTTTGTTGACCTCGTCGACCAGCTCGCGGAGGTGGAAAGGCTTGGAAAGGACTTTTGCATCCTTCGGCGCCTTCGAATCGGGGTTCAAGGCGACGGCGGCAAAGCCGGTGATGAACATCACCTTCAGATCGGGATCGAGTTCGGTGGCGCGCCGCGCCAGCTCGATGCCGTCCATCTCGGGCATGACGATGTCAGTCAAAAGCAGCGAGAACGGCTCTTCGCGCAGCCGATCGTAAGCGCTGGCTCCATTGTCAAAGGACAAGACCTTGTAGCCGGCTTTTTCGAGTGCCTTCACGAGAAAGCGACGCATGTCGTTGTCGTCTTCGGCAAGAAGTATCTTCTGGGTCATCATCTCTATCGCTAATCAATTTTGTCTTGTTGGACTCGTCCAGCGTTTAGGGTACCGCGACGCCGTAAACAAGCCGTGAATGGTCAGCCAAAACGCGCCATTCCAGCATTTGTTCGAAGCATAGGTGCATTCCACGAAAACGTCCCGCGTTTTCGCTGACCGGGCATCCGAGATTCCGAATAGGGTGTTTTGGATTAAGGCCATTTCGCTCAAGTTACTATGGACTTGCGGTCATGCAACTGGCAACATGATTACTGCGACAAGTTGTTGACATGGTAAAGACGTTGATGTCCGCGGAAATGCGCAGTTTCGAGATTTTCGAGGTATTGGAGCCAGCCTCCCAGACGATACCGTTTGTCTACAGCTCGCCTCATAGTGGTCGCGTCTATCCCCCCGATTTCGTCGCCCAATCCCGTCTGCAGGGCATCGCCATCCGCCGCTCCGAGGATCATTATGTTGACGAGCTTTTTTCGGCGGCAAGCTCTCTCGGTGCGCCGCTGCTGTTTGCCAATTTTCCGCGCGCCTATATCGACGTGAATCGCGAGCCGTATGAGCTCGATCCGCGCATGTTCGATGGTGCGCTGCCATCCTATGCGAACATCAATTCGCTGCGGGTCGCCGGCGGTCTCGGCACAATCCCGCGAATCGTCGCCGAGAACATGGAGATCTATGCGCGCCGCGTCCCGGTCGAGGATGCGCTGAAGCGAATCGATACCATCTACAAGCCTTACCACGCCACGCTGCGGCGACTGATCGCGCGCACCCATGTCAAATTCGGCTTCGGCGTGCTGGTCGATTGTCATTCCATGCCCGGCAATATCCGCATCGCCGGCAGCAACATGCGGCCGGATTTCATCCTTGGCGATCGCTACGGCACCAGCGCCTCGGCCGAACTTTCGCGCGCGGCCATGCAGATCCTCGAGGAGCTCGGCTTTAACGCCGTACGCAACAAGCCCTATGCAGGCGGCTTCATCACCGAACATTACGGCCGCCCATCCCGCGGGCTGCATGCCCTGCAGATCGAGGTCAATCGCTCTCTCTATGTCGATGAGACAACGCTCGAGAAGCGTCCGCATTTCGACAAGGTCGCCGCCGCCATCACGCTTTTCATGAAGCGCATGGCCGAGCACGTGGAATCCTATACGGGCGATCCGGCACTGGCGGCGGAGTGACCGTTTCGTTGTCGTTGAGCTTGCCGAAGGGATGCGCGGCCAGGCAAAATCTGCTTATGGGCGACGCCGGAATTCGAAGCTTGGCGATAGCCTGAACGCAGCGGGTGGGCGATGTGTCGGACTATCACTGTCACCTACACGGAAGAAATGGTGCGCGATGCCGTGAGGGCTTTTGTCTGGCGGCGGCTGATCATCAATCAGCGCCTCTGGGTCGCAGAAATTGCAACAATCTTGCTGTTTCTTTGGCAGCTTTGGAGTGATGGCAGCGAATGGCTGGCCGGCGTCTTCGGCAGCCTCGTTCTTCTCTACCCGGCTATGATCATCGTCGTATGGGTCGCGCATTACCGCAATACGGTCGGAAAGTTCCGCAAAATGTCGACACGACAGGCGACGTTTGCTTTTCACGATGAGGGGTTTGATGTCGCGTCCGAGTTGGGGTCGGCCAAAGTTCCCTGGTCCACCGTTACCGAAATCTGGCAGCGGCCGACCTATTGGATGATATTTACAGCCATCAACCAGTTCATGACGCTGCCCACTCAGGCGGCGGACATCAATGATCTCGATTTTGTGAAATCGAAGGTGCCTTCCACAATACCGCAATGAACGCGGATTCCCTTGCAAAATAGCTAGGTCAGGCAAAAAAAGAACCGCGCTCGTGGCGCGGCTAAGTCTAGGGAGGAAACACCCAAGGAGGGTATTTACAGTCGAAAGACTGCATGGAGATATTGCTGCTGCAATGCACAAATGTCAAGCACTTTATTGCAGTGCAAAATATTTAGGCAAATTCAAAAATACTGCCTGATCCGCAGGCATTGCGCCCAGCGCGTCATCATCCGGTTTGCTTCACGGCCTATATGCGGTATGACATCGCCATCCTGCCACCTATCCGGATTCACCATGCTTCCCGATCGCTCGTTCTTCTATCGTCTGGCCGAAGCGGCCAAGGCCGAAACCCTGCCGCGCTTTCGTGCCGGCATCGATGTGGTCAACAAGGAAGCCAAGGGCTTTGATCCCGTGACGGAAGGCGACCGAGCCGCCGAACAGGCGATTCGCGCGCTGATCGAGGCCGAATTCCCCGAACATGGCATTCTGGGAGAGGAGCATAGCAATGTCGGGCTCGACCGCGAGCATGTCTGGGTCATCGATCCGATCGACGGCACGCGCGCCTTCATCTCAGGTGTCCCGGTCTGGGGAACGCTGATCGGCCTGCAGAAGAACGGCCGCGCCGTCATGGGCCTGATCGACCAGCCCTTCACTGGCGAGCGCTATTTTGCCGATGGCAATGGCGCCACCTATTCCGGTCCGGACGGCGAGAGACGGCTGCAGGTTCGCGATTGCGGCAGCCTCTCCAATGCCATCCTTTTCACCACCTCGCCGCATCTTTTCGTCGGCGACGAGCTTGCCAAGTATCGCGAGATCGAAAGTCAGGTGCGCCTCTTCCGTTACGGCTGCGATTGCTATGCCTATGCGCTGCTTGCGGCCGGCCATATCGATCTCGTCATCGAAAATTCGCTGAAGCCCTATGATGTCGGCGGCATCATTCCGGTCATCGAGCAGGCTGGCGGCATTATGACCACCTGGGATGGCGGCCGGCCGGAAATGGGCGGAACGATCATCGCAGCCGGCAGCCGCGCGGTTTACGAGCAGGCGCTCGCCATCCTGTCGCGCTGAGGATCAAGCTTCCGCCTCAATCTCATAGGCGTTGGTTTCGGCATCGCTGCCGGGGATGAAGGCGTGGATCGCGGCAAGTGCTTGATTGCGATAGATATCCCGTTCCTGCAGGATTTCATGCTTGGCGCCGTGAATTGGAACGAGCTGAGCGGCACGGAAATAGCGCGACAGCCGCTCCTGATCGACATAGGGCACCACGCCGTCGCGCGTCGGCGCGATCAAGACGGTGGGGACCTGAATTGAAAACAGGTGTTCGGGCCTGTTGACCCGTTCGATCGCCCGCAGAGCCTGCGATAGCCAGCGTGCCGTCGGCGGTCCCAGGCAAAGCTGCGGATAGGTGGTGCCGATGACGATGTTGCGGCGGTAGCGCTGCTCGTCCGTCGTTAACGGGTTTTCGGCAAACGGTCTTTCCTTGAACTTCTTGCTGAACTGCATACGGCCCAGGCCAACGCCGCTGACCGCGCCAGAGAGGAGGCGGATAAAGCCGGGGGAGGCGCCGTGGCCGGTCAAGCCGATGAAGGGGGCAGACAGCACCATGCGCTCGATGCGGCTCGCAAGCCTCGGCGCGGCAGACAGGGCAATCAGCCCGCCCGTCGAATGAGCGAGCAGAAAGAAGGGCAGGCGTGTATCCGGCAGGACGATCTTATCGAGGAAGGCGGTCAAATCCCGCTCGTAATCGGAAAAATGGCGGATATGGCCGCGCAACGGGTCCTTCAGCAGCCTCTCCGACCCGCCCTGGCCGCGCAGGTCGAAGGTCGCGACCCAAAGGCCCTTGGCTGTGAGGTCGCGGATCGTCTCGAAATATTTCTCTATGAACTCGTTGCGGCCCTGCAGTAGAACAACAGTTCCCTTGGCCACCGGCTGCTCGCAGCGGAAGACGGCATAGCGCAGCTTGCGCCCGTCGAAACTTTCGAAGAAGCCTTCGGTGCGGTTTTCCGGCACCGGATTATCTGCTGTGGAATAGAGGACCGAATCCATGACGGTGTCGCGCCTTGCTGACCAATGGCTCATCCCAAGGGGATAGCGCAGGCTGGGGGAATTGCAACAGGTTTGTTGGCGGTTCCGGCATGAGAAACGGCCGGGAAGGATTAAGCGAGAGATCGTCCGAATCAGCTCTTCGGTGCCGCACCGCGCCGTTCCAGTGCGGTCTTACGGATGATCTCGGCGATCTCGGGGCTGCTGCTCGAGAGCATCTGGAAATCCGATGAATAGAGCGACAGCAGCGAGACCTCGGTCGCGGCGCTGACGGTTGCCGAGCGGGGCTCGCCGGTGATCAGCGCCATCTCGCCGAAGAAGCTGCCGGAGCCGAGTTCGACCGGCGTTGGTGTAGCGACGCTGACGCGGCCTTCGACAATGAAATACATCTGGTCGCCGGCCTCGCCCTTGCGGCAGATGATGCCACCGGCCGGCACGACGCGGGGGCGCAGCGCCCGTACGATCTCGATGAGGGCGCCGGAACCGAGCTTCTGAAACAGCGGCACTCCCGCCACCAGCTGCCAATTGCGCACGAAATCCTGACGACGAACCTCTTCGTAGAAGCCGGTGGCGAGAATGCCGGCCCATAAGGCAAAGATGCCGATTCCGCACATCATGACCAATCCGGCAAGGGCGCGGCCGGCGAAACTTTGCGGGATCTCATCGCCATATCCCGTGGTCGACAGCGTCGTCACGGCCCACCACATTGCGAGGGGGATGCTGCCGAACTTGTCAGGCTGGATATCACGCTCGATGATGTAAGCGGCAAGCGCTGCGGCGAACAGAACGATACCGAAGATCGAGGTAACGCCGATCAGGTTGCGCGCTTCCTTGGTGATGACCCTGCCAAGCAACCGGAAGAAGGTCGAGCCGCGTAGCGGCTTCAAAAGCCAGATGGCGCAATAGAGGCTTTGGTCGCGCCCGCGGATGAGAAGGAAGGCGGCCAAAGGGACCAGAACGGCCAGAATGTCGACGGCGATTTCCGGGATCCTACCGCGCACCTCCCTTGCGCGATGTATGGCCAGCGTCTCGATCAATTGCAGAACATAGATGGCCCAGACGCCGGCAAGCACGACTTCCAGGATGAGCCTCGTCTGTCCGACGATATCGGGCGTCGTAAGCACCGCCACCGTCAGCAGACCGATAGCAGCCAGAAGCGTACTCAGCGATGAGGAAATCTTCGAGAAAGAAAGCGCCGACATTATATCCCCCGGGCAATACCCTGGGGGCAGCCACTCGCCCGAGAATAGGATGGCTTAGATCCAAACGTAAAGAGCATAGGGACGTGCCGTCTCCCCCCATGCCTCACCTGACACTCCGTGCCTTGCGCTGCTATCGCTGCCCAACCTCAAGCGGAAAGCCCTTGAAGGGCTTGATTTCCTTCAGCACGAAGGTGGTCTGCATCTCCTTGATGCGCGGCAGGCGGCGCACCACCGCCATGGCGAAGTCGGCATAGCTGTCGAGATCGGTCGCGACCACTTGCAGCAGGAAATCCGCGTCCCCGGCGATGCTGTAGCAGGCCACGACCTCGTTGAGTTTCAGCACATCGCGCGAGAATTCCTCGGCTTCCGCCTCGCTGTGGCTGTCGATCTTCACCCTAATGAAGGCAAGGACGCCGAGGCCGATCTGGCGCCTGTCGAGGGTGGCCGTATAACCCTGGATCACGCCCGTCTCTTCCAGTTGGCGCACGCGCCGCCAGCATGGCGACGTCGAGAGCCCGACTTCGGATGAAAGCGCTTGGTTCGTAAGGCGCCCATCCTTCTGAAGGGCTCCGAGAATCTTCAAATCGATGGGCTCAAGGGTGCCGGGCATATTTAATCTCTAATGTGCGGATATAAGGTAGATCCTACCATATTTCCCGAATATGTGGCAATGAAAGGCAAGATTGCCCTCGGCGAGAGAGATATTCTGCGATCCCACATGTCAACAGCAGCAGGTCTCCATGCTTCCCGATATCCGTCTTGCCATCGTCATCAATCCGGCATTGCCGCTCGGTCTGATCGCCAATACCGCCGGCGCCATCTCGATCGGGTTGGGCGCAAAGTTTCCTGCGCTCGCGGCCAGGCAATTGACCGATAGGGAGGAGCGCACCATCGATATCAGTTCGAACATGCCCGTTCCGATACTGCAGGCGGATGCTGAAACCATACGATCTCTGTTGCTGAAGACCTTGCCGGTAGGAAACGACCGCGCGATCGTTCCATTTCCTGCCTTTGCCCGCTCGCTGCACGATTACAGGGAGTATGAGGCGACGTTTCCCAATTGCGATCTTGCCGACGAGGCGATCGATGGCCTCGGATTGGTGGGACCTTCGAAATGGGTGAAGTCGCTCACCGGTTCTCTGAAGTTGCTGCGATAGTGCTCGCTCAGAAAAAAGGCCGGCTTGCGGAGATAGAGAAATCCGCTTCGCCGGCCGAGCAAGGACTGAAGAAGAAGGGACGATACACTTCAGTCATCGGACGATGGTGTTCCGATGATTTGACGATAGGCGCGTCAGCCTGAACGGGTTCCGAACCATCCGTTCATCTGCGGTTCACGCAGCGATTTTCTGAAAAATGGAGCCGAGCACAGGGGTCTTGAACTCCGGAAAGGCGATCCCCATCTCTTTTTCGCGGGTGCCGAACGGGCCTGCGAAACCGTCCCGAGGCCGCCCGGAGTGGGGTCATGGGGCAAGACTCAAATCGCAATTGTCGCTCACAGGAGGACTTCCATGCGTCACGTAGACTTCTCTCCCCTTTATCGTTCCACCGTCGGTTTCGACCGTCTGTTCACCATGCTCGACAGCCTTGGCCAGCCGGATCAGGCCCAGACCTATCCGCCCTACAATATCGAGCGCACGGGTGAAAACACCTATCGCATCACCATGGCCGTTGCCGGTTTCGATGAAAAGGAACTGAGCATTGAGGCCCACGCCCATGTCCTTCAGGTCAAGGGCGAAAAGAGCGAAGAGCCGGCTGAAACCAGCGAATATCTCTATCGCGGTATCGCCAAGCGTGCCTTCGAGCGTCGTTTCCAGCTTGCCGACCATGTCGAGGTTCAGGCTGCTTCACTGAAGAACGGTCTGCTGCACATCGACCTGTTGCGCAACATTCCCGAAGCCATGAAGCCCCGCCGTATCTCCATCGCGGCAGAGCCCGTGGAAACCCCGAAGGCCATCGAGGCTCACATCAACTAAGTATGGCAGACGGTCTTGGACTGTCATGCCGGGCTGACGGTTTCTCCGTCATGCTCCTGATCCTCCCAAGATCAAAAGAAGCGGCGCTCCATCGGGGCGCCGCTTTCGTTTTGTATGTTATCGGAGGACTCAGGCTGCGTTTGTCGCTTCGCCCGATTTCGCTCCTGCCTGCGCTTTCGCAGCCTCGCGCCGCTTGGCCGCATCGGCGTATTTCTGGGCAAGCACTGCGCAGGTCATCAGCTGAATCTGGTGGAACAACATGAGCGGCAGCACGATGGCGCCGATACTCTGGCCGGCGAAGATGACGTTGGCCATCGGCACGCCGCTTGCCAGCGACTTCTTCGAGCCGCAGAAGGTGATGGTGATCTCGTCGGCTTTTTCAAAACCGAGGGCACGGCTGCCGAACATGGTGATGCAGATTACCATCGCCAGAAGTACCATATTCGCGATGATGACAGTGACAATGTCGAGGATGGAGAAGGTATGCCACAGTCCTTCCACCACGGCCTCGCTGAAGGCGGAATAAACGACCATGAGGATCGAGCCGCGATCGACCGGCATCAGGATCTTCTTCTTCGAGCGGATCCAGTTGCCGATCCATGGCTGCAGCAGCTGACCGGCGATGAAAGGGGCGAGCAGCTGCAGCATGATCTGCCACAGAACATCCCAGGAAAAGCCGCCGCCCTGGCCGCCGACAGAAAACAGGATGCCGACGAGCAATGGCGTCAGGAACATGCCGAAGATATTGGAGGCCGACGCCGAGCAGATCGCGGCCGGCACATTGCCGCCGGCGATAGAAGTGAAGGCGATCGAGGACTGCACGGTCGACGGCAGCACGCTCAAAAACAGCATGCCGGTATAGAGCGATACGGGCAGGATGCTGTTCGGAACGACTTGCCCGATGGCCAGCACCAGCAGCGGAAAGATGCCGAAAGTCGTCAGCAGGATGACGAGATGCAGCCGCCAGTGCAGCATGCCGGCGATGACGACATCGCGCGACAGGCGCGCGCCGTGCAGGAAGAACAAGAGGCCGATGGCGAAGTTGGTGGCAATGCTGAAATAGTGAGCGCTAGCCCCCTGCACCGGAAAGAAGGATGCCGTCAGGACGGTGAGCACCAGCAGCATGGTAAAGGTGTCTGGAAGAAAGCGGCGCATCGTGCCTACCCAATCGTATTGCGAGTCTTGATGATTATTCCTTGCAGATAGACCTATTGTGATCCACGATGCAAGGAATAACAGTTATCGCGATACAGGATAATCCATGCTTGATCTCACGCAGTTGCGCAGCTTCGTCGCCGTCGAGCAGATGGGCAGCTTCACGCTGGCGGCCGAGCGGCTCGGTCTTGGGCAATCAACCGTCAGCCAACATATACAGCGGCTGGAAACGGAACTCGGTCGCAAGCTTTTGGCGCGCGACACCCATCGCGTCGTCCTGACCGGCGACGGCGAGGCCTTGCTTGGCCATGCACGCCAGATGCTATCGATCGAAGGCGAGGTGCGGCAGCTTTTTGCCGGCAACAGCCTGCGCGGCAGTCTCCGGCTCGGTGTCTCCGAGGATTTCGTCACCAGCCAGCTTCCGGACGTGCTCGAGGATTTCGTGCGCTCGCATCCTTCCGTCGATCTCGAGCTGACGGTCGCGCTCAGCGGCGTACTTTATGAGATGCAGGATAATGGCGATCTCGATCTGGTGCTTGCCAAGCGCCGGCTCGGCGATGCGAGAGGCAAGCTCGTCTATCGCGAGCCGCTGGTTTGGCTGGCGCGCGACGCGGATCGCATCCGCAAACTTGCGGGACCATTGCCGCTGATTGCCTTTCCTACCCCAAGCGTCACGCGGGCGGTGGCGCTGGAGGCACTGCGCCGGCAGCAGATGCCTTGGCGCATCGTCTGCACCTGCGGTAGCCTGAGTGGCCTGACCGCAGCGGCGCGCGCCGGCATGGGCATTCTTGTCCAGCCGAAAAGCATGGCTCCAGCCGGATTGCTGGAGATCGCGCCGGGCTGGCTGCCCGTCCTTGAGGACGTGGAGTTCGTGCTCGTGCCGCGCAAGGGCGCGGACCAACTTCTGGTTAACGCGCTCTCTGACGACATACTTTCCAAGGTCCATGGTCCCCGATCAAATTAACGAGCAATCGTCTATCAGCTATCGTTAAAAGGCGTTTCGCATCATGCAGATGAGATCCAGATTTATTTTGCCGGCTGATTTATTGCCGTGCCCGTTTTCAGGCGGAAGTCAGCTTCCTCTGCTATCTCAGGTGGCGATGGGGGAATTGCGGAGGAATAGTCGCCCGATGATATATGGTGCCATCTTCATTTCCGGGCTTGTCGCCTGCGTCGTGGCAATGACGATGATTATACACAACGCACCGGCATCCGATCGCGACGATCTATCGAACTTCGCAATGATCGCCCATCGGAATCACAACTGACCCTTCTGGCATTGTGAGCGCCGTCCGGCCGTGAAGTCGGCTCCGGCGCTCTTTTCACGCGGTCAACCTAGGCAAGCAAGAAAATTCGCCACATCGGCTTCGGTGGTGGCGAAGCTGGTCACGAGCCGGATCAGCGTTTCATCACTGCCGACCAGATCCGGTTGCGACTCCGGGATCGGCCATTCGTAGAATTTCGCGCCCTTGTCTTCGGCCGCCTTGGCGGAGGATTTTGGGATGATCGCAAAAACCTCGTTCGAGGCAGTCGGCCACGCGAGACGGGCGCCGGGGGTCTTTTCGAGGCCAGCGCGCAGCCGATCGGCCATCCCATTGGAATGGCGGGCGAGGTCGAGCCAGAGGCCGTCCTGGAAATAACCGTCGAACTGGGCGGCGATGAAGCGCGACTTGGAGAAGAGTTGGGCGGCGCGCTTGCGGATGAAGTGCATTTCCTTCGCCTTTTCCGGATCGAAGATGACGATCGCCTCGGCGCACCAGCAGCCGTTTTTGGTGCCGCCGAAGGAGAGGATGTCGACGCCGCGCTTCCATGTCATCTCGGCCGGCGTCGCGCCGAGCGCAACCAGGGCGTTGGCGAAACGCGCGCCATCCATATGCAGCGGCAGGCCGTTCGCCTTGGCGATAGCGGCGATACCATCGATCTCATCCAGCGAATAGACCGTACCGATTTCCGTCGCTTGAGTAATCGTGACGGCTGCGGCGCGGCCATGATGCACGGCATCCTGCGGGAAACGGGCGATCTTGGTGGCAAGCGCCTTGGGGTCGATCTTGCCGAGAGCGCCCTCGACCGTCGCAAGACGCGCGCCGCTGAAGAAGTCAGGAGCGCCGCATTCGTCTTCGGCGACATGCGCTTCGGTATGGCAGAAGCTGATGCCGCCCGGTTTCTGGACGCTGGCAAGCGATAGCGAATTGGCGGCCGTACCGGTTGCGACAAAGAAGACCGCGACCTCGCGCTCGAATATCTCGGAGAATCTGGCTTCGACACGCTGGTCGAGCTCGCTTGTGCCGTAGGCGGAGGCAAAACCACTCGATGCGGCGAGCAGACGTTCGGCGACTTTGGAATGGGCGCCGGCCCAGTTATCGGAAGCAAAGAACATGAAAATGCACCAGATGAAGATTGAATGGCGGCTAGATTAGATAGGGTCGGCAGGACATTACGCCAATGCAAAAACCTATCAAGAGCATGAGCTTGAAGAATGCATCACAGAAATTGATTGACGCAATCAACAAATAAAATGATGCGGCGCAGCGAAACTTTATTGCTCTATTCCTGCAACAAAGGCAATCTTCCGTCTTTCCTTGACGAAATTTTGCCGTTTTGCTCTTGCGAAGGCTTAAGCTTTCTGGCATAGAGCTGATGAATTAGGACAGGGTTGCTGTCCTATTTTGGCCGCCGAGGCCGAAGATGTGCCCCAGGGTCCTGACGATGTCGGGATTTCGAGCTATAGTTATCGAGAGCATGCCCTTTCAAGCCTTTTGAGGCGTGGGCAATGCGGCGGTGGAATAGCAAGGCGCGGAACGCTGACGACGGGCTCCACTTCAAGGAGCTGCGGTTCGCGGCCGATCTTCACAATGCAACAGCGCTGTCGCGCGTCGGCTCCGGAAACGGACCGCGCGGGACGAAGGAGCGCCCGCGACGCGGGCCTTACCGGAGGGAAGACCATGACGAACAGGACGACGTTGACGAGTTTTGACCAGACCGCTGCAGTGAATGCTGCCGCGACGGCCAAGACGTCGAAACGCGCTGTTGGCATCCCGCCGAAACAGGGCCTTTACGATCCGCGCAACGAGCATGATGCCTGCGGCGTCGGCTTCGTCGCGCATATGAAGGGCCAGAAGTCGCACCAGATCGTGCGCGACGGCCTGTTCATTCTTGAAAACCTGACGCATCGCGGTGCCGTCGGCGCAGATCCGCTGATGGGCGATGGTGCCGGCATCCTCGTGCAGATTCCCGACCGCTTCTTCCGCGAGGAGATGGCGAAGCAGGGTGTCATCCTGCCGAAGGCGGGCGAATACGGCGTCGGCCATTTCTTCCTGCCGCGCGACGAGGCGCTGATCGAGCATTTCAAGACCGCGATCACGCAGGTCGTGGCCGAAGAAGGCCAGGTTCTGCTCGGCTTCCGCGACGTGCCTGTCGACAACTCTTCGCTGTCGAAGGCGCCTGATATTGCCGCCACCGAGCCGCACCATGTGCAGGTCTTCATTGGCGCCGGCCGCGATGCCGGCACGAACGAGGAGTTCGAGCGCCGCCTCTTCACCCTGCGCAAGGTGATCTCCAACCGCATCTATGCGGAATATGAGGGCGAGGAGAGCAGCTTCTACCCCGTGTCGCTGTCGAGCTCGACCATCGTCTACAAGGGCATGTTCCTCGCCTATCAGGTAGGCGCCTATTATAAGGACCTCTCCGATCCGCGTTTCGAGACGGCGGTTGCCCTCGTGCACCAGCGTTTCTCGACGAACACCTTCCCGTCGTGGAAGCTTGCACATCCATATCGCATGGTCGCGCATAACGGCGAAATCAACACGCTGCGCGGCAACGTCAACTGGATGGCCGCCCGTCAGGCATCCGTATCCTCGCCACTGTTCGGCGACGACATCTCCAAGCTTTGGCCGATCTCTTATGAAGGTCAGTCGGACACGGCCTGCTTCGACAACGCGCTCGAATTCCTCGTGCGCGGTGGATACTCCCTGGCGCATGCTATGATGATGCTCATCCCCGAGGCATGGGCCGGCAACCAGCTGATGGCGCCGGAACGCAAGGCATTCTACGAGTATCATGCCGCCCTCATGGAGCCATGGGATGGCCCTGCCGCCGTTGCCTTTACCGATGGCAAGCAGATCGGTGCGACGCTCGACCGTAACGGCCTGCGTCCGGCTCGCTATCTCGTCACCAGCGACGACCGCATCATCATGGCGTCCGAAGCCGGCGTTCTGCCTGTCGAGGAAGAGAAGATCATCCAGAAGTGGCGGCTGCAGCCGGGCAAGATGCTGCTGATCGACATGGAAAAGGGCCGTATCATCTCCGACGACGAGGTGAAGTCGGAACTTGCCGGCAAGCACCCCTATCGCAGCTGGCTGAACCGCACGCAGCTGATCCTGGAAGACCTGAAGCCGGTGGAGCCGCGGGCGCTGCGCCGCGACGTATCGCTGCTCGACCGCCAGCAGGCGTTCGGCTACACGGCTGAAGACACCAAGCTCCTGATGTCGCCGATGGCGACGACGGGGCAGGAAGCCGTTGGCTCCATGGGTACGGATACGCCGATCTCGGCCATGTCCGACAAGCCGAAGCTGCTCTACACCTACTTCAAGCAGAACTTCGCGCAGGTGACGAACCCGCCGATCGACCCGATCCGCGAGGAGCTCGTCATGAGCCTTGTCTCCTTCATCGGTCCGCGTCCGAACCTGCTCGATCATACCGGCATGGCCAATGCAAAGCGCCTGGAAGTGCGCCAGCCGATCCTGACCAATGGTGATCTCGAAAAGATCCGTTCGATCGGTCACACCGAGGATCGCTTCGATACGAAGACGCTCGACTTCACCTATGATGTCGAACGTGGCGCCGAAGGCATGCCCGAGATGCTTGACCGCCTCTGCGAGCGGGCGGAAGCGGCCGTTCGCGGCGGCTACAACATCATCGTGCTTTCCGACCGCCAGATCGGACCGGACCGCATCGCAATCCCGGCGCTGCTGGCGACGGCGGCCGTGCACCATCACCTGATCCGCAAGGGCCTGCGCACCTCGGTCGGTATCGTCGTCGAAACCGGCGAGCCGCGTGAAGTGCATCACTTCTGCCTGTTGGCCGGTTACGGCGCGGAAGCGATCAACCCCTATCTGGCCTTCGACACGCTGCTCGATATGCATCAGCGCGGCGAATTCCCGAAGGAAGTGGACGCGACGGAAGTCGTCTACCGCTACATCAAGGCGGTCGGCAAAGGCATCCTCAAGGTCATGTCGAAGATGGGTATCTCGACCTATCAATCCTATTGCGGCGCGCAGATCTTCGATGCTGTGGGCTTGCAGCAGGAGCTGGTCGACAAGTATTTCTTCGGCACCGCGACGATGATCGAAGGCATCGGCCTCGAGACGATCGCCGAGGAAACCGTCTCGCGTCACAAGGCTGCTTTCGGCCGCGATCCGCTGCTCGCAAGCACGCTCGACATCGGCGGCGAATATGCCTACCGCATGCGCGGCGAAAGCCACGCCTGGACGCCCGATGCGGTGGCTGCCCTGCAGCATGCCGTGCGTGGGAATGCCGAGGATCGCTATCGCGAATTCTCGGAAATGGTCAATGAATCGGCGCTCCGGATGAACACCATCCGCGGTCTCTTCAAGATCAAAGGTGCGGAAGCGCTCGGCCGCAAGCCGATCTCGATCGACGAAGTCGAGCCCGCTGCAGATATCGTCAAGCGCTTCTCGACGGGCGCCATGTCCTTCGGCTCCATCAGCCGTGAGGCGCATACGACGCTGGCAATCGCCATGAACCGCATCGGCGGTAAGTCGAACACCGGCGAAGGCGGCGAGGAATCCGATCGCTACATGCCGCTCTTCGACGGTTCGCCGAACCCGGAACGTTCCGCCATCAAGCAGATCGCCTCCGGCCGCTTCGGCGTGACGACCGAATATCTCGTCAACGCCGACGTGCTGCAGATCAAGGTCGCGCAGGGCGCCAAGCCCGGCGAAGGCGGCCAGCTGCCCGGCCACAAGGTCGATGCGACCGTTGCCAAGACCAGGCATTCCACACCGGGCGTCGGCCTCATCTCGCCGCCGCCACATCATGACATCTATTCGATCGAGGATCTGGCGCAGCTGATCTACGACCTGAAGAACGTCAACCCGACCTCGGATGTCTCGGTCAAGCTCGTCTCGGAAGTCGGCGTCGGCACGGTTGCCGCCGGCGTTGCCAAGGCGCGTGCCGACCACATCACCGTCTCCGGCTATGATGGCGGCACCGGCGCTTCGCCGCTGACTTCGCTGAAGCATGCCGGCTCGCCCTGGGAAATCGGCCTTGCTGAGACCCAGCAGACGCTGGTGCTGAACGGGCTGCGCTCACGCATCGCCCTGCAGGTGGATGGCGGTCTGAAGACCGGCCGTGATGTCATCATCGGCGCGCTGCTGGGTGCCGACGAATTCGGCTTTGCGACCGCGCCGCTGATTGCGGCCGGCTGCATCATGATGCGCAAGTGCCATCTCAACACCTGTCCGGTTGGTGTCGCCACCCAGGACCCGGTTCTGCGCAAGCGCTTCAAGGGCGCGCCGGAGCATGTCATCAACTACTTCTTCTTCGTGGCCGAAGAAGTGCGCGAGATCCTCGCCTCGCTCGGCGTTGCCAAGCTGGACGATATCATCGGCGCTTCCGAGCTTCTCGAAAAGGATGAGATGCTCGCCCACTGGAAGGCCAAAGGCCTCGATTTCAGCCGCATCTTCCACAAGGTCGATGCACCGAAGGAAGAGACCTACTGGACGACGGTGCAGAAGCACCCAATCGACGACATTCTCGACCGCAAGCTGATCGAGAAGGCGGAGCCGGCGCTCGCTTCCAAGACGCCGGTCGCCTTCGAAGTCGACATCAAGAACGTCGACCGTTCGGCCGGCGCCATGCTGTCGGGTGCTGTTGCCAAGCGCTATGGCCATCGCGGCCTGAAGGACGACACGATCAACGTCACCCTGAGGGGCACCGCCGGTCAGTCCTTCGGTGCGTTCCTGGCGCGCGGCGTCACCTTCAACCTCGTCGGCGACGGCAACGACTATGTCGGCAAGGGCCTTTCCGGCGGCCGTATCATCATCCGTCCGCCGGAGAATTCGAAGATCATCGCCGAAAACTCGATCATCGTCGGCAACACCGTGCTCTATGGCGCAACCGAGGGCGAGTGCTACTTCCGCGGTGTCGCGGGTGAGCGCTTCGCGGTCAGAAACTCCGGCGCGATCGCCGTCGTCGAAGGCGTGGGCGACCATGGCTGCGAATATATGACCGGCGGCGTCGTCGTCGTGCTCGGCGAAACCGGGCGCAACTTCGCGGCCGGCATGTCGGGCGGCGTGGCCTATGTGCTCGACGAAAAGGGCGATTTCGCCCGTCGCTGCAACATGGCGATGGTCGAGCTGGAGCCGGTTCCGGAGGAAGACGAGCTGCTGGAGAAGCTGCATCATCACGGTGGCGACATCATGCACAAGGGACGCGTCGACGTCTCCGACGACATGACGCGCCACGACGAAGAGCGTCTCTTCCAGCTGATTTCGAACCACGTCCACTATACGGGCTCGACGCGAGCCAAGGAGATCCTCGATCACTGGGCCGACTACCGCCCGAAATTCCGCAAGGTCATGCCGGTCGAATACCGTCGCGCCCTTGAGGAAATGGAGCGCAGCCGGATGAGCGTGGCGGCGGAGTAATCCGCTCCGGTTCTGAAACCAGCCGAGGGTTTCGCCTCGCATTGCGATCGCCGTCATGGCGATCGCGACTGTCGAACAGCGGAATCGGATTTGAATTAAAGTGCCGGACAGGGAAACCGAGATGACCCTCAGGCACGGGAGCCATGAGCTCCTCTTTTAGAGTGAGGAAACGAAAGCATGGGCAAGGTAACAGGCTTCTTGGAAATCGACCGGCAGGTGGCGAAGTATCAGCCGGCGTCGGATCGCATCCGGCATTTCCGTGAATTCACGATCCCCATGTCGGACCAGGAAGTGCAGAAACAGGCAGCCCGCTGCATGGACTGTGGCATTCCCTATTGCCACGGCCCGACCGGCTGCCCGGTGCACAACCAGATCCCCGATTGGAACGACCTCGTCTACAACAACAATTGGGAACAGGCGATCCATAACCTGCATTCGACCAACAACTTCCCGGAATTCACCGGCCGCGTCTGCCCCGCGCCTTGCGAGGAAGCCTGCACGCTGAACCTGGAAGATGCGCCGGTCGCGATCAAGACCGTCGAGCAGGCGATTGCCGACAAGGCCTATGAGCTTGGCTTCATCCGGCCGCAGCCGGCAACCGTGCATACGGGCAAGAAGGTCGCGATCATCGGCTCCGGTCCCGCCGGCATGGCTGCCGCCCAGCAGCTCGGCCGTGCCGGTCACGACGTTCACGTCTACGAGCGCGAAAGCAAGCCCGGCGGCCTGCTGCGTTACGGTATCCCGGACTTCAAGATGGAGAAGAACTTCATCGATCGCCGCGTCGAGCAGATGAAGGGCGAGGGCGTCACCTTCCATTGCGGCGTCAATGTCGGCGTCGACGTCAAGATGGAGCAGCTCCTGGCCGACCATGATGCCGTGCTCTATTGCGGCGGCTCGGAAACCCCGCGCGAAGCGGGCATTCCTGGCACGACGCTCGCAGGCGTCCATGACGCCATGCCCTATCTCGTACAGCAGAACCGCCGCGTTGGCCGCGAAAATATCGACAGCGTCGGCTGGCCCGCCGATCCGATCCTGGCCGGCGGCAAG
This sequence comes from Rhizobium sp. 11515TR, assembly GCF_002277895.1. Classification (NCBI taxonomy): domain Bacteria; kingdom Pseudomonadati; phylum Pseudomonadota; class Alphaproteobacteria; order Hyphomicrobiales; family Rhizobiaceae; genus Rhizobium; species Rhizobium sp. 11515TR. The sequence continues at coordinate 3,650,700 of NZ_CP022998.1, read as the reverse complement.
CACATCGTCGTCGTCGGCGGCGGCGATACGGCATCCGACTGCGTCGGCACGGCATTCCGCCAGGGTGCCGTGAAGGTGACCCAGCTCGATATTCGCCCGCAGCCGCCGGAGAAAGAAGACAAGCTCGCCGTTTGGCCGTTCTGGGCAACAAAGATGCGCACCTCGTCCTCACAGGCCGAAGGCGCAGTTCGCGAATTCCAGGTCGCGACGCTCGAATTCATCGGCGAAGACGGCGTTCTGACGGGCGTGAAGTGCTGCGAAGTGGACGATCGCCGCAAGCCGATCGCCGGCACGGAGTTCGTCATCCGTGCCGACCTCGCCTTCATCGCCATCGGCTTCCGCGGCCCATTCACCGACAGCGTGCTCAAGGAACTCGACGGCAAGCTGACGCTGAATACTGACCGCCGCGGCTCGACCAATGTCGTTGCCAACGACAAGGACTATAAGACCTCGGTCGATAAGCTCTGGACAGCCGGCGACGTTCGTCGCGGCCAGTCGCTGGTGGTCTGGGCGATCCGCGAGGGCCGTCAGGCAGCGCGCGCAATCGATGAGGCTCTGATGGGTTCGACGGTTCTGCCGAACTAAGTTTCGCTGCCTTTCGCGCAAAGTGATTGAAGGCCGGGTTCCCGATGAGCCCGGCCTTTGCCGTTACCGGCTTGCGGCGATATTCCAGTTGTAGACACAGCGATCGAGGCCGATGGCGATTTCGAGCACCGTGACGTCATGGTCTATCGCAGGCCCTTTCTTCGGCTGGCTGCGATAGCGCTGCGGGAAATCCGTGCGTTTCGAGATCGAGCAGACCTCCATCCATTTGTCGCCATTGTCGACCTCGATATCCATCGTCACCTCGGAATAGGCCGGGAGCCGATCGGAAGGCACGGTCCGCGCCGGCAGATGGATGACCGAGGCGATCATCCTGCGGACGGGTTCCAATGCGGCGGCGTGATAATCATTGCCGCTATCTGCCGTAAAGGCGCATTGGAATTCGAGCTGCCAGAATTCCTTGAGCCGCACATGCTTGCTCGGCTGGTCCTGTTCCCGGCGGAAAGATCTCCCCGCCTGCCAGACGCATAGCGGCAACCTTGTTCTGGAATGGTTTCCGAGAAGATGCTGCATGTAGGCATAGGTTGAAGGTGTCGTTTCCGGCCGCAGCACAAGTTCAGTCTCGGTGTTCGACATTCGCTCCTGCACCCATATGTCCGAATTGGAATAGGCATCTGAGACAAGGCTTCGAGGCATCAGAGTCGGTGCTTCGACCCGTCGCATATCCCAGGCGGCGTTTGCGGATCGCAGGAAATTCGCGACTTCATCGGAAAAGAAGCGGACGAAATCGTCGCGCAGTTTAATGTCCCGCTCTTCCCAGTGAACGAGCGAATTGACGTTATAGATATTGAGCACGTGCCATTCTCCATGGGCAACGTTGATGTCTTGAGGTTGAGGGCTTTACGTCCAGCCGCCGCCGGACGCATAAACGCCTCCGGCTATCACGACTGGACGCGGAGACCTCGGCCGGAGAAAGCGCGCAAAACCGCAACCTGCGGGCAGGTGCGGTAACGATCGATCTGATCTGCGCTGTTGGTGCTCATGCCGTTCTTTTATTGGCGGGGCGCCGCGTTGTCAAACCGCCTTCGTGCCGCCTACCGTGCGACTGATCCCGGCAATCGGTAGTCGTCTACGCGCCCAACTGGCGCCGGGTCCATCAGGCCTTTTTCCACCAGAAGATCGCGTGGCGATGAAGTCGTTGCGGCAGGTGCAGGGCTGCTGCCGAGAAGCTGCGAGCCGCCGTCGAGATCGGGATCGGAGAGGCTCATCGGCTGGGTGCGAGTGATCTTTTCTGGCTCCGCGCCAGGAAGATTGGCCTGTTGCGCCGGCAGCGAATTGCCCGTGTCTAGGCGCGTGATATCGGGGCTTGCCTGATCGCCCAGGATGCGGCGGGCAGACTTCTCCAGATAGAAGGCGACCTTGCGCTTACCGGCTGCCGTCAGATTGACGCCGTCGGCCGTTCTCAGTCGAACCTGCTGGCCGTTGATATCGGAACCGGTGACGATGAACTCACCGTTCTGATCGGTAAATCCGTCCCAGATGTCGATGAACTCGCCACCGACGCTGGTGGTCTGGCTCTGGTAGATCTGATTGAGCTTGACGGCGCTGGCGGTCAGCTGATCCGAGCCGAAGGAGGGCAGCCCGACCCAGAGCAGTGGAATATGGCGGCTCGTTACCAGCTTGGCGAATTGCTGCACGCGCTCTTCATAGGCGAGGAACCATGGATCGGTGCCGTATTTCTCGTTCAGCCCGTCACCGATCATCTGCTGACGGTCGTTGGCGCCGATCATGACGACGACCATGGCCGGTTTCAGCTGGTCGATCATCCCGGGCAATTGCTGCGACCAATTATAATAATCCTGCCGCACGAGACCGGAGGCAACGTTGCCGCGGGACTGGATGACGACGCCGGGGGAGGTGGAGAAGGCATCTTCCAGCCCGGTTGCCAGGCCGCTCGCCAGAAAATCGCCGACGACGAGGATGGCCTTGGCGTCAGAAAGCTTTTCCGCGGGCGGCGGCGTTTCCGGCTGCGCGACCGGCTGGCGCGGCGGCGGGGTCGGACGCTTTTTCGGCTGCACCTTGCGCCGTGGCGGCGGCTGCTCGACCGGTTGGTCCGGGTAATCGGGCTCGCGGGTGCCAAACAGCATGTCGAGCAGATTTCGCCGTGGCCGCTCTTGCGCTTGCGCCATATTCGGCAGGCAGCCAAGCGCGATGACGACGGTAAGAAATGCCGTCAGAACAATCCTTAGAGTTGCCTTGGTCGCGCGGCGGGCAGGGTGTTTCATCATCGCTTCTTTTCCGCTGACGAGTCCGGGCCGCATAAGGACGATTTCATCGTCCGGCGATCCCGTAGTCGCTCAAGGCGGCCTACTTGCGCAATGCTTTCAGCAGGTTCATTGACGGCTCGCCGTCCGCATCCATGCCCATGCGCTGCTGAACGGCTGATATCGCGGCCTTCGAGCCTGAGCCAAAGTTGCCGTCGACCACGCCGTCATAATAGCCGAGCTCCTTCAGACGCGTCTGCAGCTCGAATTTCTGCTTGACGTCGAGCGCGCCGCTCGGGCGGGGCCAGGACTGCTGCATGCCGCCATAGCCGGCGATCTGGTCCGCGAGCAGGCCGACAGCCAGTGCATAGCTGTCGGAGGCGTTATAGCGCTTGATGGTGAAGAAGTTCCCGGTCATCAGGAAACCGGGACCGTTCGGTCCGCCAGGCATCTTCAGCTGCGCGCGATCGGAGGTCGTGCGGAAACCCTTGCCGTTGGGACGCACGAAGCCGAGAGCCGCCCATTGCGCAATCGTATGCGTCTTGCCCGCCTGGGCGCTGCCGCCAGGCGGCACGACGACTTCATAACCCCAGGTCCGGCCGGCATCCCAACCGTTCTTGGCGAGGAGATTGGCCGTCGTCGCCAGGGCGTCCGGAACGGAATTCCAGATATCGGCATGGCCGCTGCCGTCCGCATCGACTGCATAGAGCAGATAGCTCGTCGGAATGAACTGCGTATGGCCCATGGCGCCGGCCCAGGAGCCGTTCAGATCCTTGCGTGAGATGTCGCCCTTCTGCAGGATCTTCAGGGCGGCGATGAGCTGCTTCTTGGCATAATTCGCCCGCTTCGGATCGGCATAGGCAAGGGTCGCCAGCGCGCGGGGCACATAATGCAGCCGATCGTTCTTGGCGAGAACCTCGCCGTAATTCGACTCCATCGACCAGATGGCCAGCATGATATTGCGATCGACGCCGAAGTGCTGTTCGAGCGTGCGCAGTGTGGATCCGTACTTAACCGCCATCTTGCGGCCAATATCGACCGTATAGGGATTGACACGGGAGTCGAGGTAATCCCAGATCTGGGACTTGAATTCCGGTTGGTATTGCGCCTTTTCGAGGACCGTGGGGTCTGGGTCCGTCACGCCGGCAAATGCATTGCGATAGGTCGATTGCGTAATGCCGCTCTTTGCGGCGGTAGCGTAGAAGCCCGCGATCCATTTTTGGAACCCAGGGTCAGCATTGGCGTTAACGGGAAGGAATCCCGCCAAGGCGCCGAGCGCGAGCGCCAGAGCGAGACCACGAAGGGAGTGTTTGCGGTTTACGGTCATCTACAGCCTTGTCCATCAATCGTTGGATTTCGGTGCGGCGATGCGGTGGCATCGGCCCATGCGTGACGCTAAACGAACGAAGTCAACAAATTCTTTACCATGGAAGCTTGCGTCAGTCATTATTTGCAAAACAGTAGCAAATCTAATCTACTGACCTTTAGAATGGCTTTGTGCCAACTGATTTAATGCCCAGGAGGTATGCGTGGGACAGCATAAGAAGGTTCGTAAGGCAGTATTTCCGGTCGCCGGACTAGGGACGCGGTTCTTGCCGGCGACCAAGGCGGTGCCAAAGGAAATGCTGACCGTCGTGGATAAGCCGGTGATCCAGTATGTCGTCGACGAGGCGATGGAAGCGGGCATCGAGCATTTCGTATTCGTCACGGGCCGCAGCAAGCACGTCATCGAGGATTATTTCGATATTCAGTTCGAGCTCGAACAGACGCTGCGCCAGCGCAACAAGAACGCCGAGCTGTCGCTGCTGAGCGGCCTGTTGCCGAAGGCCGGCACGGCAAGCTTCACGCGCCAGCAGGAGCCGCTCGGTCTCGGCCACGCCGTCTGGTGCGCCCGCGAGATTGTCGGCGACGAGCCGTTTGCGCTGCTGCTGCCCGACATGGTCATGCGCGCCGAAAAGGGCTGCATGAAAGGCATGATCGAGCTTTACGAGCACAGCGGCGGCAATGTCATCGCCGTCGAGGAATGCGCGCCCGACCAGACCCATAAATACGGTATCGTCGGCGTCGGCGAGACGATCGGCAGCGGCTTCCGTATCACGGAAATGGTCGAAAAGCCGGCCAAGGGCACGGCTCCGTCCAACTTCTTCATCAACGGTCGCTACATTCTTCAGCCGGAAATCTTCCGTATCCTGGAAAGCCAGGAGCGCGGTGCCGGCAACGAGATCCAGCTGACGGACGGCATGCTGAAGCTTGCCAAGACGCAGGATTTCGCCGGCTATCACTTCCAGGGCCAGACGTTCGACTGCGGCGCAAAGGATGGCTTCATCCTTGCCAACGTCGCCTTCGCCTTGGCGCGTGACGACATCCGCCCGACCATTGAGGACGAGTTCAAGGCGCTGATCGCTGCCCTGAAATAAGGATTCGACCTTTTGAGAAAATCTTGAGGCCTGGCCTATGCTGGGCCTCGATTCATTTGAGCGGGTGGCTTGGATCTAAGCGAAGGCGATGCTTAGCGTTTTACCGTCAAACCGAGGCCAGCCTGGAACTGCCGGGTGCTGTCGCCCACATCCCGCGTTGTCAGCTGATAACCGACATTGCTGGTGAGATCGAGGTAACGGTTGATCCCCCAGGTTAGCCCGAAAGCGGCGTCGTATTCGATTTCGTCGGCGGCGCTACCATTGGAGGGATAATTGCGCCAGGTCGGGCCTCCCGTCAGCTTGGCGGTGAGGTCATCGCGCAGCTGATGGCTTATGGTGCTCGTGAGCTGATAAGCGGTGTAGCCGCTGAGGCCGGCCGTGGTCGAGGGTTGTACGGTGGTCGAAAGGCCGACGCTGATATCGGTGCCGCGCTGTGGCGACCAGGCGAGGCTGCCATCGATCGTCGGCGAATCGACCGAACCCAGGCGCGAATCGTCGAATTCCGTGTGCTGGTAGCCGAAGCCCAGCTCGCCCTTGAATTTTTCACCGAGATCGACTTCGACGCCACCCTTGCCGCCATAACTCTGATTCGAGCGGGCATAGCCGTTGCTGTCGCGCGTTTCATCGTAGACGGCGCGACCGAGAGTGACTTCGACAAAAGGAATGATGGCGGGCGACAGCTCGTAGCCAATGCGGCCGCGCCAGGTTCCGGCCGTCTGATTGCGATCGCTGAGGGTGACCGTCGTCCCATCCGAAAGCACTGCGTCGGAATAGACGCTGCGTGTCAGCGCCACGGCCGTCGTGCCGCGCAGCAGGCCGAAATCGCGTTCCAGCGAGAGCCCAGCCGTGTACTGGTTGACGGCGGATTGCTTCGAGGCGCCAGCAATCGCATTGGGATCACTCGTGTCCTCACGGTAGAATTGATAGCCGGCGGTGACATGCGCGGTCGTGTCGGCAGGAAGATCCAGACGCAGGTCGGCGTTCAGATTGACCGTCGGTTTTTCTTCGCCAGTGCCGCTGATGTTCTTCTGCCAGACGCCCTCACCGGTGACGGTCAGGGCATGCCTGTCCCAGTCCGAAGTCAGGGTGCTGCGCAAGTCGGTCTGCAAAAAGCCGCGATTATCCTTGGTGTCGCCGGTGCGATCCCGTTCGATGTTGATCGACTGGTTGATCGAAGGGCGTAGGGTGAAGGTGCCGAGCGGGATGCCCTGTGCATCTGCCCGATCCGGATACCGGCGGGCTCTCAGGTCATCAACGCTTGGTTCGCGCAGGTTCACGCGGCGCAGATCGTTATCCAGCGTCGAGCCGGTGGTTGTGGGGTCGATGCCGGTGAGGCGCAGCGGTGCATTCAACGGCGCGTCGTTGGTGGTCGACGTCTGGTTTGTTGGCGTGGTCGCCTGGCTGTCGATCGTGGGTGCGGCATTCGGATCGGTCGGAGATCCCGATGTCGACGCTGGCAAGTTATCGTCGGCGTTCTGGTCGGATGGCAAGGATTGCGCGTTGACTGGCAGCGGTACGGCAAATGCAATACCCCAGCCGAGGACGGCGGATGTCGCCCATGCCGCCAGCCGGAAGGCACCATGACCCGCCTTGTCCTTGCCGATGCCCATGTTGTTTATATCTGACCCTGCTGGAAATGACCTAAATTCTTACCCAAGTGTAAAGCCGCGTGGTTAACGCTTGGTTGCCAAGTGATGGCGACAAGAAAGGGTTCGATAATATTTGTCGGGAAGGCGCTGCAGGCTGTCGTATCGCCATAAGTCGATCTTTGGTGGACAGATTTGCAGAAAAGCGTTAGGCCTCGCTCATGAATAAGAGAGCTGTAAGACTCATCGAGAACGGTGCGATCGAATCCGCGATGCGAACGATCGAGACCGAGAGACGGGGCATGGAAGCGCTGGAACGCGCACTGATCAATGGTCTGGCCGAGCCCTTCAGCCGCGCTGTCGAGCTCATTGGCGGTATCAGAGGTCGTGTCGTCATCACCGGTGTCGGCAAGAGCGGCCATATCGGCAACAAGCTTGCCGCAAGTCTGGCTTCCACGGGTACGCCGGCTTTCTTCGTGCATCCGGTTGAAGCCAATCACGGCGATCTCGGCATGATCACGCAAGATGATGTCATCATCGCCATTTCCTGGGGCGGCGAAAGCGCCGAGCTACGCGGCATCATCAGCTATTCCCGCCGTTTCTCGATCCCGATGATTGCCATCACCGCCGGCGAGACCTCTACGCTTGCGCGCGAATCGGATGTGGTGTTGTTGCTGCCCAAGGAGCAAGAGGCCTGCCCGCATGGTCTGGCGCCGACGACATCGACGCTGCTGCAGCTTGCGATCGGCGATGCGCTGACCGTTGCTTTGCTTGAGGCGCGCGGTTTTACGGCCGAGGATTTTCGCACCTTCCATCCGGGCGGCAAACTCGGCGCCAGCCTCTCGCATGTGGCCGATATCATGCACAAGGGCGACCGTGTACCGCTTGTCAAGCTCGGCACTGGCATGCCGGAGGCGGCGATGACGCTTTCGCAAATGCGTTTCGGCTGTGTCGGCGTGATCGATGATGACGGCTGCCTGTGCGGCATCGTGACGGATGGCGATATCGCCCGTAACCTCGGCACCAGCCTCGCGGAGAAGCTGGTGGATGAGGTGATGACCCCCAATCCGAAGACGGTGAAGGAAACGACGCTGGCGACGAGCGCCATGGCCGTGCTCAATCGCCACAATATTTCCGCGCTGATCGTTGTCGACAACGAACGGCGTCCGATCGGTCTGGTGCACTTCCACGACCTGTTGCGGATCGGCGTCGCCTGATCAGACTGGTTCGACCGTGAGCTCGCGGCCGTTGCTGGCGACCACTTTGACGCGGGTGCCGACCGGCAAGTCCGGTCCGTTGACCGTCCAATAAGTGTCATTGAGGCGAATGCGCCCGCGGCCTTCGGCTATCGGCTGGTCGAGCGTTGCGGTGCGCCCGACCAGACTGGCGCCGCGCTGGTTCAGGAACGGCTCGTCGGTCACCTGGTTGTTGTTATAGAGATAGCGGCGGCCGAGCAGGGTGACGATCACCGCCGTGGCGGCGAAGACTAGCCCTTGAACCTGCCAGACCCAGAAGCTGCTTTCCCAAAACAGAAGCGACAAGGCGCCGACGACGATCGCGGCGAGCCCGATCCATACCAAGAAGAAGCCGGGCAGAACAAGTTCGGCGGCGAGCAGCGCCAGGCCGGCGAGCCACCAGCTCCAGGGGCCGAGTTCGACGATGAGATTGTCGAACATCTCAGCTCTCCTTCGGTGGCAGCGGATTGATCGTTGGCGTTGTGCGAGTGGGGCCGGAGCGTGGCCGGGCCGGCTGCGTCGCGCCGTTGCCGTCGCCATTGTCGCCGAAGACTTCGCGGGCGATGGCGCCGATACCGCCGAGCGAGCCGACAATGGAGCTCGCCTCCACCGGCATGAGGACAATCTTCGAATTGCTGGCGGAGCCGATCGCGGTCAGGGCTTCGGTGTATTTCTGGGCAACGAAGTAGTTGATCGCCTGTACGTTGCCCTCGGCAATCGCTTCGGATACCACGCGGGTCGCCTTGGCTTCGGCCTCGGCCAAGCGCTCGCGGGCCTCGGCATTGCGAAATGCTGCTTCGCGCTGGCCTTCGGCTTGCAAAACGGCCGCCTGCTTCGCGCCCTCGGCGCGGAGAATTTGCGCGTTGCGCAGGCCTTCCGCTTCCAGCACCTGGGCGCGCTTTTCGCGTTCGGCCTTCATCTGCCGACCCATGGCGTCAACTAGATCCTTCGGCGGTTGGATGTCCTTGATTTCGACGCGCGTTACCTTGATGCCCCAAGGCTCTACCGCCTCATCGACCACGCGCAGCAGTCGTTCGTTGATGGCATCGCGATTGGACAGAAGCTCGTCCAGGTCCATAGAGCCCATGACGGAGCGGATATTGGTCTTTGTGAGGTTGAGGATCGCGGTTTCCAGATTGGTGATCTGATAGGCGGCCTGCGCCGCATTCAGCACCTGGAAGAAAGCGACTGCATCGGCGGATACGCTCGCATTGTCCTTAGTGATGACCTCCTGGGTCGGCACGGCCAGCACCTGCTCCATCACGTTCATCCGCACGCCAATTGTTTCGATGAAGGGCACGATCAGATTGAGCCCCGGTTCCAGCGTGCGGATATAGCGGCCGAAGCGCTGAACTGTGTATCGATAGCCCTGAGGTACGGTCTTGATGCCCGCAAACAGCACCAGAATGACGAAGACCACCAAGGCAATCACAACGATGCTGAAACCACCCACTACCATCGAACTCCTCCATGGACGCGGCTGCCTGAGCAGGCTCGCGTCGCCTAAACCGCTACCGTTCGGCCTCCCTACGCTCGGTCGAGCTCATGAGGCGGCAGCTCAATCTGATGTGGTGGGTTAGCATGTTCTCAGCAAGTGAGGAATGGGGCTACAGCAGGCGTTTTGCTATGAGGCAGGTCAACCAATCGCTGTCTGGGTCTTGCGCCCGACGATTGATATTCATACTTTATATGGAGATTTCCAGCTCTGCTGCCACGCAGCTTTTCGGGCCAAGCCTTAGCGCATTATCAGGGTGAAGCTATGAACTTAGATAGGACCTTGCGGTCGGTTGTGGCCGTGCACGCCTCAATTCCGGAAGACGCCTTTACGGCAGCAACGCTCGGCACCCGCAGGGAGGGTAGTGGCGTTGTCATTCGCGGAAACGGCTTGGTATTGACGATCGGTTATCTCATCACCGAAGCCGACGAGGTCTGGCTCACGACCAATAGCGGTCGCGTCGTGCCCGGTCATGCGCTTGCCTACGATCAGGAAACGGGGTTCGGCCTCGTGCAGGCGCTCGGGCCTCTCGATGTGCCCGCCCTCGAATTCGGCGATACCGACAAGGCTGAGATCGGTGATGAAGTCGTCATCGCTGACGGCATCGGCCAGTTTGTCGAGGCGAAGATCGTCGCAAAGCAGGAATTCGCCGGCTATTGGGAATATCTGCTCGACGAGGCGATCTTCACGGCACCAGCCCATCCGTCCTGGGGCGGAGCAGCTGTTGTCGACGAAAACGGCAAGCTTCTCGGCATCGGCTCGCTGCATCTTCAGATGGCGACGCAGAACGGCGACAGCGCCGATATCAACATGATCGTGCCGATCAACCTTTTGATGCCGATCCTGGACGATCTGATCAAGCGCGGACGCGTCAACAAGCCGCCGCGGCCCTGGCTCGGGGCCTTCTCGGCCGAAAGCAATGGCGAAGTCGTTGTCATGAGCGTCACCGAGGGTGGCCCGGCCGCCAAGGCCGGCTTGCGTCGCGGCGACGTCATTTCGGAAATCCGGGACGGCGAAGTCGATGGGCTCGCCGATTTCTACCGCAAGATCTGGGAGAGCGGCCCGGCTGGATCCGAGATCCCCATGCGCGTATTGCGCGACGGCCGTGAGGCCTGGCTGCGGGTCAAATCCGCCGACCGCGGCAGCTTCCTCAGAAAGCCGCAGCTTCAGTAGGAGGGCGTCGCCGGGATCATCCCGGCGATCTCATCACGCCCAGCCGAGCAGCTCTCGCCGCACGACCTTTTCCAGCACCTTCATGCCGTCTTCGCTGTCGTTGAGACAGGGAATGTGGGTGAATTTCTCGCCGCCATTGTGATTGAAGGATTCAGCGGCCTGTTCGGCGATCTCTTCCAGCGTCTCCAGACAGTCGGAAACGAAGCCCGGATTGAGCACGGCGATGCGCTTGGTGCCATCCTTGGCAAGCTGTTCCACCGTCTTGTCCGTATAGGGTTGCAGCCATTCCTCAGGGCCGAAACGCGATTGGAACGTGACCATGAACTGGTCGTCGGAAAGACCCAGTTTCTCGCGCAGCAGGCGGCCGGTCTTCTGACAGAAACAGTAATAGGGATCGCCCAGCTTGAAATAGGACATCGGGATACCGTGGAAGGAGGCGATGATCTTTTCCGGCTGCCAGTCCAGCGTTGAGAGGTGACGGGTCACGGAATTGGCAAGCGCCTCGATATAGGTCTCGTCGTCGTGATATTGCGGCACGGTGCGGATCGCCGGCTGCCAGCGCATCTTCTGCAGTTTTTCGAAGGCTTTGTCGTTGACCGTCGCCGTCGTTGCCGCCGCATATTGCGGATAGAGCGGAAAGAGCACGATGCGCTCGCAGCCATCGTCCTTCAGCGCCTGGATGCGATCGGCGATGGAGGGCTGGCCGTAACGCATGGCCCAGTCGACCTTGACGTTGGGCAGGTCGCGCAGCCGCTCGGCCATCAGATCAGCCTGGTTGCGCGTGTAGGTGCGCAGATAGCTCTCGTTCTTCTCCTTGTTCCAGATCGTCTCATAGGCCTTGCCGACCTTTTGCGGCCGGGTGTTGAGCACGATGCCGAACAGGATCGGGTACCATTTCCAGCGCGACCACTCGATGACGCGGCGGTCTGTCAGGAATTCGCGCAGGTAGCGGCGCATCGAGGAATAGTCGGTGCCGTCAGGCGTTCCCAAATTGATGAGCAGCACGCCGACCTTGCCGTATTTCACGCTGGGGTGACCGGGCGAAAGCGTGGTCAGGTCTGCTGTCATCGATTGAATTCCTCTCAAGATACGAAGCACTTCACATAAGAACAAAAGCCGGCCCGGAAAAGCCCGGACCGGCTGGAGCAAGCGAGACAAATCGTCTTACTTGGCCGGAATCTTCAACTTTTCGCCGACCGACAGATGATGCGGCTTGATATTGCGGTTGGCGGCCACGAGTTTGTGCCATTGCTTGGCATCGCCGTAATAGGTCTTGGCAAGATCCCACAGCGTGTCGCCGGCGACGACGACGTGGATCGCCGGCGTCTTTGGCGGTTCGCTGACCTTGGCTTCCGGCGCGGCTGTTGCCGGGGCCGTGGCGGCAGGTGCGGAAGCAGCCGGGGTTTCCGCTGCTGGCGCTGAGGTGGCGGGTGTCGAGGCCGGATCCGATTTTGCCGGGGCAGACGGCGTAGCCGTCGGGTTCGCCGGCATGGTGGTGCTTGGCGTTGTCACCATGGCAGGCGAGGAGGCCGGAGGGGTCGTCGCGGACGACGCACCACCGTTATCGCCAGCGGCCGGTGCGGGCGTCTGCGCTGGTGCTGTCTGCTGTGTGGCGTCCGCCGGTTTTGCGGGTTCCGGCTGTGCAGCCGGCGCTGCCGCGGCTATCTGGGTTATGCGGCCATCCGTGTAAGGCTTGTAGGGATTGTGAGCGCCAAGGTAATCGGCGACCACCGATTCCAGATTGGGGCCGAAATCGTAGGCGTTCTTGCCGTCCTTGGCGAAGACGGCGTAGCCGTCGCCGCCGGCGCGCATGTAGTTGTTGCTGACGACGCCGTAGGTCTTTTCGGGATCGATCGGCTTGAATTCGGTGCCTTCCTGCACGTCGACGGAGACAATACGGCTGCCCGGCGGTTTCGATTTGTCGAAGCTGTATTTGAGGCCGGCGACCTGCGGGAAGCGGCCGGCGCCGTCATCGATCTGGCTGAGGCCGTTTTCGAGTGCCGCTTTCACGTCGGCTCCGGTCAGCTGGAAGGTTGCCACCGTGTTCTGGAAGGGCAGCACGGTCAGCACGTCGCCCATGCTGACATCGCCTGCGGCGATCGAGGCACGCAGGCCGCCACCGTTCTGGATGGCGATGGAAATGCCCTGTGCCTTGGTGCGGTCAAGCATCGCATCGGCGACAAGATTGCCCATCGAGCATTCCCGAACGCGGCAGACTTCACGCGCGCCTTCGATCGGTCCTTGCGAATTGCCGATGACCTTCTTGCGCAGTTCCTCGATCGGCTTTGCCATCTCCTGCACGCGTGCCAGGATCGTCGGATCCGGCTTGATGGAGGAATCGAGCAGGATCGGATCGCCTTTGGCGTCCTTGACGGCGCCATTGTCGTCGAAGGTGACGACGATGTCGCCGAGATATTTGCTGTAGGACGCGGCCTGCACGACGGGGACCTTATAGCCGGCCGGATTGTCGACCATGGTCGGATAGGGCCCGGCCGCCTTCGGGTCGGTATTCGACAGGAGCGTGTGCGAGTGGCCGCCGACAACGACGCTGACGCCGGCGATTTTGGCGATCTTCTCGACATCGCGCGGATAGCCGACATGGGTGAGCGCGATGATCTTGTTGATGCCCTGCGATTTCAGCGCATCGACTTCGGCACTGATGGCGGCGGCATCGTCGGTGATCTTCACATGCGGGCCGGGAGAGGCAAGTTCCGGTGTTTCGGTCGTCACCGCACCGACGATACCGATCTTCTGGCCGCCGATATCGAGCACGATCGACTTCTTGATGCGTTCGCCGAGTTTCGACTGGTCGTCGACCACCAGATTGGCCGTCACGACGGGGAACTGCGCCTTGTCGAGGAAAGCGGCAAGCGGGCCTTCGCCATCGTCGAACTCATGATTGCCGACCGTCATGGCATCGATCTTCATGTCATTGAGGAACTCGACTTCGGCAGCACCCTTGTAGGTCGTGTAGAACAGCGAGCCCTGGAAGTTGTCGCCGGCATCGAGGACGAGGACGTTCTGGCCGGCAAGCGCGGCGCGGCGCTGGTCGATGATGGTCTTCAGCCGGGCAGCGCCGCCGAAGCACTCATTCTTGGCTTCTTCTTCTGCGGAGCACGTCGCGTCGAACTTGTTGATCGACTCCACGCGCGAATGGAAATCGTTGAAGTGCAGGATGTTGAGCTGATAGTCCGCGAAGGCGGCGCTGGTGCTCAGCGCCAGCAGCGTCGCGGCCAAAAGACCCACTCCGAAGGGCTGCTTCATCTGTCTCTCCTGTTGGTCATTGCAATCCGGCCCGCCAATGCCCGAGGCGGTCCCCCGCTGCCGATGTTTCCATCCCGGCGGGGCGAGCGCAAGTAAAAGCTGTTGCCTTCATTCGGATTTTACAAAGAAGCGAAATGGCCCGCCGGATCAGGCGCAGGCTTCGGCGGAGGCTGCACCATAGGACTCCCGCAATGCCGCAGCGGCATTCCAGCCGACAGAGCAGAAGACGAGCACACAGCAGAGGGCGGTGACAAGATGAAGGCGTCGTTTCCGATTTCGGTAGAGCAGAATAGTGCCGGCACCGTAGATGAGCAAAGCCGGTACGGCAAAAAGGAGGACGCTCGCGGGGCCATCGCAATCGAAAGCGTCGATGCCCTGTGGCCGATAACTATTTGCAGGAAGGACCGTCGTCAGAACGGCGACGGGCAATGCTGCGATCAGTACCAGATAGAGGATCAGCATTCCGCGCATGATGCCTTTCCGTCCATCAGGCCTTTATCAGCCCTGGCGATTGAGCGAGAAGTGTCCGCCGGTTTCGGAGGTGCAGTTGAGCTGGCTGGGATTGGCCAGGAAGCAATTGACCTTCGACGATGTGCGCTTGATGTTCGAATAGAGGTTGATCTGGATCACGCCCGACGGGTCGGTCGTATAGGTTCCGGATGCCATCTGCTGGTTCGTGCCGTCCGTCGTATGCGTTTCGAAGCGGCCGCCGGTAAATGTCGAGCTCAAACCGTTCGAATCGGCCCAGCTGCCTTCCACGGAATTCGTGCGCGGCTGGCCGCCGCCCGGATTCATCGTCATCGGTGGCGGTCTGGAGCCGCCAAAATCCACGCAGGCAGATAAAGCTGCCGCAGCAGCGAGGAGGGCAAGAACGGTTCTCATCTTCATAAATATCTCCCGCGAATAGAGGCGGTCTAAAGGCGTATCGGTTGCAAGGAAGATGGCGCGGCCATCGAGCTAAAGCAAGACGTCCCAGGCGATCTGCTTGATTTATCTGGCTTGCGTAACAAAAATGCCCGCACGACCTGTGCGGGCATTCGCTCTTGCATCAAGCTGACATTATACTCTTAGCGAACCAGAATGTTCCGGAACTGCCAGGGATCCTTGGTGTCGATGTCTTCCGGAAAGAGGCCCGGGCGGCCATCGAGCGGGGTCCAGTCGGTGTAGTGACCTTCGACCGGGCCGAGATAGGGCAGCTGCACTTCGAGGCAGCGCTTGTAGTCGATTTCGTCGGCTTCGACGATGCCGGCCTTCGGGTTTTCCAAAGCCCAGACCATGCCGGCGAGAACGGCCGATGTCACCTGTAGACCGGTGGCGTTCTGGTAGGGGGCGATGCGGCGCGTCTCTTCGAGAGACAGGCGTGAGCCGTACCAATAGGCGTTCTTGGCATGGCCGTAGAGCAGTACGCCGAGTTCGTCGATGCCGTCTTCCAGCTCGTCTTCGTCAAGGACGTGATGAACCGGCTGCGGCGTGCCGCCATTGCCGAACATTTCGTGCAGCGAAAGCACGGCGTCGTTGGCCGGATGATAGGCATAGTGGCAGGTCGGACGGAAGGTGACTTCGCCGTCCTTGTCGCGGACCGTGAAGTAGTCGGCGATCGAGATCGATTCGTTGTGGGTCACCAGGAAGCCGTATTGCGGGCCAGGGGTCGGGCACCAGGTGCGTACACGGGTGTTGGCGCCCGGCTGTTCCAGATAGATGGCAGCCTTGCAGCCCTTCTTGTGCTTCTTGGCGTTCTTCGGCATCCATTCTTCATGCGTGCCCCAGCCGAGCTCGGCCGGCTGCAGACCTTCGGAGATGAAGCCTTCGACGGACCAGGTGTTCCAGAAGACGTTGAGCGGCTTCGGATGCTTGGTGCGCTGTGTGTCGCGCTCGGCGATGTGAACGCCCTTGACGCCGACCTTTTTCATCAGCTTGGCCCAGCCTTCGCGATCGTGCTGATCCGGCTCTTCGAACTTCAGGCCGATATCCTTGGCGAGGTTGACGAGCGCCTGCTTGACGAACCAGGAGACCATGCCCGGATTGGCGCCGCAGGTCGAAACCGCCGTCGTGCCGCCCGGGTTCTTTTCCTTCTCTTTGCGCATGGTTTCGCGCAGGGCATAGTTGGTGCGGTCGGCGTTCTTTAGGTTCTTGTCGAAGTAGAAGCCGAGCCAGGGCTCGACGACGGTGTCGATATAGAGCACGTCGAGCTTGCGGCACAGCTTGACCAGGTCGAGCGAGCCGGTATCGACCGAGAGATTGACGCAGAAGCCCTGGCCGCCGCCTTCCGTCAGGAGCGGCTTCAGCAGATCCTTGTAATTGTCCTTGGTGACATGGGCCTGGATATGGCGGACGCCATGCTTTTCCAGGATCGCCAGGTGCTCGGCATCCATCTGCGGGTCGATGACGACCATCCGGCTCTTGTCGAATTTGAAATGGCGCTCGATCAGGGGCAGGGTGCCACGGCCAATGGAGCCAAAGCCGATCATTACGATCGGACCGGTAATTTCGGCATATACCGGATAGTTTTGTTTCGTCATTCTTTTCTCCTTCGAAAGGCGGGACGCCGTTCGGTTCACGAAATTCAATTAGAGTTTGCGCGAAAGCGCTGGCAGAGTTTGCGCGAAAACGCGAGGTGAGCGGCTCTAATCATAATTTGATGTCACAATAAAGAGCTGTTGAGGGTTAGCCGGCCAAAGTCAAGTCGAGGCCAACATACACGCCATATGCGACGAGTTTGTTGCTCTCAGGGTTGGTTTTCGCTGACATAAAGGGAATGGAGCGGAAGGCAAGCGCCTTCCGCCGCTTAGGCCTTCAGGCTTTCCAATCCGTCGGTAACCGTGGTCAGAGCGATTTCCTGGACTTCGTAAATGGCGACGCCGTGGATGGTGAAGGGGTCGGCAGCGACATAGGCCTCCAGTTCCGCCCGCTCGCCACGGGCGAAGATGACGCCGCCTGTGCGCGGCACCTTACGGCCGGAAGCGAGGAACCAGCCCCTGGCATAGCCTTCCTTCACCCAGGCCATATGCGGCTCCATGTGCTTGTCGGCTTCGTCATTACCCTTGAGGTAGGTGAGCGAGAGGATGAACATTTCAATCAATTCCGCAGAAGTTGTGCGCGGATCAGGCCGCGCAGGGAGTTGCCGACATAAAGGGGGCAGTCTTTCAGCTCGTCGAGCCGGATGCGGCCGACCCGGGCCTTGCGCTGGCAGATGAGCTCGGTGCGCAGGACGCCTGCAAGCAGACCGGATGATATGGGCGGGGTGAGGAGCAGGTCCGCGCTATCCTCGAGGAAGACCGAGGTGATCGTTCCCTCGCAAACCTCGTCCTTTTCATTGAGAAGCAGGACTTCGTCTGCCTCGTCTGGCCGATATTCCGCGCGGGCTGCTTCATAGATGCCTCGTCGCGTGGTTTTGAAACGCAGCAACTTGTCGGAGGAACCGAGCCGGGTCGCAGCGATACGCAAGCGCCAGACGGTATCAGGCAAAAGCGGGGCAAACGGCGCCGTCGTCACTTCCGTTTGCCCTTTGCGATCCAGAGCGAGGCGAACTCTCAAGGGTGCGGCGGCATCGGCGACCGCGTGCTCCAGCTTGCCAAGCACGTTCTGCGGCGCGGAAAAGCCGAGGCGGCGGGCGGAGCGTTGCAGCCGCGCAAGATGCAGACGCAGACGAACGAAGCCGGCTTCCGGCTCGTAGCGCAGCGTCTCGATCAGGGAAAAATCCTCTACCGGTCGATCCATCGGTCCCCCACGGCGAAGCGTGCCTTGAGGAGGCATTCCTCATATTCAGCTTCCGCCGTCGAATCCAAGACGATGCCTCCGCCGACATTGAACACCGCGCGGCCGTCTTCGAAAAGCGTGATCGTGCGTATCGACACCGAAAAGCGCATGGCGCCGCCAGGCGAGATCATGCCGATCGCGCCGCAATAGGCGTCGCGCGGGCCGTCTTCGAGGTCATGCAGGATTTCCATCGCCCGCATTTTGGGTGCGCCGGTGATCGAGCCGCAAGGAAAGAGCGCGGCAAGGATCTCGCGGATCGATATGCCCGGCAGAAGCTTCGCCTGCACGTGGCTCACCATCTGATGAAGCGTGGGATAGGTCTCGATTTCGAAGAGTTTTGGCACGTCCAGCGTGCCCACCTCAGTGATGCGGGAGATATCGTTGCGAAGCAAGTCGACGATCATGCGGTTTTCGGCCTGCGTTTTCTCGTCGGCGAGCATGGCGGCGATGATGCGCTCGTCCTCGGCAGCATTCGCGCCGCGCCTGGCTGTGCCCTTCATCGGATGCGTCTCGATCCAGCCGTCCTCGTCCGTGCGGAAGAAAAGCTCCGGCGAGCGCGAGAGGATGATCGGCCCGCCGAGATCGACCAATGCGCCGTATTTCACCGGCTGCCGTTCGATCAGAGACCAGAAGGCAGCGCGGGGATCGCCGTTCCAGCGGGCATGGATCGGCATGGTGAGGTTTGCCTGATAGCAGTCGCCCAGGCGCAAATGCTGGTGCAGCCTGTCGAACCTCTCCCTATAGGTCTCGAAATTCCAGGCCGCTTTTGGCTCTGTGATAAACTCCTGGTTTTCCGAGCGCTGTACCGGTCGGCCCAGCGGATGACCATCGGCGGCAGGGCCGTCGAAAACGCCAAAGCAGAGGAGCGGCGTTTCCCTGCTTTCCTCGGCGAAGGATGCGAGCTTTTCCTCGAAGAGATGGCCGGCTTCATAAGCCATATAGCCGGCAAGCCATTGTCCCAGTCGTTTGGCCTTTTCCATGCGGTCGAGCGCATCGAAGAAGTCAGCCCGCGTATGAGCCGTGATGATCTCGACCGGTTCGGCAAAGATCATCACCTGTCCTGTGCTGTCGTCCCTGAAGAGGACGTAGGGTATGGCGTCGGCCATTGAGCACTTCTTCAGCGGTTGGGTGTCAGGCACCCTTATCTAACGCTTCCAGCTCGTCGATCAGCCCTTCGATCATCGACAGGCCCTTGCTCCAGAACGACGGATCGGTTGCGTCGAGGCCGAAAGGCTTCAAAAGTTCGGCATGGTGCTTGGTACCGCCGGCCTTCAGGAGCTCGAAATACTTTTCCTGGAAGCCCTTTTCGGCGTTTTGGTAGACGGCATAGAGCGAGTTCACCAAGCAGTCGCCAAAGGCATAGGCATAGACGTAGAATGGCGAGTGGATGAAATGGGGGATATAGGCCCAATAGGTCTCATAACCCTCGGAGATCTTGATCGCAGGCCCGAGGCTTTCCGCCTGCACCGAGAGCCACAGCTCGCCGATATTGTCCGACGTCAGCTCGCCATTCTTGCGGGCGGTATGAACCTTGCGCTCGAATTCATAGAAGGCGATCTGGCGGACGACGGTGTTGATCATGTCCTCGACCTTCTGGGCGAGCATCGCCTTGCGCTCGCGCTTGTCGGTGGTCTTGTCGAGCAGCGCGCGGAAGGTCAGCATCTCGCCGAAAACGGAGGCTGTCTCGGCTAGAGTCAAAGGCGTCTGGCACATCAGTGCGCCCTGGCCTCCGGCCAGCACCTGATGCACGCCATGGCCGAGCTCATGCGCCAGCGTCATGACATCGCGCGGCTTGCCCATGTAATTGACCAGCACGTAGGGGTGAGCCGACGGCACGGTCGGATGCGCGAAGGCGCCCGGCGCCTTGCCCGGACGCACCGGCGCGTCGATCCATTCCTCGTCGAAGAAGCGCTTGGCGATCGCGGCCATTTCCGGCGCGAAATTGCCGTAGGCAGAAAGAACCGTTTCCTTCGCGTCCTTCCAGGGGATCAGCGCGTTGGGCGTTTCCGGCAGCGGCGCGTTGCGGTCCCAGAAGTTCATCTGGTCCATGCCGAGCCACTTGGCCTTCATCTTATAATAGCGATGCGAAAGCCGCGGATAGGCCTCGCGTACGGCGGCCGCCAGCGCATCCACCACCTCGCGCTCGACGCGGTTGGCGAGATGCCTGCTGTCGGCAATATCCTCGAAGCCCCGCCAGCGGTCGGCGATTTCCTTGTCCTTGGCGAGTGTATTGGTAATCAGCGTGAAGGTGCGCAGGTTCGCCTTGAAGGTTTCGGCAAGCGCCATTGCTGCCTTGCGGCGCACTTCGGGGTCCTGCTCCTGCAGCAGGTTCAGGGCGACTTCCAGCGGCTGCTTCTCGCCGTCGATCTCGAAGCGCAGCTCAGCCATCGTTTCGTCGAACAACCGGTTGAATGCGGCGGCGCTCGTCATGGATTTTTCCAGGAACAGCTGCTCCAGCCTGTCGTCGAGCTGATGCGGCTTGTCTTTGCGCAGGTCGACGATCCAGGGACGATAATGGCCGGCGGCGGGGTCATTCGCCATGCAGGCGTCCATCACCGTATCGTCGATGCGGTTCAGCTCCAGCGGGAAGAATAAAAGGTGAGAGGAATAGTCCGTGAGCTTTGCCTGGACGTCGCCATAGAGCTTGCCGTTGTTCGGATCGATGGTATCGGAGAAGTAGGTGAGCCCGGCGAACGAGCCGAGACGGCCCATGATATCGTCAAGCGCTTCATACTCCTTTATGGCCGCGCCGAGGCCGGCGTCGCCTGTCTTGGCGGCGGCATCGGTAAGCTTCCCCTTCCATTTTTCCTCGAAGGCAATGGCCATCTTGCCGGCCCTTTCCAGATCTCCGACGAACTCGGGGGACGTGGAGGAAGGATAGAGATCGCTTAGCTTCCAGGCCGGCAGGTCTCCAAGCGCCTGGCCAGCTGCCGGGCTTGCCGAGAATTTAATGGCCGAGAAATTAATGAGGGGGTGGAGCGAGGTCGGGCTCATGGGCGAAATTTCCTCTGCTTTTATTTTTCGGATCGTCCGATCCGTATCGTGTCTATTCGGCTGGAAAGCCCACTGCAAGGCCTGATTTTTCTGCACCGAAGGTTGAATCATAAGCGCTTTTACATTCGTCATAATGATTAAAATGCGATGCTTTGGCAAAACTTCATGTTCAAGCCTTTCTGCGATCTTCGCCTCAGGTTTCGCATGAAGTGAGGCACCAATGACCGTTTACAATAGCGCCAAGGGGGGCGCGCAGATTCTCGTTGTTGAGGATGATCCGATTCAACGCCGTCTGCTGAAGAATGCCATCGAGCGGCACGGACACGTTGCCCATTTGGCAGAAAATGGCCGTCTCGGCCTTGAGTTCCTGAAGCGCGGCAACGATCAGATCAACGTGATCGTGCTCGATCTCATGATGCCGGAAATGAACGGCATCGAGTTCCTGGGCGCCCTGAACGATATGGGCATCGATCTGCCCGTGATCGTGCAGACGGGGCAGGGCGGTATCGATACCGTGGTGCAGGCGATGCGCGCCGGCGCCTTCGATTTCGTCGTCAAGCCGGTATCGCCGGAGCGTATCGCGGCATCGATCGCCAACGCGTTGAAGCTCGACCAGCGCGAGGCTAAGGCCCGTGCCGGGCGCAAGTCGCGCTCGAGCAGCATCACCTTCGACGACATCGTCTCGGCAAGCCCGGCGATGATGCGGGTGATCGATCTGGCCCATCGCGCGGCGCAATCGAATATTCCAGTCGTGCTGGAAGGCGAATCGGGTGTCGGCAAGGAACTGGTAGCCCGTGCCATCCAGGCCGCCAGCGACCGCGCCGGCAAGCCGTTCGTGACCGTCAACTGTGGTGCGATCCCGCACAATCTCGTCGAAAGCATCCTGTTCGGCCATGAGAAGGGCGCGTTCACAGGGGCAACCGAGCGCCATGTCGGCAAATTCATGGAGGCGGACGGCGGCACGCTGTTCCTCGATGAGATCGGCGACCTGCCGCTTGAAGTCCAGGTCAAGCTTTTGCGCGCCGTGCAGCAGGGCGAAATCGAGACCGTCGGCGCGCGCGTCGCGCAAAAGGTCAACGTCCGGCTAATTTCGGCGACCAACAAGGATCTGATCGAAGAGGTCAAGGCCGGGCGCTTCCGTGAGGACCTCTATTATCGCTTGAACGTCTTTCCGATCACCATGCCGGCGCTGCGTCGCCGCAAGGAAGACATCCCGCATCTGGCACGCGCTTTTGCCGACCGGTTTGCGCTGGAGCAGAAGCTCGATCATCCGCTCGGCATCAGCAACGACGCACTTGCGTTGCTAACCGCCTATGACTGGCCGGGCAATATCCGCCAGCTCGAAAACGCTGTTTTCCGCGCGGTCGTTCTCTCCGAAGGCCCCGAACTGCTCGATACGGATTTCCCGCAGATCGCCGCGCAGTTGCCCGGCTATTTCGCCGCCGAGCATCCGACCTTGGTTGTGGATAATTCGCATGCCTCTTCGGCTGAACTTCTGGCGGCTGAAAGAAGCGAACGAGTCCCATACGGGGTTTCGCACGGATCGGCTGCAACCACTCCGCTTGCTTCAGCCGATGCTTCCGACAATGTCATCGTCAGCACGAATACATCAGGCGATGTCAGAAAACTGGCGGATGTCGAGGAAGAATTGATCCGATTTGCCCTCAAATTCTATCGTGGGCAGATGAGTCAAGTCGCGAGAAAGCTGGGTATCGGCCGCTCAACTCTCTACCGTAAGTTGAAAGATTACGGCATAGACCCGGATGACCCGCAAAAAAACGCGGCGTGAAGAAAGCTTAACGTTTAGGCAAGCATATTTTGTTACCCGTCGTAAAGCACTTGTTAGTGCATCGTTCACCATGTATGAAGGGGTCGACCATGTGTGGCATTTTTGCCATCGTGTCACCGCAATTGACAGCCATTTGGAACACGATGCGACATTGTCTGTCGGACGGGGATCGAATTGCCGAATTTGAGTGCAAATACCAAGCCTAATAGCTTGAGCTGGCATTCTGCGTGCTCTAACCTATTTAGCAAGGTGGCCAAGGTCGTAGCCGTTGGCCTCCTTGCTTTGGCCGTTTCTACCCCTGTTTTCGTTGGCACTCCCTCTCAGGCAGGCGGTGAAACCCGCAGCCTGAAGATCTATTACGTCCATACCGGCGAGAAGGCCGTCATCACCTACAAGCGCAACGGCAAGTTCGATCCGGACGGCCTGGAGAAGCTCAATCGCATCCTGCGCGACTGGCGCAAGAATCAGCCGACCAAGATGAACCCGCGCCTGTTCGACCTGATCTGGGAAGTTTACCGCGAAAGCGGTTCGCATGAATTCATCTACGTGATCTGCGGTTTCCGTTCGCCGGGCACCAACGAGATGCTGCGCACGCGCTCCGCCCATACCGGCGTTGCCAAGAAGAGCCAGCACATGCTCGGCAACGCGATGGACTTCTATATTCCGGACGTCAAGCTCACCAAGCTGCGCGAAATCGGCATGAAGCTGCAGGTGGGCGGCGTCGGCTATTATCCGACCTCCGGTTCGCCCTTCGTGCATATGGACGTCGGCGGCGTGCGCGCATGGCCGCGCATGGATCGCCAGGATCTCGTCCGCCTCTTCCCTGATGGCAAGACGATGCATATTCCGGCCGACGGCCGGCCGCTGCCGGGCTATCAGCAGGCGGTCGCCGATTACAAGCGCCGCATGTCGTCCGACGATATCCAGATTGCCAGCTCCTCTTCGCCGCGCCGCGGCTTCTTTGCCCGCCTGTTCGGTGGTGGCGGTGCGGATGAGGAAGAGGATAATGCAGATAGTGGAACGACGGCGGCACCGGTGGCTGTCGCCTCGGCTGCCCGCAAGGGCCAGCCGGCTCCGGCTGCCAGTGATGATGGTGACGATGGCGCCGCTCCGGCTCCGGCCCAGGTCCAAGTTGCCAGCGTAAACGCGCCCGTTCCGCAGGTTCGCCCGGCATTCGGCAATCAGCCTGCCGGCAGCGATGTGGCTTCGGCCCTCGTCTCGCCGTCGCGTAACGCGGCGCAGGATGCGCTTGCCGCCGCCATGCCGGATACGGGCGACCAGCCGCAATATGCCGATCTTCGCTCCTATCACGTGCCCGTGCCGTCCCTGCTTGACCGCCGTTCACCCGGCGATGCCGAAGTGGCATCGGCCGAGGCTGACATGAAAGGCCAGCTGGCTGCCGTTCCGGTGCCGGCGCAGCGTCCGGAATTGGCCGAAAGCCTGCTGGCATCAGCCGATGCCGATCAGGAGGCCGCCGACGACCAGGCTGACGCAGGTGCACTTTCGCCTTCGGTCATTGCGGCTCTCGAGCAAAGCCGTCCTGATCGATCGGATGCCAATAATGCGATTCCGGTGATGCAGCCGTCGAACAACGTCGCGTCCAAGGATCAACTGGCGCCCGCCGGTAACGGCACGGCTGCCGGTAACGATGCGGCGCAGGCAATTGCCGCCGTCCTGCCACAGCAGAGACCGGCACAGCAAATGCCGATGCAGGTGGCCGCGCTTGCACCAGTCCGCAATGAGGTAAAGGCCAGCAGCCGTCGCTTCAACGACGGGTTCGAGCCGACGACGCCGCAGGAACGTCCGATTGCCGCCGGTATCGCGACTAAGGGCGGCCGGCCGAACAAGCAGGACGCCGTCGTGGCCGATTCGGGCCGCGCAACGGTGACGACCGCGCCGACGCTGACGGAGAAGATGATCTCGCAATGGGCGATCGCAAAGGCCCGGGTCGAGATCGTGAACCGCCCGGTCAAGGCGCCGCGCTTCGTGAGCCCGACGCTCCGTGCCCAGCCGACTGCCGTTTACACGGATGGTTTCAAGGTGCAGACGGCGTCGATCGATCCTGAACGCTTCAGCGGAAGTGCAGTGAATTTCCTTCAGGTGAAGAAGTTCAATTCGGTCGAATAGGACAGGCATCCACTTCAGCGTGATTTTCGGGAGCCCGTTTGGGCTCCTTTTTGATTCGGCAGCATGCTGTCCATTTGCGATTTCACTCGGGTTTGCGCGGCCCACGGACTGCATGCAGATCTGAGCTGAAGCGCGGTTTTCAGGCACTGCTGTTGCTTGTAGGTGACATTGCGACGGCTTTCAGGTTCACGTCAGGATTTATGCATCCTTCCCTGATCCGGCATTCAGTTTGGCTTCATTTGGCTCCGTTAGGTCGGCGATTTCAGACCTGATGGATATTCATATTTGACCCGCAAGACGGCAATCATCATTGGCAATGGCAAGCTGCAGCGTGACCTTTCGGAGGTCGTGGACAATGCAGAATTTGCAATGCGTTTCAACGAGCCGAAGGCCTCGATCGGCCTGAGCGGGTCACGCACCGATATTCTCATGCTTGCAGCTTCCAGCAAGCCCATGCAGCGCCGATTGACGGATCCGGCCTTTCTGACCAGTCCGACTTTCACGGCTGCAAAGGAAGTCGTGCTGGCCTATCATCCCGATATCATCCGCAAATATCACCCCAAGCCCAATCTGCTCTCACGCCTGAAAGGCCGAAGAAGCGATTGGACAATGCGGACGATCGAGTTGGTCGGCGCGGCCGGCAAGGAAATCCGCATCATGCCGCCACAGTTCTACATCGAGGGCTGCGAGGAACTCGGTGTGAGCCAATGCCGCATGCACCAGCTCTTTCCGAGCACCGGCTTCTTCGGCATCCGATATGTGCTGTCACGATTGCCTGCCGACGAATGGGACGTGAAGCTGTGCGGTTTCAGCTGGGAAGGGTGGAAACGCCATGCCTGGTTGGATGAACGCCGCTGGGTCGAAGACAAGGTCGCGAGCGGCCGCATCAGCATGCTCGTCTAGCTTCCTTCAGTTGTTCAGACCCGTTGAAAACAACCGTTTTCAGTTTCGCCTCAGGTTTGCCTAAGCTCGCTTTCATTCAGGATTGCTAGAGCCTCGCGAAATATGACCTCGAGGTATCCATTCATGCAAGCCCACGAATTCAACCCGTCTTCGGCGATGCCGCTCGAAAGATCTCATACGGGATTCGAGTTCGCTCCTGCGTCCAATCCGGTCGGTGCTGTTCTGGACGCGCCCGGCCAACCCGTCATTCGTGGCTTCATCATCCATCTGGATCGCGCCCGTGACCGCATGCCGCAGGTCGAAAGGCTCGCTGCAAAGCTTCCGGTGCAAAGCGAGATCATCGAGGCAGTCGATGGCCGCACTCTGAGTGCCGTCGAGATCGACAGTGTCTATCGTCCTCGGCTGCAGAAGCCATATTATCCGTTTGCCATGAGCACGGGCGAAATCGCCTGCTTTCTGTCGCATCGCAAGGCTTGGGCTGCCATTGTCGAGCAGAATATCGACGCAGGTCTCATCTTCGAGGACGATGTCGAGATCGACGACGCGTTCCATGCGGCCTTTGCTGCCGCCAAGGCCTGCCTGAAGCCAGGTTCTTTCATTCGCTTCCCATTTCGCATGGGCAAGGAGCACGGCAGATGTGTTCTTTCCCAGGGGGAGACCGATGTCATTCAACCGACGAGGATCGGTCTCGGCATGGTAGCCCAGCTCGTCAGCCGAGATGCCGCCATCCGCCTGCTGGAGGCGACCTCCGTCTTCGACCGGCCCGTCGATACCACCGTGCAGATGAGCTGGTTTACGCGCGTATCGCCGCTCTCGGTCCTGCCTGGCGGCGTGCGTGAAATTTCCCCTCAGCTCGGCGGCAGTACGATCAAGGGTCGCAAGACACTGGCAGAGCGGCTCTCCAGAGAGGTGTTGCGGCCGCTCTATCGCGCCAAGATCGCGCTTCGCTCGCGCCGCATCATCTGAGACGATCCATCGTGGCTGTTCCAATCCTCGCATATCATCAGATTGCGGTGCCGCCGTCGCGTAAGGCGCCGTTCAGAAGCATGGTCGTCCATCCCGAAGCCTTCCGCCGTCAGATGGAATGGCTGAAAAAGATCGGAATTCAGGGTGTGTCGCTGCGTGAGGCTATGCCTTACATCCGTGGCGAGAAGGCCGGCAAAGTCGCTGCCATCACCTTCGATGACAGTTACGCAAATGTCTATGAGAATGCCTTGCCCGTGTTGCAGGAGTTTGGTTTCACCGCCACGAATTTCGTTGTGGCGAACCAGATCGGCGGCAGCAATGTCTGGGATGTCCCTCTTGGCGTGGCTCAGGCGCCCTGCATGTCGGTCGAACAGCTGAAGCATTGGCACAGCCTCGGACATGAGGTGGGATCGCATACGCTCGATCACGTTCGCCTGCCGCAATTGCCGATGGAAGAGGCGCGCCGTCAGATCACGCATTCGCGCGAGCTGCTTGAGGATTTGCTCGATGAAGGCGTTTCGTCCTTCTGTTTTCCCTATGGCGACGAAACGCCGCTTGATCGCGTGCTTGCCTATGAAGCCGGTTACAGCGCCGCGACGACGACGCGCCGCGGTCGGGCGCGGCCGGGCGACGATCCGTTCGGCCTGCCGCGCGCGACCATCCGGCGCAACGACAGCTGGCTGCATTTCGTCAAGAAGTGCGTCGTCGGATAGTCAGCCCTATAACCAGGGTGCTGCCGTAAAGCCGTAGCTGCCGTTGGTCTTGTGGCCGCCGGTGGAAGGGCCTGCCATTTGATGGCGTATTTGCCGGGTGCGAGCTTATCGCTCGCGGGCATGGCCAGCGTTTTCCGCTATCGGTCGGTGTAGCTGCGGCTACAGCTATGGCTGCTTTTTCGGCGCGGGATCGGCAATCGCATGACCATTGCCGTCGTTGACTGTGACAGCTCGGCCGGCATGATTCTGTGCTGTCGCCGCCGGCGGCATGAGGGTCCAGGTGAAATAGGCGATCAGTCCGCAGACGCCGAGCAGGAGGACGCCGAGGATTACGGGTATGGACCACTCCTTCGTGAACATCGGTGTTTCCGAATGCGATTTGAAAGAGGCGCGACGTGTGGCTGCCGTCTTATTGAGCTGTGTTGGCACAAGCGCCTCCAATACTACGCGTCGCGGTCGAGAGTGTTGTTCCGAAGGTCCGTTTCCGCACGATCTTCCTCACTATCTGTCTGGATGAAGCACGTACGACATTCGCGGTTTCAGCTCAATGCGGCAATTTGGTATCCCGCCGTTGCGCCCGTTTACAGGCCGCGCTGAGGTCGGCTACACATGAGCGACATGGTTCGCGCCGGCGGATTGGCGAGCCTCATAGCACCAAGTCGCGCGGCTGGATTATTCTCCAGCGCTTGCGCGAAGAGGAATTGGAATGCCCATCGAATCCTGGAGAGGCGGCGAGATTGACGTTGCCGTGATTGGTGCCGGAGCGGCAGGAGTGAGTGCTGCCCGGCAGCTGCAATTGCTTCGGCCGGATCTCTCGGTCCTCCTGCTCGAAGCCTCCGATCGCGTCGGTGGCCGCGCCCGCTCGATCCATCCGTTCGGAGCCGATGCCGCCGCGCTCGACTTGGGCTGCGGGTGGCTGCATGGCGCGCGAACCAACGCCTGGACTGATATTGCCGAAGAGGTAGGTCTGACCGTCGATCGCACGCCCGCGCCCTGGAGCGACGGCGGCCACCGGTTGGAACAGAACGATCCCGATGCGAAGGCTGCAGCCGCCGCCGTCAACGACTTCTTCGAGCGGGTCTATGAGTATGAGGGAGATGCAGATGCCGATCTCTCGGCCATGTTGTCGCCTGATGATCCGTGGAATGAAAGGATTTACGCCGTCGGCGCCTTCATGACCGGGGGAGAGCTCGACAAGTCGTCGGTGATCGATCTTGGCCGCTACGATCCCGGCCCTGGTCCTGACTGGCGCGTGCGGCAGGGCTATGGCACTTTGGTTGCGACCTACGGCTTGCCGGTGCGAACCGTTGTTGGTGCCGAGGTCCACCGCATCGACCACAGTGGCGCCGGCCATCTCGTGCTTTCGACTGGCAAGGGCGAGCTGCGGGCGAGGGCCGTCGTTGTCACCGTTTCCACCAATGTGCTTGCGGCCGAACGCATCGCCTTCTGGCCCCCTCTCCCGGAGAAGATCGAAGCGGCCTCCCACCTGCCGCTCGGCCTGGCAAACAAGCTCTTTCTTCGCACAGCCGAACCTCGGATATTCCCGGAGGATGCGCATGTGATGGGATCGCAGCATAGCCGCCGGACAGGGGCGTATCAGCTGAAGCCGTTCGGTACCCCGGTCATCGAGGCCTATTTCGCCGCCGACCTTGCGCTCGATCTTGAGAGGCAGGGCGTCGCTGCGATGTTTGATTTTTCGGTGGAACAGCTGAAGCGCGTCTTCGGCGCCGATGTCGGCAAGATGCTGTCGCCGCTGGCCGCATCGGCCTGGGCGGGAGAGCCCTTCTTTGGCGGCTCCTATTCCTATGCGACGCCCGGTGCGTACGATCTCCGCGGCGTCCTCGCCGCTCCCCATGACGGGCGCTTGTTCTTCGCCGGAGAAGCCTGCTCGAAGACGCGTTATTCTACCGCGCACGGCGCCTATGAAACCGGTGCAGCCGCCGCCGAAGCCATCGCGAAAACGCTCTGATGGAGGCCCATGAGACCGATAGCCAGCTTGCAAGCGAGAAATAGCGATTCGCCTCATAATTTTATGCAAATCGCTCTTAAACTTGCGTGAGAACAGGCGTAAACGCAATCAAATACCACCCGATTTGATTTACACCATCCTTCGGGAGATGGGCGGCGAAAGCCGCGGCAAAAGAAGCATTGGAGGAGCCATGAGCAACGGCGAAACGTTAACCTTTGACATCCAGAAAAACCCCAATCCCGCGACGGCCAGCGAGCGGGAAGCGCTGCTGCAGAACCCAGGCTTCGGCCGCATTTTCACCGACCACATGGTGACGATCCGCTATTCGCAGGATCGCGGCTGGCACAGCGCCAAGATCGAGCCGCGCAAGGCGCTTGCTCTCGATCCGGCAACCGTAGTGCTTCATTATGCCCAGGAAATCTTCGAAGGCATGAAGGCCTATCATCTGCCGGATGGTGGCGCTGCCCTTTTCCGCCCGAGCGCCAATGCGCGCCGTTTCCACAATTCGGCCGAGCGGCTGGCGATGCCGACCCTGCCCGAGGATCTTTTCGTCGAATCCGTTCGCGAGCTCGTCAAGATCGATCGCGTGTGGATTCCGACGGCCGAGGGGTCATCGCTCTATCTGCGGCCGTTCATGATCGGCACCGAAGTCGCGCTCGGCACAAAGCCGTCCGCAGAATACATCTATTGCGTCATTGCATCCCCGGTTGCCTCCTTCTTCAAGGGCGGCGGATCGGCCGTTACGCTTTGGCTTTCCGAGAATTACACGCGTGCCGCTCCAGGCGGCACCGGTGCAGCTAAGTGCGGCGGCAATTATGCCGCAAGCCTTTCCGCGCTTGCCGAAGGTCAGCGTGAAGGATGCGATCAGGTTGTCTTCCTCGATGCCGTCGAAAAGCGCTGGATCGAGGAGCTTGGCGGCATGAACATCTTCTTCGTGTTCAAGGATGGTTCGCTGCAGACGCCGCCGCTGACCGGTACGATCCTGCCGGGCATCACCCGCGACTCCCTCATCAAGCTGGCACGCGACACGGGCCTGACCGTGCGCGAGGAGCCCTATTCGATCGAGCAGTGGCAGGCCGATGCCGAGAGCGGTCGCCTGAGCGAAGCCTTTGCCTGCGGCACGGCAGCCGTCGTGACGCCGATCGGTAAGCTGAAGGGCCGCAAGCATACGTTCACCATCGGTGACGGCAATGCCGGTGCTACGACGCAGCGCCTGAAGGCCGCGCTGACCGACATCCAGTTCGGCCGCGCGCCGGACAAGGATGAGTGGCTGGACCGCCTGTTCTAAGAGGACCATGAACCGATACCCGGCGGGAAAGGCATCTGAGCGCCCCCGCCGGCTTCTGACATCAGAGTTCGCATAGTCACCCGAACCATCGGAGTTGTTATGATGACCAGCGTCAGTGAACGTCCCGGTGCCGCGCCGGGCGAGGAGATCGGCTTTGTCGGTCTCGGCGTCATGGGCCAGCCGATGGCCCTCAATCTTGCAAGGGCCGGCACGAAGCTCGTGGTCTGGAATCGTTCGCTCGCCGCCGTAGAACCGTTGCGCGAGGCTGGCGCAACTGTTGCTGCAAGTGTCGAGGACGTATTCGAGCGCGCCCGCATCGTCATCCTGATGCTGGTCAATGACATGGTGCTGGACGAGGTGCTGCAGCGCGGGACACCGGATTTCGCCAAGCTGGTATCCGGACGCATCGTGGTTTCGATGGGCTCTAATCCGCCCGGCTACTCGCGCGGGCTAGCCGCCGATATTCTCGCAGCCGGAGGGCGCTATGTCGAAGCCCCGGTTTCGGGCTCGCGGAAGCCTGCCGAGACAGCGCAGCTGGTCGCGCTGCTCGGCGGCGATGCGGAGACGGTAGCCGAGGTGCAGCCGCTGCTTGCGCCTATGTGCCGCGAGACGATCCTGTGTGGCCCGGTCGGCAATGCGCTGCTCATGAAGCTGACCGTCAATCTCTATCTCTGCACGATGCTGGCGGGGCTCGCCGAGGCCGCGCATTTTGCCGAGAGCAACGGGCTCGATCTCAAGACCTTCCAGGCCGCGATCGATTCCGGCCCGATGGCCAGCGATCTGACGCGGGTGAAAATTCCGAAGCTTATCGCACAGGATTTTTCAGTGCAGGCGGCGACGGCCGATGCGTTCAACAGCACGAAACTGATCGCGGAGGCGGCCCGCGCCGCGAACATGGCATCGCCTGTCCTCGATCTCTGCCGCACTCTTTATGGCGAGAGCGTCGAGCTCGGCAATGGCCGGCTCGACATGGTGTCGGTGATCAAGGCGATCGAGGCCCGCACCGCGGCGCTTGGTCGCTCCTAGCAACTCATCGCGCAACACCTATGTTGGGTTGAGACCTGGGCGGGCATTTCCGGAAGGACGATCCTATGGACGGCAATCTTTTTCAACAGCTTGGCTTGAAACATCCCTTGATCGTCGCCCCGATGGCCGGTGGTCCCTCGTCGGTGGATCTCGTGGCTGCGGCTTCCGCTGCCGGCGCTCTCGGCGCCATGGGCGGCGCGTACTCCAATGCCGCGGCCATAGAAGCCTTTGCAGCCCAGGTGCGCCAGCGAACCGACAAGCCGTTTTCGATCAATCTCTTCATCCCGCATTCAATCCCGGAGGTCTCGGCCGATAGGCTTGAGCGCGCGGCGGCGGCGACCGCGCGATATCGCCAGGAGTTGAAGCTGCCGTCGCCGCAGCTTTCTCCTCCCTATGAAGAGGATTTCGATGCGCAATTTGAAGCTGTCTTGCGCATCAAGCCGGCCTGCTTCAGCTTCGTCTTCGGCCTGTTGCCGACCGATCACGTACGCGAGGCGAAAAAGGCAGGTATCCCGCTGATCGGCACGGCGACGACGCTCGACGAGGCGAGGAGGCTGGAAGAGAGCGGCGCGGATGCGATCGTGCTGCAGGGCTTCGAAGCGGGGGGCCATCGCGGCATTTTCGATGCTAGGGCAGCGGATCCGGAAATCGGAATGCGCGATCTCATGGCGCAATGCGTTGGCACCATCCGCGTGCCGCTGATCGCAGCCGGCGGCATCATGACCCCGAGCGATATCCGGGCGGCGCTGCAGGCGGGTGCGCAGGTCGTGCAGATGGGCACGGCCTTCCTTGCCTGCACGGAGGCCGGAACGTCGGCTCCCTATCGCAAGAAGCTTGTCGAAACATCGGAACGCAGGACGCGCACGACACGCGCCTTTTCGGGCCGCTTTGCGCGCGGGATCGAGAACCGCTTCATGGATGAGATGGATGGGAAGGCTGACGCCATTCTTCCCTTTCCGGCGCAGAACAAATTCACGCGGGACATGCGTAGTGCATCGACGGCGAAGGGATTGCCGGATTTCCTGTCTCTCTGGTCAGGAACCGGCAGGGGCGAGCTGTGGCAGGGGAGTGCCGCCGAATTGATCGGTCGTCTTTTCACAGAGTGATGCGCTCAAAAAGAAAGGAGCCGGCAAACCGGCTCCCGATCGTCTCGCAAGGCTTGTGAAGCCTCGATTATTCCATGCCGAGCGCGGCCATGTAGGTCTGCAGGATGGATTCTTCTTCCAGGCGTTCGTTTGCGTCCTTCTTGCGAAGGCGGATGATGGTGCGGATCGCCTTGGTGTCGAAGCCGCGGCCCTTGGCTTCGCCCATGACATCCTTGATGTCGGACTGGATGGCGGCCTTTTCTTCCTCGAGGCGCTCGATGCGCTCGATGAATTGACGCAGTTCCGCCGCGGCCACGTTCTCGACGCTGTTCTCTTCCATGCAATTCTCCTAAAGGGTCTTAAAGGGGTCGCTTGCAGCCCGTCGCAGATGAGATCGGTCGGTCACCGATACGGCACATCGCTTCATGGCTTGCGCGGGATTTCGAATTCGATCGGGCAGTTGACGTGCCGCGAATGGCGCGCAAGGTCAAGCCGAATTGGTGAAGGGAGCGTTAATCTTTCGGCTTGTTCTGCTCGAAAGCGGCTTTTTGCACAGGAGAGGCTTCTTTCTGGTGCAGGTTCTTCCAATCCTCGTAGGGCATGCCGTAGATCACCTCGCGCGACTCATCCTTGCTGACCGGCAGCCCGGCATCTTCAGCTGCTTCGCGATACCAGTTGGAAAGGCAGTTGCGGCAGAAACCGGCCAAGTTCATCAGGTCGATATTCTGAACGTCGCTGCGTTCGCGCAAATGCGCAACGAGACGGCGGAAGGCGGCAGCCTCGAGCTCGATCTCTTGTTTCTTGGTGAGTGTGGTCATCTCTTTCTCCTCAATTCGCGTGCCGCCTCATGCCTCATAAGAGCCAGTGCGCGAAGGATAGCGCTTATATTCATGGAGCGCCGGATCGGTATTGATCTCTGCGAAGATTGGTGCCAGGCGATCGGCCCATTCGACAATGCCGGCCTCTTCGCCGATCAGATCTTGCCGAACCTCCAGCAGCGCATGCGCAATGCCCTTCATCATGCAATGACGGAACATGGTGTCATTGCGCAAGGCACCGTCATAAGGCTCGTTGTCTCCGATAACGAGATCGGTATCAGCGCCGAGCTTTGCAAGAAGCGGCACAACGGCACGGTCGTCGCTGTCCCAGAGCACGCTTGCATGCCAGGGGCGCGGCACGCCTTTCCAAGCCGGTGTGAAGGAGTGCATCGAGAAAACCAGGGGCGCCTTGCCGGTCGCCTCGGCAACGGCGGAAACCGTCTCGTCCACCGCCTTGTGATAGGGCCGGTGGAAGGCTTCTATGCGGTAATTCCATTCCTCATCCGTAATCGGATGATTGCCCGGGATGATCGCTCCGTCCGAGATCTTCATGATGAGCGTAGGATCATCCTCGCCGCGGTTCGG
Organism: Rhizobium sp. 11515TR; assembly: GCF_002277895.1. Lineage (NCBI taxonomy): Bacteria > Pseudomonadati > Pseudomonadota > Alphaproteobacteria > Hyphomicrobiales > Rhizobiaceae > Rhizobium > Rhizobium sp. 11515TR. The sequence goes on along the minus strand of NZ_CP022998.1, from coordinate 3,616,704 downwards.
ATCGATCAGAAGACGGGAAAAGCCACCCAGCACGCCCGGCACATCAAGCCGCGCGCAGAGATGACGGCACAGGCCTTCGATGCCGATGTCGTAGGCGATGTGGCGGGAAAAGGCGGTCTCCGCCAGGCCCAGGCTGCCATAATGCTCAGGCAGGCGCCGCATGGCGTGATCGCCGAGAATGACCATGCCTTTGTCACGATTGCCGGGTATGAATTCAAACGGTCTGAAATCGGTCATGGGGATTGTCGATTATTGAAATTTTCAACTCTTTGTTTGATTGCATGTGCGGATGGAAGGTGCAAGGTTTGCAGCTTCGATCGGATGGAGAGCGGCGCATGGTGCCGTCACCATCCCGTGAAGAAAATATAATCGATTAGAGTTGCGTTGACATTCATGGGATGGCGGCGCAAGAAGACGCAACAACGAATAACCGGGAGCCAATTGGAAGCCGTGTCCAGCCAAGTCGCGCCACGTTTCGTTAAGCGGTCAGGCCCGCTCGCCCGAATCGCCTTCCTTATTCTCGCTGCGGCAGCGCCGTTCTTCTTCATGCCGAATGCGGCTCATGCCGATTTCCGAACGTGCAACGGTACGCAGAACCTCGTCGGCGTGGCGATCGGTTATCGCGCGAAGGATGGCTGGGTGACGGAGGGCTGGTGGCAGATTCCGGCCAACACCTGCGCGACTCTGATCGAGGGGCCGCTTCAATCCCGCTATTATTACCTCTACGCAGAAGACGCGGCCCGCGGCGGCCGCTGGACGGGCGACGTCGAAATGTGTGTGGCGGAAAACGAATTCAAAATCCCAGGCGTCAAGGATTGCTACGCTCGTGGCTATCAGAAGATGGGATTCAAGGAATACGACACCGGGCGCCAGGCGAGCTGGATGGTTCAGCTTTCCGAGCCCTCGGGCAGCCAAGAAAGCCAGAATTGATGAGACGAAACCGAAAAGTCAAAATCCTCGCAACGCTCGGTCCGGCCTCCTCTTCGGAGGAAATGATCCAGAAGCTTCATGAGGCCGGCGCGGACCTGTTCCGCATCAACATGAGCCATGCCAGCCATGATGTGATGCGTACGCTGATCCAGCGCATTCGCGCCGTCGAAGCTCGCTGTGGTCGGCCGATCGGCATTCTCGCTGACTTGCAGGGTCCCAAGCTGCGCGTCGGCAAGTTTGCTGACACCAAGGTCGATCTCAAGCCCGGTCAGACTTTCACGCTCGACAATCAGGATATCCCCGGCGACAACACGCGTGTCTACTTGCCGCATCCGGAAATCTTGGAATCGGTTCAGCCCGGCCACCGCCTGCTGATCGATGACGGTAAGCTGGCGCTGCGGGCCGAAAAGTGCGACGGTAAGAGCATCGTCACAACAGTCATTTCGGGCACGAAGATTTCCGACCGCAAGGGCGTCAGCCTGCCCGATACGCTGCTCGGCGTCGGCGCGTTGACCGACAAGGACCGCGCCGACCTCGATGCCGTTCTCGCGACCAATGAAGTCGACTGGGTTGCGCTCTCCTTCATCCAGCGCCCGGAAGACTTGACGGAAGTCCGCAAGATCTCGCATGGCCGCGTCGGCCTGATGTCGAAGATCGAAAAGCCGCAGGCTGTCGAGCGCATCGAGGAAATCATCGAGCTTTCCGACGCACTGATGGTGGCCCGCGGCGACCTTGGCGTGGAAATGCCGCTGGAAGCCGTTCCCGGCATTCAGAAGCAGCTGATCCGCGCCTGCCGCCGCTCCGGCAAGCCGGTGGTCGTCGCCACGCAGATGCTGGAATCGATGATCTCCGCGCCGGTTCCGACCCGCGCCGAAGTTTCCGACGTCGCGACCGCCGTCTTCGAAGGCGCCGATGCCGTCATGCTCTCGGCAGAATCTGCATCCGGCGACTATCCGGTCGAAGCTGTTTCCATGATGGCTTCCATTGCCGGCACCATCGAGCGCGAGCCGCATTATCCCGGCATCATCTATGCCCAGCGCGCTCTTCCGGAAGCGACCGGCGCCGATGCGATCTCGCTCGCCGCCCGCCAGATCGCCGAGACGCTGAAGCTTGCCGCCATCGTCTGCTACACGTCCTCCGGCACCACCGGTCTGCGCGCCTCGCGCGAGCGTCCGCAGGTTCCGATCCTGGCGCTATCGCCGATCATCCAGACGGCACGTCGCCTGTCCGTCGTTTGGGGCATGCACTGTGTGGTCACTCACGATGCGACCGACCTCGACGACATGGTCAACAATGCCTGCCGCATCGTTGCCGAGGAAGGTTTCGGCAAGCCGGGCGACCGCATCATCATTTCGGCCGGTGTGCCGCTCGGCACGCCGGGCGCCACCAACATGCTGCGCATTGCCTATATCGGTTCGGACGGCCAGTCCGGCGTGTGATTGCCGACATCTGATTGCGGCAGCACCTCAAACATCCGAAACCCGCTGTCGAAAGACGGCGGGTTTTTTCTTGAAGCCGAAGCGCCTGCAATCCCGAGCAGGCGGATGAAGAAGGAGATACGCCAATGAAAGTCGGATTTATCGGATTGGGCCAAATGGGCCGCGCCATGGCCGTCAATCTCATCAAGGCCGGGCATGAGGTGACCGTCTACAATCGTTCGCGCGACAAGGCCGAGGTTCTGGCCCGCGAGGGCGCCAAGGTTGCGGCGACCGTAGCGGATGCGTGCGGCGGCGAGGCTGTCTTCACCATGCTCGCCCATGACGATGCGCTGTCGGCCGTCGTCCATGGCGATGGCGGCGTTCTGGCAAGCCTTGGCAAGGGTGCAGTCCATATTTCTGCCAGCACGATCAGCGTCGCCATGTCCGAACGCTTGACCAAGGATCATGCCGCCAAAGGCCAGCGCTTCGTGGCAGCACCCGTCTTCGGCCGTCCGGAAGCGGCGGCTGCGGCAAAGCTCTTCGTTGCCGCTGCGGGTGCGCCAGACGCCATCCAGTCAGTCACGCCGCTTTTCGACGCCATCGGTCAGCGCACCTTTGTTCTCGGCGAGGAGCCGAAGGCGGCCAATCTCGTCAAGCTCAGCGGCAATTTCCTCATTGCCTCGGTTATTGAGTCGCTCGGCGAGGCCATGGCGCTGGTCGAGAAGGGTGGCGTTGATCGGCACGCCTATCTCGATCTCTTGACATCGACGCTCTTCAACGCGCCTGTCTACAAGACCTATGGCGGGCTGATCGCGGATCGCAAGTTCCAGCCGGCGGGCTTTACCGCGCCGCTCGGCCAGAAGGACATTCGGCTGGCATTGGCTGCCGGCGAGGCGCTGAACGTGCCGCTGCCGCTGGCAAGCCTGCTGCGTGATCGGTTCCTCAACCTGCTGGCGCATGGCGGCGAGGAGCTGGACTGGTCGGCGATTGGCGCGCTGGCGGCGAAGGATGCGGGGTTGGTGGGGTAGCTATGCAATCATTGGCGATTGAGTTTGCGGAGAAGCACCCCCCTCTGTCGCTGTCGCGACATCTCCCCCACAAGAGGAGATCGTTTGGAGCTTGCTACTTCTTCTCGTCAAACCACTAATTTATAGCTGCTGCGCATCCAATGTTTATTTGAGGCGTGTCGGTGCCATCGGCTACCAATCTCCGCCTTGTGGGCGAGATGTCACGAAAGCGACAGAGGGGGGTATCAGCGGTGCGGCAGACTGAAGGCCGCTTTCAAGTCCCTTGCTAACCACTACACCACATGCAACCTTCCTCTCTTTCAAGAGGAGGGACCCATGTATCTCACTACGCTGCTTGCCTTCGCGGCTGTTTCCTTCATCGGTATCGCGACGCCGGGGCCGACTGTGCTGCTGGCGCTGACCAATGGTTCGCGTTTCGGCGTTAGGCGGGCGTTGCCGGGCATGATCGGGGCCGTTCTTTCCGATGCAGTGCTGATCAGCGCGGTTGCCATCGGGCTTGGCGCCCTGCTGGCGGCTTCCGAGTTCTGGTTTTCGGCCCTGAAATGGGTCGGCGCGGCCTATCTCGCGTTTCTCGGCATTATGATGCTGCGCTCGAAGGGGAGCATCGACGGCGCATTGCAGGCGAGCGCGAGTCAATCGAAGGGAACCGCTTTCTCCATCGGCTTCAAGAGTTTCATGGTCGCCGTGACCAACCCTAAGGGCTATCTCTTCTTCTCGGCCTTTCTGCCGCAGTTCATCGATCCCTCAGCGCCGCAAATTCAGCAATATATCGTCCTCGGCGCGATCTTCGCCGCGCTCGATTTTATGATCATGTTCGGCTATGCGGTCTTCGGTTCGCAGGCGGTCCGCGTCCTGAAGTTGGAAGGGGCGAAATGGCTCGAGCGTGCCTGTGGCGGCGCGCTGCTGGCTCTCGCCGGGTCGCTGGCGCTCTATCGTCGCGCTGTGAATTAAAGACCTAGTGGCGGCTTAACGCCGCCTCGAAGACTTCCCTGTCGACATTGCCACCTGAGGTGGCGGCGATCACAGTATCGCCGTCGATGTGCCTGCCGTGGAAGAGTGCCGCAGCAAGCGCGACGGCGCCGCCTGGTTCCACGACGATCTTCAAACGGGTGAAGGCAAGAGCCATGGCCTTCTGTGCTTCCTCATCGGTCACGACAAGGCCGGGGCCGCAAAGACGCTTCATGATTGGAAAAGTGATATCGCCCGGCTGGGGGCTGATAATGGCGTCGCAGATCGAGCCCTGTAGGGCGGCATTACGCTCGATCTTACCCGAAACCAGCGAACGGGCGGTGTCGTCGAAATTTTCCGGTTCGCACGGGCGTACTTTGAAACCCGGCGCGCGGGATTCGAGCGCGAGTGCGATACCCGAGGTTAACCCGCCACCGCCACAAGGAACCAGTACGTTTGCATCTTCGATGCCTTCCTCGGCAGCCTGTTCGGCGATTTCTAGCCCGGTCGTTCCCTGGCCGGCGATCACCTGCGGTTCGTCGAAGGGCTTGATGAGTGTCAGGCCGCGCTCCTTGGAAATGCGGGCGCCGATCTCGTCGCGATCTTCCTTCACGCGATCATAGAGCACGACCTCGGCGCCAAAGGCACGGGTATTGGCGATCTTCAGCTTCGGCGCATCGGTCGGCATGATGATGACAGAAGGAATGCCGTGCAGCTTTGCCGCCAATGCCACGCCTTGCGCGTGATTGCCGGAGGAGAAGGCGATGACGCCTCTGGCGCGTACGGACGGCTCCAGCGCTGAAACCGCCGACCAGCCGCCGCGGAACTTGAAGGAGCCGGAGTGCTGCAGGCACTCGGCTTTCACGAACAGGCGTCGCCCTGCGATTTCATCGAGAAAGGGCGAGGAGAGCAGCGGCGTACGGCGCGCCCGGCCGCCGAGGCGAGTACGGGCGGCTTCGATCATTGCGATATCGACCATGGAGGGATCACTCTTCGGATTCAAAAGGACTTTCCATCCATAAAGCGCCCGCATTTCCTTTAAAACAACGAGATTGTCTCGGTGACACTTCAGGCGATGCCAGGCAGCGAGAGGTGCCCGACATTGTAGGTCTGCAGACCAGACCTAGCCGGATCTTTCGGCGGCTCGGCCAAGAGGCGGAAGCGCACCAACGTCCAGTGGGTGGGCTCGAAGGCGGCGACCGAGGCCAGTGCTTCGCTGTGCGAGAGAGCTTGCGCCGCCGCTTCAGTTTCGCTCGCGCGGAGCTCGGCGAGCGAGGTTCCGGCATCGATTGCGACCATCTCGCGTGTCGCGAATTTGGCGCAGCGGATACCCGCAGATGTTTCAGCGTGCCAGGCGATCCAGGTGTTGACCTGAGGGCGGCCGAAATTCTCCGCCAAGGCTTGGAAGCCTGGGCCACATACGAAGTCGCTAAGGCCCTCCTCCTGCTGCCAGACGTAGAAGGGCGAGTAGAAATTCTGCCGGCTCCCCGTGACGGCATCGCCCTTTCTCGCCGTCAGGTAGGCTTTCAACTTGAGGCCCGGGAGATTGTCGAGCAGGGGACCTTTTTCACGGATACGGCGATCGATGATCGCCATGTCGTAATCCGCGGGGAGGGGGAAGTTATATTGCATAGCGATCATGGATCATTCCTCCAGCCAGGTCACGGCGCTTCCATTCTCCGCCGCCTGGATGCTGATATAGGAGAAGGCGTTCTCCAGGCCCGCGCCATGCCGGTGGCGCTCGTTCGGGGCGAAGCTGATGCAATCGCCGGCGCGGAGTTCCTCGGCCGGGCCGCCGAAACGTTCGGCAAGTCCGACGCCGGACAGAACGTAAAGGACCTGTCCGTGCGGATGCGTATGCCAGCGCGTCATGACGCCTGGTTCGAGTTCGCAGCGCATGGCTGTGAGGCCGCCGTTTTCAACGTTCTCGACCAGCGACTCCACCAGGAAAGAGGCCGTGGCGATGCCCTCGGGTGACGGCCGCATATTCGTGCCGGCGCGATGGATGGCGGGCGATGGGGTAGATGTGGTCTGAGGCATGGCTCTCAAGCCTGTTCGATCATTTGCGCGATGCCGTCCGAAAAGGACCAATCCTCGCGTGTCGCCGTCGTGATGGTGATCATGATGTCCTCGGGACGGATACCGGCCGAATCGGCAAGAAGTTCGGCGACCCGGCGATAGAAAGCCTTCTTGACTTCGGTACTGCGCGGCTTGCCGATCGTGACGTCGAAGAAAACGTAATCGTCCGAACGTGGCTTGCTGGCGAAATAGGTGCGATCGAAGATGAGCTCATCCGGCTCCAGCTGATGAATGGACTGGAAGCGATCGGTCGGCGGCACCTCGAAGGCTTCGACCAGAGCGCGGTGGAAATTATCCGAAAGTGCCTTGAGATATTCCGGCGACTTGCCGCGTTGAAGGGTGATGCGGGTGAATGGCATGGGGATCGCTCCTGTTTCGGTGTCACTTGACGATCATAGAATGCCAGCGGATAATCATCCTGAAAATCAGATAATTCTGGATATACAGTCCCAAAAATATGGATGGTTATCCATGCGAAAAGTCATCTTCGATCTCGATGTGCTGCGCAGCTTCGTTACTGGCATGGATCTTGGCAGCTATGCCAAGGCGGCCGACAGGCTCGGGCGATCGACCTCCGCCATCAGCGCCCAGCTGAAAAAGCTGGAAGAGCAGGCGGGTACGCCGATCTTCCGCAAGGCAGGGCGAGGACTGGCGCTGACCGATGCCGGCGAGAGGATGCTTGGCTATGCCCGGCGGCTGCTGGATCTCAACGACGAGGCGGCCACGGCGCTGCATGGGACGGAGCTTGAGGGCTGGGTGCGGCTCGGCTTGCAGGAGGATTTCGGCGAGACACTGCTGCCGGATGTATTGGGTCGTTTCGCCCGCGCGCATCCCAAGGTGCGTATTGAGGCGCGTGTCGTGCGCAATGCGGAACTTGTTGAGCGGGTGACGTCAGGCAAGCTCGATCTGGCGCTTGCCTGGAGCGATGGCTTTCGCACGGCCTACACCGATCGTATTGCGGAAGTGCCGCTCTGCTGGGTCGGTCCGGCCAATGGCGTCCTGCACTGGCATGCCGATAGCGGCGAGGTCATGCCTCTGGCTTCGCTTGAGGCGCCATGCCTGCTACGCAACATCGCCACGAAGACACTCGATCGTGCTGGTATCGGCTGGCGGATATCCTTCGTCAGCCCGAGTCTTGGGGGGCTTTGGGCGGCGACGGCGGCGGGTCTTGGCCTGACACTGCGCACACCGCTCGGCCTGCCGCCAAAGGTACGGCAATTGACGCCGGATGAGGCGGGCTTACCGTCTTTGCCGACGCTCGATCTCGTGCTGCATCGTGCTGAGACAGAGGGGAGCCCGGCAACGGAGCGGCTGGCCTCCATCATGCTGCAGGCAGTGCGGCAGACCATCGGGACAGTGCCGCATAGCCGCATATTCGAGGATGCGCCTGGTCATGATGTCGTCATGGCCTGAGAGGAGGGCTGTCGCCCGGAAACTTCGCTGCCGAGGCTGCTGATGCGGATTTCCGCCTGTGCGGCAAGCACTTGCAGATCGCGCGGCTGGCCTGCCAGCCGTTCCATGGCGGCGATCGCGACATCCGTCGTTACATAATCCGGCTTGTGGCCGAGATTGCGAATGGTGACGAGTTCGGCGCCCACGATATCCCGGGCAAGTCCACGCGAGTGCAACTCCTCCAGCACGACATCGTCGCTGTCGCCGGTGATGATGATCGTGGGTGCCTTGATCTCGCTGTAGCGCGGCGCATGGGCCGAGACATAGGCAAAGAGATTGACCGCGTCGATCGCGTTGTTGCGGAAGGTTTGCGGCCGCAGCACCAGCTCCGGTGCCGTCTTCATTATATAATCGGCCGGCCGCGCATTCGGGCGGAAGATGCTGAGCGTGCCAGTTTCGACCCGGCGCAAGCCGAGCGGGATAACGAAGATCTGCGTAAAGAGCCAGCCGAAGACGGGCGTGGCGGCAAGCGTATAGTACCAGTCGACGCCGCCGGACCAGGGGTGTGTTGCCGGCGCGAGAAAGAGCAGGCCCTCGGTTCTTTCGGGATGGCGCATGCCAAAGGCGGCCGCAATCGCGCCGCCGAACGAGTGGCCGACGATGATGGCGCTCTTGATGCCGCGCTTGTCCATTAGCTGGGCGATGGCGTCGGCCTGACCGGAGGGAAGGGCGTTTTCGGCGGTCCCGCGTTCGGAATAGCCGTGGCCGGGACGATCGACGAACAGCATTTCGGCGCGGCCGCTTAAGGGCGCTGCGAAGGCTGCGAACTGATCGCGCAGATTGCCGCTGGCACCGTGGATGAAGACCAGCGCAGGTAGGTCCGCGGTTGTGGGACGCGGCAGATGGACGGCATTGAGGCGATAGCCGCCGATATCGGTAAGCTCGCCGATATTGGGATAGGCCTGCTCGATGGCGCGGGTCTTGTAGGCGGAAAAGCCTGCGGCGAAAACGATAAGGAGAACGATGACGGCGAACAGAGAATCGATCATTGCGGCACGGATCAAATATCTTAAGACGCTAATCTAGCGCGATATTGCGGCTTTTCATCTCTCCAAATGCGATTTCGGCCGTGAGACCACCGCATATAATCAGGTGCGGCTGCCGGCAAGTTTTTCCGAGAGCTTGCCCGCTTCCTCCTGGGCCGATCGATTCGCCGGGTAGACTTCCAGAAAGCGGTCCCAGACCTTCAGAGCCTGTGCGTCGTTGCCGCGCTCGGTCAGCATCGCCGCCATGCCGGCCAGCGCGCCGAAATGGCGCGGCTCGATGCGCAAGACCTGATTGATGTCTTCCATCGATTTGCGATAGTCGCCGATCGCAAAATTGAGCGTGGCGCGGCGATTCCAGCCTTCGACATAGTCGGGCTTCAGCGAGATCACCTGATCGAGATAATCCATCGCGGCGGCATTGCGCTTTTCCTGAATGGCCTTGTCGGCCCATTGCATCAGGAGATTGATGGTGGCGCTGCCGGAATCGCTGAGCTCGGCACTGATCTGATCCGCAATCAAGCTTGCCTGGTCAGGATCGCGCTGCCGCCTGAGCGCTATGAACAGATTGTCGAGCTGCTGCTTGGGCGACAGGGTGCCGGAGAATTCGCCCGGATTCTGCTTTTCCAAAGGGTTCGGCTCATCAGCCAGCGCCGCATGGGGTGCAGAGGCAGTCAGAGCAAACAGAATCGGCAGGGCTAGATATGACAAAGCAAAAACGCGCATGGCGGGCATAGTAGCCCGCCAATGTCGAAGATCAAAACAAATTTGATGCGATCAACTAAAACTGAGGCCCGATCCATGGGACCGGAGCCGCGCGCTGTATCAGCCCTGACGAGCCTTGTAGCGTGGGTTCAGCTTGTTGATGATGTAAATGCGGCCCTTGCGGCGGACGAGACGGTTGTCACGATGGCGCGCCTTGAGCGACTTGAGCGAATTCTTGATCTTCATTTTTCTGATCCGCGATCTCTGAGGGGGAATGTCACATTCGCCCGGGTCTTTTAACAATCAAAAGCGCGCTCAGGGCGCGCTCTTTAGGGTGGGGAGCAAATACCCTGTCATACTGGGCCTGTCAACCATGTCAGGGGCTTTTTCCCGCTGATCTCAGCGCAGAAGCTGTGTGACATGGCCCATCTTGCGGCCCGGCCGGGCTTCGGTCTTGCCGTAGAGATGCACGAGCGTGTCGTCAAGGCGCAGCCATTCCGGCAATGCCAGAATGTCGTCGCCGATCAGATTCGTCATGACACAATCCGAATGGCGCTGAGGATTTCCGAGCGGCAGGCCGGCGACGGCACGGATATGCTGCTCGAATTGCGAGATGACGCAGGCGGCTTCCGTCCAATGGCCGGAATTGTGGACGCGCGGCGCCATTTCATTGGCGATTAGGCTGCCATCGGCAAGCACGAAGAACTCGATGCCGATGACGCCGACATAACCAAGCGCCGTCAATATCTTCTCCGCAGCGTTGCGCGCGACCGCGGCCGTCTGCGCGGAAATGCTCGCCGGCAGCGTCGAGGTGTGGAGAATGCCGTTGCGATGGACGTTCTCCGCTGGATCGTAGCAGGCGACTTTCCCGTCGCTGCCTCGGGCGGCGATGATCGAGATTTCACGCTCGAAGGATACGAAGCTTTCCAGAATCAGCGGCACGCTGCCCAGGGCTGCATAGCCGCCCTCGACGCTGTCGGCGGCGGAGCGATAGACGCGCTGCCCTTTGCCGTCATAGCCGAGACGACGGGTCTTCAGCACGCCTTGGCCGCCGAAATCGGCGAGCGCCTTTTCGAGATCGGTCTGGCTGTCGACGGCTTGGAAGCGGGCGGTCGGAATGCCGCAGCCATTGATGAAGCTCTTTTCGGTCAGCCGGTCCTGCGCCATTTCAAGCGCCTTGGGCGGCGGATAGACCGTTACCTGCAGGGCGAGATCCTCGGCGGCGGTCACAGGCACGTTCTCGAACTCATAGGTCACGACATCGCAGCGCTTCGCCAGCTCGGCAAGTGCGGCCGCATCGTCATAGGCAGCGGCAATCTGCGCGTTGGCGACATGGGCGGCCGGGCAATCCGCCTGCGGCTCGAGAATGATGGTGCGGAAATTCAGGCGTGCGGCCGCCATGGCCAGCATGCGGCCGAGCTGGCCGCCGCCGATGATGCCGATCGTCTTCACCTTCATAGGTCGTCCATCGGATATTCGGCAACTGCCGCGCTCTGACGTGCTCGCCATTCGTCGAGCCGGTCGGCGATCTCTTCGTCGCCAAGCGCCAGGACGGCGGCAGCAAGAAGGGCGGCGTTGACCGCGCCGGCCTTGCCGATCGCGAGCGTGCCGACAGGAATGCCGGCCGGCATCTGCACGATCGAGAGAAGACTGTCCTGGCCGGAGAGCGCACGGGATTGCACCGGCACGCCGAAGACCGGCAGCGGCGTCATGGAAGCCGCCATCCCCGGCAGGTGTGCCGCGCCGCCGGCGCCGGCGATGATGACCTTGAAGCCCTCGTCCTTTGCGCCCTTGGCGAAGTTCACCAGCCTGTCCGGCGTACGATGCGCGGAAATGATGCGTGCATCATAGGTGATCTCAAGCGCTTCCAGGGTGTCCGCGGCATTCTTCATGGTCTCCCAGTCGGACTGGCTTCCCATGATGATGGCGACAGGCGGTCTTTCGGTCATCATCGTTGCTTTATGCTCCTCAGGCTATGATATCGGGGATGATCTGGTCTTCCAGCTTGGTCAGCTTGTCCTTGATGACGAGCTTCTTCTTCTTCATGCGCTGGATGCGAAGGGCGTCGCAGCCCGTCTCGATCATGGCATTGATTGCGGCATCATAATCCTCGTGTTCCTGGCGCAAACGCGCCACGATCAGCCTGATTTCCGCCTGTTCCTGATCGGCCATGTTCATTTCCCCAGCATATCGCGGAATCGCATTCGTTCCGCCTCCTGAATTCCGCAAGCTCCTATCACCAAATGGCGATAACGGGAAGTTATCCTTCATCACGAATTTGCCGCCTATGGGCCACGTTTTCGCCTTCGACAAAGGCACGATCTTATGGCACAGTGAAAAGGTTGACACCTAGAGCCTTGGCGAATGGATGGTCAGGGCTCTTAAGAGGAAGGAAGGGTCATATGACTGTTCAAGCTCATCTTGAATCGCTCGAAAAGAAACATGTCGCGCTCGAGGAGGCGCTCCATGCGGCAATGTCATCTCCCTCTAGCAATGATACGGAAATAGCCGACATCAAACGCAGGAAACTGCGCGTCAAGGACGAAATCCAGCGTCTGCGTTCCTCCGTTCACTGAGGCAACGTTCCAAAGTTCAAAAAGCCATCGATCTTGGGGGCAAGAGAGGCAGATCGAAAGGTCTTGAGGCAATTTCCAGCCAGGATCGATGAGCATTTCCGTCAAAACGGATGCGCCAGCGTCATAGCGTCGAAAGTAGGGGTTGGCGCAATTTTCCCCATTTTATGCAACAAATGTCGTCGCTGACGACTCTCGGCTCGTTGTAGTCCTCATTCATCGAAGGTGGCCGGGTTTTGATGGCACGTCGCGACGATGCCAGTTTCGTCACGCCGCTGGCCCATCCGGAAGTCATGTCGTTTCTATCGCTGGCTTAGCTCCAGGGCGGCAGGCCAAAACCGCCGTTCGTGCTGTCATGGTTGCCGCCGCCGGCTGCCAAATGCCGCGAAAGCGAAGGGCTTTTCAGGACCAGAACTGATCCAGCCATAGGTTCAGCTTGTCGAAGCCGCGGCTGTTGACCGCGTATATGCGTTTCGTGCCTTCATTGGTGACGGAAACGAGGTTGCTGTCGAGCAGCGCCTTGAGATGCTGCGAGACAGCCGGGCGGCTGATTGGCAGGCCCTGCGCCAGTTCGTTGACCGTCTTGGGTGCGCGGCGCAATTCCTCCAGCAGATGACGCCGGTTCGGATCCGCGATGGCTGCGAAAGGGTCCATGGTCGACATGGGCGAAAGCTACGTCAAACGCCAAAGGGCGGCAAGTTAATTGTGCGCTGCATGATATATTGTGAGAATGGTCGCTTGCGAAGGTTCGCGTCGTGAGTGTCCTCTGCTGCGAATTGCCGGTTTCGGCCGCTGCCCCTTGTCAGAGAGAGCTAACGGATTTACTCACGATTATCGAAACGGTGCGCCATCGCTGACGATGGAAGCCGAAACCATGGAAGCTCGCATGACCGTGCCCGAAGATCGTTGCCGCCTCGTTCTCATCGTTCCCGATATTGCCGATATCGAGCAGCGAGCGAAGGCGGTGGCCGATGCCTTGAGGGGCGGAGACGTCGCCTCTGTGATCATTCCCCAGTATGGTCTCGATGACAGCACCTTCCAGAAACATGCGGAAAAGCTGGTGCCGGTCATTCAGGCCGCAGGAGCGGCAGCGCTCATTGCCGGGGACAGCCGCGTCGCGGGCCGTGCCAAGGCCGATGGGCTGCATATCGCCGGCAATATCACCGAGCTTACCGAAGCCGTCGAAAAATTCGTGCCGAAGCTGATCGTCGGTGGCGGCAGCGCTGCCGACAGGCATAGCGCGCTGGAGGTCGGCGAGCTCAGGCCGGACTATATCTTCTTCGGCAAGCTTGACGGCGACATCAAGCCGGAGGCGCATCCGAAGAACCTGGCGCTTGGCGAATGGTGGGCCTCGATGATCGAAATCCCCTGCATCGTCATGGGCGGCACCGATCCGAAGTCGGCGCTGGAGGTAGCCCTGACGGGTGCCGAGTTCGTCGCGCTGCATCAGGCGGTTTTTGCCGACCCTGCGGCAGCCCCCTCCATCGTCGCCGAAGTGAATGCGCTTCTGGACGAAAAAGCGCCACGGTTTGAGGATTGATAGCGATTCATGTCGTCAGCGCCTCGATTCCGCCATCGATCCTTCCTTGCCGTGCTTGCAGCCGGGCTCGCGGCATTTCCGTTGCTGGCCGCAGCGCAGTCAGGCAACAGTGATACGTCGCTGCCCGGTGTTTCGCAGCCGGCGGAGAAGGGTGCACGTCCCGATGACAATGCACAATCCGACGACGACACAACCGTGCCGGCTGCACCGCAGCACAACGACAATGTCATGACGCGGCCTCTGGGCGCCGATGCTGGCACCTTCAAGACCGAAAAGATCCAGCCGGGCGCGGAGCCGAAAGCTGACAGCGACATCAAGCCATCCCAGGGTGTCGGGGTTTTCGAGCGCATGGGGGCAAACTTGCCCGACCTGCCGCCGGAAAAGCCTTTCACCGGCAAGGTGGACGATGCTTATGGTGCCTTCCAGCGCGGCTATTATCTGACCGCCTTCCAAAAAGCATTGCCGCGGGCGCAGCTTGGCGATCCGGCCGCACAGACCTTGATCGCTGAGCTGATGGCACAGGGCCTGGGCGTTAAACGCGACACAAAGGACGCCGCCTTCTGGTACAGCAAGGCGGCCGAGGGCGGCGATCCCACGGCGATGTTCAAATACGCGCTGATCCTGATGGAAGGGCGCGATGTGCCCCGCGATCAGAAGAAGGCCGACGACTGGATGAAGAAGGCGGCCGATGCAGGTCAACCTTCGGCGGAATTCAACGTAGCCCAGATGCTGACGGCCGAAAATCCAGGCCCCAAGGGCCTGCAGATGGCGCTTCCCTATTATGAGAAATCCGCCGAGCAGGGCATCGCCGACGCGCAATATGCCGTGTCGCAACTCTATCTCAACCTTCCCGATCTGCCGCCGGAAAAGAAAGCGCGTGCACGGGAGTGGCTGTCGCGTGCCGCCAATGCAGGCTTCGATACCGCCCAGCTCGATATGGGCATCTGGCTGATCAACGGCACCGGCGGCGCACAGGATCTCGAGAACGGCTTCAACTGGATGCGGGTTGCAGCCTATCGCGGCAACGTCGTTGCGCAAAACAAGCTGGCACATCTCTATATCAACGCCATCGGCACGAAGCAGGATCCGGTGGCTGCCGCCACCTGGTATGTCATTTCCCGCCGTGCCGGCCTGAAAGACCCCGAGCTCGAGGATTTCTATCAAGGGATCGAGGACTATCAGCAGAAGGCGGCCATCGATGCAGCCAACAAGTATCGGCGCGCGCGATAATAAAGATGCCGGATCGAGCCCTGGCGGAGCTGATCTGAGGTCAGTTTGCGTCTGCCGTGGCCTCACCACTTGAAATTCCCGCGATTTTATGGTCTTGAGGCCGCCAATCTTTTATTTCCGCTGACGCTCCCGCTCCGTCGGGGCCTGCTTTCGGGCCCGGTCAGCGCTTTCTGCATTATCCAAGGAAACCCGATGGCCCGTTCTGCTCTTCTCAATGTCATGGTTCAGGCTGCCCTCAAGGCAGGCAAGTCGCTCAGCCGCGATTTCGGCGAAGTGCAGAACCTGCAGGTTTCGGTGAAGGGACCGGGCGATTTCGTCAGCCAGGCGGATCTGAAGGCGCAGAAGATCGTCCGCGACGAGCTGATGAAGGCTCGTCCCACGTATGGTTTTCTCGGCGAGGAAAGCGAAGAGGTCAAGGGCACGGATGGCGCCCATCGCTGGATCGTCGATCCGCTCGACGGCACCACCAACTTCCTGCACGGCATTCCGATGTTCGCCGTTTCGATCGCGCTCGAGCGCAACGACGAGATCGTCGCCGGAGTCATCTTCAATCCGGCGACGGACGAACTCTATACGACCGAACGCGGCGGCGGCGCTTTCCTCAACGATCGCCGCCTGCGCGTCGCCTCGCGCCGCGTGCTGTCGGATAGCGTCATCGGCTGCGGCGTTCCGCATCTCGGCCGCGGCAATCACGGCAAGTTCCTCGTCGAGCTGCGTCATGTCATGGGCGAGGTTGCCGGTGTGCGCCGTCTCGGTTCCGCATCGCTCGATCTTGCCTATGTCGCTGCCGGCCGCTTCGACGGTTTCTGGGAAACCGGGCTGTCTCCCTGGGATATCGCAGCCGGCATTCTGCTGATCCGCGAAGCCGGCGGTTTCGTCTCGGATTTCCAGGGCGGCACCGACATGCTCGGCACCAGTTCGATCATCTGCGGCAACGAGCATATCCAGAAAGCACTCGCCGAAGTAGTTAAGCGACCGATCCCGACGAAGTAAGCCATTCCCCCATTCGCTTTTTCGAATGACAAAACAGCCTGTTGCCAACGGACTGTTTTGTGCTTTCCGTCTCTTCAATTCGGCACAATGTTGCTCTAGTCTCCGCCTGCGGAAGATGCGGTGTCGGAGCGTGTGATGGAAAATGTGAATCTGTCGGATCTCGGATCGACCGACAACGTATCGGGAAATTACGCCTATAAGCTTTCAAGCCCGATGGCTTTCTTCTGGACCATGGTTCTTTTCCTGGTCATCGTCGGCTTCATCGTGGCAATCCTTTTCCGCCAGGCGCAGGTCGCCTTTCTGCACAATCCCGGCCTCAATGGCCTGATCGTCGGCGTTTTGGTCGTCGGCATCCTCCTGGTCTTCAATCATGTGCTGATGCTGAGGCCGGAGGTTCGCTGGTTCAATCATTTCCGTGCCGTCGGCAATGCGGACAAGGTTGGCCGCAATCCGCGGCTGCTGGCACCGATGCGGGCGCTGCTCGGCAACCGCCGTGCTATGCAGCTTTCCACGGCGACCCTGCGCTCGATCCTCGATTCGATTGCCACCCGCCTCGACGAATCGCGCGATACCTCGCGCTATCTTATCGGCCTTCTCGTCTTTCTCGGTCTGCTCGGCACTTTCTGGGGTCTGATCGGCACGATCGGCTCTATCAACGACGTCATCCAAGGCCTCGATGCCGGCGCCGGCGACACCGGCGATATTCTGAGCGCCCTGAAATCAGGTCTTTCCGGCCCGCTCGTGGGTATGGGCACGGCCTTCTCCTCCTCGCTGCTCGGCCTTTCCGGCTCGCTGATCCTCGGCTTCCTCGACCTGCAGGCCGGCCGTGCGCAGAACCGCTTCTATACCGAACTTGAAAATTGGCTTTCTTCCGTCACCGACGTCGGCTCCGACATCGCCCCGGTCATCGAAGGCGCGACCGGCGCCTCTTCGGAGGATGTGCGGGCGCTATCGGACTATCTGCGCAAGATCGCCGAGGAGGGCGGCGGCCAGCGTTCTGTGACGGCCATGGCAAACCTTGCCGAAGGCATTCAGGGCTTGGTCAAGAACATGCGCAACGAGCAGCAGATGCTGCGTGACTGGATCGAGGCCCAGCAGGAAGAGGCGAAATCGATGCGCCGCACGCTCGACCGTCTCGCGGACCGGATCAGCCATACCGAGAAGACCGGGAGCAAGTAAGCCATGGCGCTCGCCCGCAACCGACGCCACCAGAGAAGTGTCGACTACTGGCCAGGCTTTGTCGATGCGCTGTCCACGCTGTTAATGGCGATCATGTTCCTGCTGACGGTATTCGTCGTTGGCCAGTTCATCCTCAGCCGTGAGATTTCCGGGCGGGACGAGGTGCTCAATCGCCTCAACAGCCGCATCAACGATCTGGTGCAGCAACTGGCGCTGGAGAAGGGCGGCAAGCAGGATCTGGAAGATGCCGTCGCCAATCTGCAGGCGTCGCTGTCGTCGGCGGAGACTGAGCGCTCGCGGCTGCAGGCCTTGCTCGCTGCAGGCTCCGGCAGCAGCCAGGCTGCGGAAAAGCGGGCCGGCTCGCTTTCGCAGGAACTTGACGAGCAGAAGCAGGTGAGCGCGCGCGCAATGAGCCAGGTCGATCTCCTCAATCAGCAGATTGCCGCCCTGCGCAGCCAGATCGCCGCTATCGAAGCTGCCCTTCAGGCTTCCGAGGCCAAGGATCAGTCATCGCAGGTGAAGATCGCCGATCTCGGCCGACGGCTGAATGTGGCACTAGCGCAGCGCGTGCAGGAGCTGAACCGCTATCGCTCCGACTTCTTCGGCCGCTTGCGCGAAATTCTTTCCGACCGCGATAATATCCGCATCGTCGGTGACCGCTTCGTGTTCCAGTCTGAAGTGCTCTTCCCGTCCGGTGCGGCCGATCTCAATCCGGCGGGTCAGGCGGAGATGACGAAGCTTGCCACAGCTCTCATCGATCTTTCCAAGGAAATTCCGCCTGAAATCAACTGGGTGCTGCGCGTCGACGGCCATACGGACAATGTGCCGCTTTCCGGCAATGGCCGTTACCCGGACAACTGGGCGCTGTCGTCGGCGCGCGCCATCGCTGTCGTCAAGTTCCTGATCTCGCAGGGCGTCCCCGCCGACAGGCTCGTTGCCGCCGGTTTTGGCGAATTCCAGCCGATCGCACCGGGCGATACGCCGGATGCCCGCGCCACCAACCGCCGCATCGAGCTGAAGCTAACAGAGAAGTAAGCGATCATCGCTCCGGCGATGCGATACTATCGAGGCGTGCTTGCAGGAATTGCCGCACGGCTTCGCTGTCGCTGAGGCCGATCGCGGTCCGATAGGCATTGGAGGCGCTTTCCGCATCTCCCGCTTCGGTCAGCAGATGAGCGCGCACGGCCCAGTACGGCTGATAGTTGACGATTTCGCGCCCGGTCATCCGGTCAAGGAGAGCCAAACCCGCAGCAGGACCTTCCACCTTGCCCGTCACCGCAGCCTGGCTGACGCGCGCGCCGGCCGTGGGCTTCATAATCACAAGCGCTTCATAGAGTTTGGCCAGAGCGGCCCAGCCGGTCGTACCGGAACGTCGCCGGTGGGCATGCACGGACTGGACCGCGGCCTGGCACTGGAACGGACCGAAACGCCCGAATGTGCCAGCCTTTCGCAGCAGATTGTCGGCTTCCAGGATCATTTCGGCATCCCAGAGGGCCATGTCCTGTTGGTCGAGAGGAACATATCGTCCATTCGCGTCGCGCCGGGCTCCACGACGGGATTGGCTGTAGAGCATCAGCGACAACAAGCCCGCCGCCTCCGGTTCCTCGGGCAGGGTCGCAAGCAACGTGCGTCCGAGCCAGATGGCCTCATCCGCCAGGGATCGTTGCTTGCCCATCTCTCCGTCGACGCCGTCCCAGCCGAGGCCGTAGGCGGCATATATCGCTGAGAGCACGCTTTCCAATCGATCCGGCAACACGGACCGGTCCGGAACGATAAAGGGAATATGTGCGTCACGGATCTTGATTTTCGCTCGCACCAGCCGCTGACTCATGGCTTGCGGCGAAACGAGGAAGGCTTTGGCTATAGTCGCGGCATCGACCGCCAGCACGGATTGCAGCATTAGTGGGGCGTGAGCCGAGCGATCCAACGCCGGATGGGCGCAGACGAAGAGGAGCTTCAAGCGCTCATCCGGAAAGGTGGAATTGTCGGCATTCATGCGTTCCTCCGCTTCTTCGAAGGCCATCATGATCCTGTCGCGCGCTCCGGCCCTGACGTTCTCGTGCCTGACACGGCGAAGGAGGTTACGCTTGGCTGCAACCAGCAGCCAGGCTTCCGGATTATCGGGGATGCCGCGTTCCGGCCAGGTACTCAGCGCTGCCGCGATCGCATCCGATAAAGCATCCTCGGCCGCCGGCACATCGCGGAAGCGTGCGGCGAGAAAGGCGATCAGCTTGCCGTAGGATTGACGCGCCGTTTGCTCGGCGGCGCGTCCGGCATCCAACTCCATAATGGCTACATCTGCAATCGCGGCCGTATCTCGACCGAACCTTGCTGGGAGATCGGTACGCGCAGCGCCCATTCCAGCGCGGCATCAAGATCCGGCACATCGATCAGGTAGAAGCCGCCAAGCTGCTCCTTACCGTCAGGGAAGGGACCGTCCTTTACCTCATGGTCCTCGCCCTGGCGACGGACCACTGTTGCTGTCTCTGGCGCCGTCAATCCCGCGCCTCCGGTCATGATGCCGGCCTGGATCAGTGCCTGCGTGTAGGCGATCCAGCCGTTCTTATAGGTCGGATCGGCACGACGCCCAAAATCCTCGACTGATTCACGGATGATCAAAGCATATTGCATGAGACAGATCTCCCATTTGCAGTTTGACGATGGCCGGACGGCGTCGCCTGCAAAGCTGAATGCCGGAATATACAACACCGCTGGCAAAACGGCTTCCTGCCGCTTCGATATAATGAGCCGTGAGCCCGCGCGAATTCGACACTCGCGGAAAGATTTTTTTGAAATTCGTGGCCAAAAAATCAAAACGGCCAGCATGCCTGGAGGGCAGCCGGCCGTTAATGGCTTTGCAGCGAGTGCGTGACGCGAGAATTATGCGGTTGCGGTCGTCTGGTCGTCGATGACGGCGCCGCCGACGTGAGCCTTGATCGATTCGATGGCATGCAGGGCCGAGGCCTTCGCCTTATAGCCTTCCGAACCGAACATGGTTTCGCCGTTCGAGGCCTTGAAGCGAAAGCGAAACTCGCCAGCCTTGTCCTTGTAGACTTCAAATTTATACATGGTTCTCGTCTCCTAGAATCGCGTCAGCGCGGGATAACGCCGAAAATCTAGCTCAACTTTAAAACTATTTCCACAAGGTTGTATTTGACGCGACTTGCCCGGTTATCGCTATTTCGCGATGAGCATATGTTCTTCGATGCCGGCATCGAATTGCAGGCGCGCGAGCTTCGCATAAATACCGCCGTGGCGGATCAGGCTCTGATGGGTGCCTTCCTCGACAATGCGGCCCTGGTCCAGCACCAGAATGCGGTCGGCCTTGAGCACGGTCGCCAGGCGATGGGCGATGACCAGGGTCGTGCGTGCCTCCATCAAGCCCTCCAGCGCCTTCTGAACGAGCGTCTCGCTCTCGGCATCGAGAGCGGAGGTCGCTTCATCGAGCAGCAGGATTGGCGCATTCTTCAGGATGGCGCGGGCAATGGCGACGCGCTGGCGCTGGCCGCCTGAAAGGGTGACACCGCGCTCGCCGACCTGCGTATCATAGCCCATTTCGAGGCGCGAAATGAATTCGTCCGCCTGCGCGGCGATCGCGGCGGCGAGCACTTCGTCGCGCGAGGCACCCGGCCGGCCGAAGGCGATGTTGTCATGGATGGAGGCGGCAAAGACGGTGGTGTCCTGAGGAACGATGGCGATGCGTTCGCGCAGTGCATCCGGCAGCACGTCGCGTGCATCGACACCATCCAGGGCAACGCGGCCTTTTTGCGGATCGTAGAAGCGCAGCAGCAGCGAAAAGATGGTGCTCTTGCCGGCACCGGACGCCCCGACGATCGCGACCGTCTCCCCCGGCTTCACGGAGAAGGAGAGCCCATGCAGCGCCGATCTATTCGGCCGTGACGGGTAGGAGAAGTGGACGTCGGAAAATTCCACGCGGCCCTGCGGCGGCTGCGGCAAGGGCAGGGGATTGGCGGGGGCGGCGATAGGGGACACTTCAGCAAGCAGCTCGCCCAGGCGATCGGCAGCACCCGCAGCCTGTGACAGCTCGCCCCAGACTTCCGACAGCGAGCCCAGCGAAGAGCCGGCGATGACCGAATAGAGGAGGAACTGGCCGAGCGTGCCGGCAGACATCGTGCCGGCGAGAACATTTTGCGCACCGACCCAGAGAACCGCGACGATGCTGCCGAAGACCATAGCAATCGCAAAGCCCGTCAGCAGCGAGCGGGATTTGATCGCGGCGCGTGCCGCCTGATAGGCATCCTCGACGGCGCTGCCATAGCGCTGTGTCGCGGCGTCCTCGCTATTATAGGCCTGAATGGTGCGGTTGGCCGCGATGGTCTCGTTGGCATAGGCCGACGCCTGCGCCAGTGTTTCTTGCGCGGCTCGCGAGCGCTTGCGTACGGATCGGCCGAAACTGACCAGCGGCAGGACGATGATCGGGATCGCGATCAGCACGATGCTCGACAGCTTCGGACTGGTAACGATCATCATGATCACGGCGCCGAGACAGAGGATGAGGTTGCGCAGCGCGACGGAGGCGGTGGCGCCGACCGCGGACTTGATCTGAGTCGTGTCAGCCGTCAGCCGCGAGACGATCTCGCCGGATTGATTGACGTCGAAGAAAGAGGGCGACAGCCGCGTGACGTGATCGAAGACTTCGCGGCGCATGTCGGAGACGATACGCTCGCCGATGGAGATGACGAAATAATAACGCAGCGCGCTCGCCGCGGCGAGCACCAGGGCCATGCCCAGGATCGCAATGAAATAGCTGTCGATCAGTCCACGGTCGGCCTGATCGAAGCCGTGATCGATCATGCGGCGGACAGCGACCGGCAAGGCGAGCGAGGTAACGGCAGCGATGACGAGCGATATGACCGCGCCTGCCGCCATACCCCGATATCGCCTGAGGTATGGCGCCAGTCGTCCGAGAGGACGGATCGAACGGTTTTTCTTTTCCTCAGCCTGGCCAGTCTCTGACAAGTCGTCTCCAATCCCCATATCAGCAAGGGACTCGGCGTTTCGCCCCTTGTTATCGCCGCTGCCTTCATGTATAGGCACGCCATCTTAATTGGAAGCCGTGGCCTTTAACGGACTGCGGCTTCATTTATTCAATCGGTTCGGTTGCCGCAATGCCTTGCGACAAATGGACCCTGGCATGACAGGAAGATTGTTATGAAGGCCAACATCCATCCCGACTACCACACCATCAAGGTGGTCATGACCGACGGCACCGAATATGAAACCCGCTCGACCTGGGGTTCTGAAGGCGCTGTCATGAACCTCGAAATCGACTCCAAGTCCCATCCGGCTTGGACCGGCGGCAACCAGCAGATGATGGACCGTGCCGGCCGCGTTTCGAAATTCAACAAGCGCTTCGGCGGTCTCGGCATCTAATCGCATTGCGATTTGCCGCTTGAAAAGAGCCCGGTTTTGCCGGGCTTTTTTGCGTTGATACAGAGCCGCGCCTTCATCGCACATGCCGCAGGTAATCGGCACGGTCGAACGGATTTGCCGCTGCGCGCTCGCGCACGTAGTGCAGACCCGATAGGGGTGCATAGTGATCGAAGGCGTGCTCCAGAACGCCGGCTCCGCCCGACAACCCTGGCAATTGCCTTTGGATCGTCTGGATCATCGATGATGCCACCGTGCCTTCTAGCCAGGCGACACCACCGTCGATCAACGATCTTCTCATCGATGCGCCGGATTTCGCGAGCAGGCTGTGGACGCCAGTCAAAGCCGTTGCCGGTATCTCGACGTGAAAATGCTCGATGGGTTCGCATAGGATCGTCTGTGCGGATGAAAGCGCGGATGCGAGCACTAGCGGCGTCAGCTTGCGGAAATCCACCGCCGTGCTCGCCGGCGAACTTTGCCGCGCCGCTGTCATGGCGACATGGCAGTCGATGATCTGCCAACCGAAAAGACCTTCCTTGAGCGTTTCGAACGTGGCTTCCTCGACCGCCCGATAGAAGCTTGCGGGCATCTGGCCGACATCCACCTCCAGGGCAAAGCTGTTACCGGCGCCTTCCGGCCGCGGCTCGACGCGCAAACCGACCGTTGCGAGAAACGGATTGGGTTCTTTGAATATGTGTTCAACCGCGCTTCCCGTTCCAGCCAGCCTCTCGACATAGATGACGGTGCTTTCCTCAAAAGTTATACCCAGGCCGAACTCGCTCGAGAGGGTTGCCTGGATGACCTCCTTCTGCACTTCGCCATAGAGCGAAATATATATGTCGCCTTTTTCTTCATTGGCACGCAGGTTGATGAGCGGGTCCTGCTCAGCGAGTTGCGTCAGAGCCAGCCAGAGTGCCGCGCTTTCGGAAGGGCGCATGGCGCGAATGCGGGTTTCCAAGGTCGGCGGCGTGAAGTGGCGAAGCGTGCCTTGTGGGCGTTCGGTGCCGATCCAATCTCCGATACGGGCATTCGGGAGGCCGCCGACTTTGGCGATCTCGCCGGCGCTGATCTGTGAGACCTTGTCGGCCCTGCCATCCCGGAAGAGCTGGAGGCTACTGATCTTTGCCGGTCCGTTCGCAGTCTCGATATCGTCGCGAAGGCCGACCTTGCCGGAGGCCAGATAGAGATAGGCGAGTTTCTCGCCACCCCATCCGCGTTCGATTTTGAAGATTGTTCCTGAAACCGGACAGTCATGGTTCGGCTGACGGCTGGGCAGCAAAGTCTGGACCGCCGAAATCAGGGCAGGGATGCCGAGGCCGCGCGTTGCCGCGCCGGCGAATGCGGGATGAATGAGAGACTTCGCCACCTGATCGACAAGGGCTTGCTCCAGCCTCTGTCGTGTCAGGCGCTCGGGAGCCAGAACATAATCTTCCAGCAAAGCCTCGTCGTTGATTGAAAGTGCTTCGCACAGGCGCGAGAAATGCGGATCGCCTCCGAGATCGGCGGTTTCCACCATGGCGAGCCTGCTGCCGGCATCATGGACGATCGACATTGCAATGGGGCGCACCGCCAGCTGGGTCGCCATATCCTCAAGCACCTCATCATAGCGTGCGCCGAGGCGGTCGACCTTGTTGATGAAGAATATGAAGGGTATGCCGAGGCGTCGCAATGCTTTGACGAGTACGCGCGTCTGTGGCTGCACGCCCTCGGCTGCCGAGACGACGACCACGGCCGCATCGAGCAACTGCAGCACCCGTTCTATCTCGGCGATGAAGTCCGGATGGCCCGGCGTGTCGATGAGGTTCACCATCACATCACCGATGGTAAAGGAAACCACCGCCGCGGCGATGGTGATGCCGCGTTGTCTTTCGAGTTCGAGACTATCAGTCTGCGTGCTGCCGGCGTCGACGCTGCCGAGTTTGTCGATTATGCCGGTGTCAAAAAGGAGCCGTTCCGTGAGGCTGGTCTTGCCCGCGTCTACATGGGCGAGGATGCCCAGATTCAATGTGCGCATGGTTCATCATCTTCTCAGAATTTCGGATTTGATTTTCGTGAGAAGTGAGTCGGCGCATTGGGTCCTCCACGCACATTCGATATCGGCTTGCTGCTCCCTTGAGAGAAGCAGGTACTCTTTTTTACAGACGTTTCACGGAATCCGTCAAGTTTGGCCCGGCTTCAACTTCAGACCTAATTCTGCGCATGGCTTTTCGGAGGGCTGGATGATTGCTCAAAACAAAATCGGCCACGTCAGGCGCGGCCGGTTTGAATTCATTGCCGATTGTCTGAAGCTCAGTTGCCGCCAAATGCGGTCTGCAGCAGGGTCAGCTGTGCCTTGACGCTGTTCTGGTTGTCCGGAACGATGGCAGTTTCCGTCGGGCGATAGATCTCGCGATCGAGGATGGCGACGCGGTTTTGCAGGCGCAGCGAACGCTCGACGAGATCGCGGAAGGATTCCGGCAGGTCATTCCACCCCGGAGCGGTGCGATCGACGTTGAAGCCGTCGAGGCGAACCTTGTTCTTTTCGGCCAATACCTGATCGCGCGACATTTCGCCGTTGTTGACGGCGCGCTGCAGCAGCAGCCAGGAGGCCATCTGCATGAGGCGGGTCGTCAGGCGCATGGATTCGGCGGCATAGAGCACCGAAGCCATGCGCGGCAGAACCTTGGAAGCGGCGCGGCCCTGGCCGTCGAGATAACCGGCGGTTTCCTCGACCAGCGACATGCCTTCAGAATAAAGCGCCCTGAACTGCGCCGACGATGCGGCGTGGCCAGCAAAGCTGATCGTGTTCAACCCAAGTTCCGACATCGAATAAATCCCTGCTTCACGCAACACTTTTGTTCAGGAAAAGCCGGTCAAGTCCCTAAGAGCTTTCGGCATCCGCTTTTATGACTTTAAGATGGTTGTTTTAACTGAAATTCGCAAGGCGATTCTTAAGAAAGGGTTAATCTCCACAGTTTCGGCGAGGTCCGCGATACAGGACAAAAAAGAAGAGCCGCAAAAGCGGCTCTCAAGGTAAAACAGGGAGAAAAATCAGACCAATTCGCCAAGTGGAGGAACTGTCTGAGTCCAGAGCGAATCTGGATGGTCGTAGTAATATGTCGTAAAGCTTAATATTGAGTTGACCATGCCTTGATCCTGGACTGCCCCGCACGGATTTCGTGCCATGGCAAGCCGCCTTGGAACGGTGCGTCAGAAGCGGAAAAGACTATCCGCTGCCTTTCGGCCGGAGGTCTTGGTGGCGATTTCCTCTTCCAGTCGAGCTATCTCGCCCTGGAGCAATGCTACGCGGCTTTTCAGCTCGTCCACCGACAGCAACGACAGGTCGCTGCCGATCTCGTGGGCGGACGGCTGCTTGGGACGATCATCATCGAATAGGCTCATTTCGGCTCCTCCTTTCCCTTGTCGAGGGATCAGGTGCCGTAATTTACAGTTATATCGTCCTTTTTTGAAGTCTCGCTGCGCGCGAGCGCCATGCTCTCCGGTGTGATCATCTGCGCGTTGGCCGACGGCATGGTCGTGTAGGCGTCGCGATCACCCGCCGGTTTTGCGGCGCGCATGCGGCTGCGGAAGATCGAATAGGAGGTAATCAGCACATGGGCGACAGCGGTGACGAAGAATAGCGAGTATGGGCCGATGGAGGACATGACCGGGCCGCTCAGCGTCGGGCCGATGATCGTGCCGATACCGTAGAGCAGCAGCAGGCCGCCCGAAACCTTGACGAAATCCTCCGGCGCGGCGAAGTCGTTGGCGTGGGCGACGGCGATCGGATAGAGCGTATTGGCGACGGCGCCATAAATGACGACCATGCCGATGAGGAAGAAGGGGCTGCCGGGCTTCAGCAGAAACAGCAGCAGACCGTCGAGAGCGGCGATCGCCGCCATGCCCGCAAGTACATAGCGGCGGTCGATGCGATCGGACAGGCGGCCGGCCGGCAGCTGCATGACGGCGCCGGCGAAGATGGTCGAGCTCATCATCAGCGCGATATCGCCTTGGGAAAGGCCGGCCTTCGCACCGAAGACGGCGCCGAGCGTGCCGTATGCGCCATTGGCGATGCCGACGAGCAGGATGCCGATCGAGGCGACCGGTGAATTGCGGTAGAGCGCCTTTAGGTCGAGGCTGACGGCCTTCAGCGGCTGCGGCGAGGCGGCGGTCGACAGCGTCGTCGGCAGCATGGCGATACAATAGCAGATGCCGCACACCATGAAGAGGATAGGCGTATGGACGTCGGCGAAGGGCACCATCATCTGGCCGGCGACGGCGCCGATTAGCGTAATGCCGATATAGAGCGAGAAGATCGCGCCGCGGCTTTCATTGGTAGCGCGTTCGTTGAGCCAGCTTTCGATGATCATTGAGGTGCCGGCCGTGCAGAAGCCGGTCACGGCACGCAACGCCACCCACCAGGTGGGGTCGACGATGATGCCGGTCAGAAGCGCGATGATGGCGATGACGGAGATGAAACCAGAAAAGGCGCGCACATGACCTATGCGCCGAACCAGTTTCGGCGCCGTCAGGCAGCCGAGGACGAAACCCGTCGCCCAGGTGGTGCCAAGCAGGCCGAGCGTCGTCGTCGCATAGCCTTCGGCCGTGCCGCGCACAGGCAGCAACAGGCTGTGCAAGCCATTGCCCGTAAACAGGAACAGCGTGCCGAACAGCAAAGCGAGTACCGGCAATATGTTTCGTTTCATGCTCCCCACCTTCATGCGGCTCGTTTCAGGAGCCGATAAGACAGGATTCTGCCCTGTCTGTATTCGCTATTGATTGTGTCCCGGATTGCCGCTATCGGCCTGTAGAAACAGTCTGTTGGCGCGGAAAAATGTCCGTCCTATGACGATTAGAGCATGATCGCGAAAGGCGTGCAGCGGTTTTTGGTCGCGGCTGCCCTCACTCTTGCATAAACGGAGAAAAATAGCGTGACAAAAGCCATAGCGGTGCTGCTTCTGCTCGCCATGGCGGTGCACATCATCAAACCTTTGGGGCTGCCGGGCTTGAGGCGCAGGGCCGATTTCTGGAAGATCGCTATCTTCGCCTTTGCCGTCTGGACGGTGGCGCTTGTCATCAACGAGGTGTTCTAGCGCATTTCAGCCCGGATTCAGGGTCTCAGCGCCGCTACGTGCGGCTGCCTAAAGTTGGATCTCTCCGCGCATGACGGAGACGCTGCTGCCTGACAGCAAGACTTCGTTTACCGTGCCGGCAGATTTCCTGACATCAACGCCGATAAGGCTGCGTCTTCCCATCTCCACGCCCTGTTCGATGGTAATTTTTACCTCCACATCCTGCGCGGGAAGCAGGGACGTCAGATAGGCGCTGATCGCGGCAGAGGCGCTGCCGGTCGCCGGATCTTCCGTGACGTTGTCGAGCGGGGCAAACATGCGGGCGCGGATGGCCCACGGGTTTTCGGGAGAGCGCACGTAGAGAAAGAGTGAGAAGCCGGTCTTGTCTTCCTTGTGCCGTGCGGCGGCTTCAGCAAAAACGGCGGCATTCGGCCATGCCTTGGCGAGCGTTTCGAGGCTGTCCAATTCGGCGAAGGCGAAAGGCAGACCGACGGATGCGAAGATCGGGGCATGGGTCGTATGGCGGATCGACTGTGGGTTGATCTGCACACAGCGGGCAATCAGTTCGTCGGCAACCGACTCGCCGATCGTAAGTTGGCCAGGCGCGCGAATGCTTGCGCCGACGACCGCGCTATCGTTGCGCAACAAGGCGACCTCCACAAGACCGGCATCCTCTTCGAAAATCAGTCTGTCGCCCGTAGGCCTTCCGAAGATCGCCCGCTGCTGGCCGAGAACGAAGGCGGTGCCGACATTCGGGTGGCCGGCAAAGGGAATTTCAGCTGTCGGCGTAAAGATGCGAACGCGCGCGGTGTGATCGGGATTTTCAGGCGGCAGCACGAAGGTCGTTTCCGAATAACCGAACTCGGCTGCGATCTTCTGCATGGCGTCGCTGCCGAGGCCTCGCGCATCGGGGATGACCGCCAGTGGATTGCCAACGAAGCGTTCGGATGTGAAGACATCGACGGTGACATAAGCGACAGTGTTCATGGCGGCCCCCACAGCTTTTATAGATCTGCGAGGATTTAGCCGGTGGTCGGCTGGTGCTGGAAGCGGGAACTTGTGCCGGTGACAACTTCACCAGCGGTCACCGTTGGAGGTCTGGCTTCCGTATCAGCATTAAGGCCCATCACGCGATGACGATCACGTCAATTGTTCTGAAACTGCTTGAGCACGCTGGACCAGAGCTCGACCAGCTCGGCACTGCCCGTATCGCCGGGCTTCGCACGTACGGCAGTGTGAACGAGAACCAGATGGGTTGTCGGATCGACGAGGATGCGCTGGCCGGCTCGGCCATCCAGAAAGAATGTTCGGCGCGGACCGGGCATCAGCCAGGTTTGATAGCCGTAGCCCCAGGGGTTCGTTTCGTGATTGACCGCTAGGAACGAGCCTTGCTTGACCGGCTCCGTGGCATCCAACAGCCATTGGCGGGGTATGATCTGCCGGCCGTTCAAGGCGCCGTCATGCGCGAGCAGCAGGCCGAAGCGGGCATAATCGCGCAGTGTCGCGCTGAAGCAGCAGTAGCCGACCTCCTGGCCGGTGCTGTCGACCTGCCAGTTCGCGCTGGCTTCCGCACCCATCGGCTGCCAGATGCGGGTCTGGAGATAATCCGCCATGCTCATATGGGTGGCGTGCGTCAGGACCAGGCTCAGCCCTTCGGTGTCAAGATTGCTGTAGTGCCACACGGTATCGGGAGGAGCGACCCGCTTGTTGAACCGCGATATGGCCGTAATGGGGTCGAGTTTTTCCGGGCCGAGCAATGAATTGCTGAGGCGAACATTGTCGTCAGGATTGCCGAAGTTTTCGGTGAAGGCAATGCCGGAGGCCATATGCAGCAAGGCGCGGATCGGCGTGGCGCCCATCTCCGTGCCTTTCAGCTCCGGCACATAGGTCTTGACCGTATCGTCGATCGAATGGATGGCGCCCTCGGAAATCGCGATCCCGATCATCATGGCGGTCAAAGTTTTCGCCATGGATTGCGAGACAAGGCGGTCGCGGTCGGTGCGGCCATATTGGTAATGTTCGAACAGGATCGTGTCGTTGTGGGCAATCAGCAGGCCAGTGGTGGGATTGGTGTCGAGATATTTCGACAAAGAGCCGGTTTCAGTGCCGAACGTGAACTTGACCGAAATCTCGGACGGGGCGCGTAAGAGGGATAGCGGATGCTCGGCGGCGGCGATCGTATGCGTTGGCGCAAGCTTATCGGCGTGACTGAAATTGCCGATCATGTTCCGTTGTTCGCTCAGCGGCAGGCCGACGGGGTAGCCGAGTTTCTCACCGTAAGCCTCCGCGTCCGGCCCGGTCGCGGAAAAAACGGGGACGGCGGTCTGCAACTGTTGGGCGCAAGCATTGTCTATTTGAGCAACTAGTACTACAGAAAGAACGGCAACAAAACTGCGCCAAGCAAGCATATGGCAACCCCTCTATTTGGCTCCTTTTATTATAAATGGACAAGCTAGTGCCGCGTTTTCGTAACACCCATTTGACATGGTCTGTTTTCCGATATCACAGCAAACCTATTCTTACCATTGTGTCAGATGTAACATGCTCTATTCTGAACGCCCGATTGGCTATTGCCCGAAAGCAAAAAAGCCCCGATCGCATCGCGACCGAGGCTTTTCGTTCATTCGAATACTCAAGTGGCTCAGCTTTTCACAGCCATCGAACCACTCTATCCCTTTGTTTCCGCGCAATTCCGAGAAAATTGTAGTGCACTTTTCCTGGAATTGCTCCAGCTGGCATCAGGCAGCCTGTTCGCGATCCTTCGTCCAGCTGCCCTTGGCGGCGAGATAGTTCATCTCGGCGCGATGGGTGAAGGCGCGCTGGCCGGCGGCGACGTTTTCCGGCTTGCCGCCCCATGCCTTCAGCGCGCTGTCCTGCAGGGCGCGGCCATAGGAGAAGGTCACCTTCCAGGGCAGTTCATAGCCGGAATTGATGGCGGAGAGGTGGGCGGTCGCCTCTTCGGTGGACTGGCCGCCGGAGAGGAAGGCGATACCGGGAACGGCTGACGGAACGGTTTCCTTTAGAACCTTGACGGTGCGTTCGGCGACCTGCTCGACCGAGGCTTTGCGGACCTTCTTGCCGTCGATGACCATGCTCGGCTTCAGGATCATGCCTTCGAGCTTGATGCGGGCTTCTGCGAGCTCCTGGAAGACGATCTGCAGCGTCCAGCGGGTAACTTCCTCACTGCGGTCGAGGCTCTGCGTGCCGGGCTCGCCATCCATCAGCACTTCCGGCTCGACGATCGGAACGATCTTGGCCTGCTGGCAGAGGGCGGCGTAACGGGCAAGCGCATGGGCGTTGGCCTTGATGGCGCCATAGGTCGGCAGCGTATCGGAAATGGCGATCACGCCGCGCCACTTGGCGAAGCGGGCGCCGGCGTCATAATATTTCGCCAGGCGGTCGGCTAGGCCGTCGAGGCCTTCGGTGACGGTTTCACCAGGGAAGCCGGCGAGTGGCTTGGCGCCGACATCGACCTTGATGCCGGGAATGCTGTCTGCAGCCCTGATGATATCGACGAAGGGGGTGCCGTCGGCGGCCTTCTGGAAGAGGGTTTCCTCATAGAGGATGACGCCGGAGATGTACTTCTTCATTGCGTCGTCAGAGCGGAAGAGCATTTCGCGATAGTCGCGGCGGCTCTCTTCCGTTGATACGAGAGAGATGGCGTCGAAGCGCTTCTTGATCGTGGCGGTGGATTCGTCCGCCGCCAGGAGGCCCTTGCCACCAGCAACCATCTTTACGGCAATGTCTTCAATTCGTTCGCTCATTTTGTTTCTCCAAGGCGATTTCATTCGGCGACAAGAACAATATAGATCGGCGATAACAGAAGTGTAGAAGGAGGGAAATGGCAGGCTAACTAATTGAAACGATTGAAATGATTTCAACCGTTTGAAAGTCTTTCATGTAATCCTAGCACTCATGGAAAAGCCGCGAAAGCTTTAGCTTTCGCGGCCCGTATCATTCACGGCGATAAGGCTTGTTTATTTGCTGGCCTGCAGAACTGCGACACCCGGCAGGACCTTGCCTTCCATCCATTCGAGGAACGCGCCGCCCGCCGTCGAGACATAGGTGAAGTCGTCGGCAACGCCGGCATGGTTGAGCGCCGAAACCGTGTCGCCGCCGCCGGCGACCGAGGTCAGCTTGCCGGTCTTGGTGCATTCAGCGGCATATTTGGCGACTGCGACGGTCGCCGCGTCAAAAGGCGTGATTTCGAAGGCGCCGAGCGGACCGTTCCAGACCAGCGTCGTAGCGCGGCCGATCCAGCTCTTGACCGCTTCAATCGACTTCGGGCCGACATCGAGCACCATGGCATCGGCGGGGATCGCTTCGATCGCGACGACTTCGTTGTCGGCACCAGCCTTGAATTCACGAGCGACAACGCCGTCTTCCGGCAGCACGATCGCACAGCCGGAGGCAGCGGCTTCGATCATGATCTGCTTTGCGGTATCGGCAAGGTCATGTTCGCAGAGCGACTTGCCGACGTTGGTACCGCGGGCAGCAAGGAAGGTGTTGGCCATGCCGCCGCCGATGACAAGCGCATCGACCTTCTTCACCAGATTCATCAGGAGGTCGATCTTGGTGGAGACCTTGGCACCGCCGACAATAGCGACGACAGGGCGGACCGGATTGCCGAGGCCCTTTTCCAGGGCTTCAAGCTCTGCCTGCATCGTGCGGCCCGCATAGGCCGGCAGCAGGTGGGCGAGACCCTCGGTCGAGGAATGGGCGCGATGGGCAGCGGAGAAGGCATCGTTGACGTAGATATCGCCATTGGCGGCAAGTGCCTTTGTGAAGGCCGCGTC
Source organism: Rhizobium sp. 11515TR (assembly GCF_002277895.1). Classification (NCBI taxonomy): domain Bacteria; kingdom Pseudomonadati; phylum Pseudomonadota; class Alphaproteobacteria; order Hyphomicrobiales; family Rhizobiaceae; genus Rhizobium; species Rhizobium sp. 11515TR. The sequence continues at coordinate 3,584,408 of NZ_CP022998.1, read as the reverse complement.
GTTCTTTTCCTCTTCCTTGTGGAAGCGGGTGTTTTCCAGCAGCAGGATGTCGCCGTTGTTCATCTTGGCAACGGCGTCGGCGGCCGGAGCATCGATGCAGTCGGAGGCGAAGAGAACGGCATGATCCAGAACTTCTTCGACGGCCGGTATGATGAGGCCGAGGGAGAGGTCCGGGGAGGGGCCATCCTTCGGCCGGCCGAAATGGGCAAGCAGGATGACCTTGGCACCCTTTTCGGACAATTCGAGAATCGTCGGGGCGACACGTTCGATGCGGGTCGCATCGGTGACCTTGCCATCCTTGACCGGCACGTTGAGGTCGACGCGTACCAGTACGCGCTTGCCGGAGATGTCGGTGAGATCGTCGAGAGTTTTGAAGGCTGCCATGGGAGGATCCAATATTGTTGGTGGCGAAAAGCGCGCCGACCATACTACGGATGATCGCAGACGCAAGGCGTTCAGACGTCGTTTTTGCCCGTCGACGAATCGCTTGAAACAGCTTCATGCGCACGCTCGCGGCGCTTCTGCAGATAGGCGCGGGCGCTCTTCAAAATATCATGGAGATTGATGAAGATCGGCATGATGACGGGCGGTTCCACCGCCTCGAGCGACATGCCGACGGATTGGATATGATCGTTCTCGTCGAGATCCCTGACGATAAGGATGATCTCGCCGAGACGAACGCGATCCGCATAGTCGGCCTTGCCACCGAGACGATGGCGCATGAGCTCCGCTATGGTGAGCCCTTTCTCCTGTTCGCTCAGCAATCCCGGTCCATAGGCAGCGTCGAGATCGGCGGCGGGGCGCAGCGGCGAGATCGAGAAGGCACCGAAGAATTCGGCATCCTCGGGATCGACCGGCGCGCGGCTGGCGAAGATGCGGTCGAGAAGGCGCGAATAATTGGGGGAGACGAAAAGATAGACGATATCGTTTTCGCGCAGGCGGCCGGCATATTGATAGCGCATGGACTTGCCGTCGCGGACGATGAGCGATGGTGTTGCCCAGCGCGGAATGCGTTCGCCGCGCAGGACCGGGCTGTCCTTCACGACACGATAGGAGAGGAGTTCGTGGTTGACCGTGCCCGGCAGGTCGACCTCGACCTTGTCGATCGCCCCCATGCGCGGGGGAACGATGAGACCGAGGCGGCGCGCCATCGGTTTGATGGTCCAGCCCTGGACGAGCAGCGACACCAGCACGACGATGAAGGCAACGTTGAAATAGGTTTGCCCCGCCTGCAGGCCGCCGAGGATCGGCATGATCGCCAGAAGAATGGAGACGGCGCCGCGCAGACCGACCCAGGCGACGAAACCGGTTTCCCGCTGCGTATAGTCGAAGGGCAGCACGCAGAGCCAGACGGCGATCGGCCGAGCAACGAAGATCAGGAACAGTGCCAGCGCGATGGCGGGGATGGCGATCGCCGGAAATTCCGATGGCGTGGCGAGCAGACCGAGTACGAGAAACATGATGATCTGCGCCAGCCAGGTCATGCCGTCCTGGAAACGCTTGATCGAGGCGGATGCGGGCAGCTTGCGATTGCCGGCATAGATGCCTGCGACATAGACGGCCAGGAAGCCGCTGCCGCCGACGGCGCCGGTAAACGAGAAGACGAGGAGTGCCAGCGCCAGCACGAAGATAGGGGTCAGGCCGCGGTCGGTTTCCAAGCGGCCGACGATGAGGACGATCATCATGCCGCCGAGCAGGCCGAGTATGACGCCTAGCCCCATCTGCTGGACGAAGGTGGCGAGCATGGCGAGGTTGATGCCGGCATAGCCTTCGCCGCTTGCGAGCAGCTCGACCAAGGCGAGTGTTAGAAAGATTGCCATCGGATCGTTGGTGCCGGATTCGACTTCCAGCGTCGAGCGTACCTTGTCACGGATATTGATGCCGCCGATGCGCAGCAGGAAGAAGACGGCGGCTGCGTCCGTTGAGGCGACGATGGAGCCGAGCAGCAGCCCCTGAAGCCAGGTGAAGCCAAGCAGCCAGGTGGCGGCAAGGCCGAACAATGCGGCCGTTACGATAACGCCGACGGAGGCGATGGTCAGCGCGGGCGCCGCAGCAAGCTTGAAGGCCTGGATCGGCGTGCCATAGCCGGAATCGAAGAGAATGATGGCTAGCGCCAGAGAGCCGAGAATATAGGCGAGGTAATTGTTGGAGAATTCGATGCCGAGCCCGTCGGTGCCGGCTGCAAGCCCGATCATCAGGAAAAGCAGCAGCAAGGGTGCGCCGAAGCGGAAGGCGAGGAGGCTGGAAAAGGCCGCAATGAGAACAAGGACCGTGCCGACCAGCACGATGACGTAAAATGCCTCCACCTTGTCTTCCCCTTTCCCTGCGCCGCTGGGCCAAAAGCCCGGAATGCGGAAGTCCCTTCGTCATCCCATCATGCAGTCTTGCCGGTCATATTGGCAAATATGGCCTTATTCAGAGGAGAGCTTTACGACTGAAGCCCACTCTGACGGTTGCGACGGCATGGTGTGATGCGCTTTTGCCAGAACGGCGAAGCGGCTTGGAATGCCCTGGGAGATGTCCTGTCCAAAATTTATTGGTAAATCTGGACCATAGCAGGGCAGGGAGAACAAAGATTGAGGCGTTTTGAAGGGCAATTGCGATTGGGCCAAAAGGCTTGTGCGTGGATCCTCGGGTCAAGCCCGAGGATGACGGTGCTTGAGAATAGGCCAAAGACACATAGCGACTTGGGAGATGCATCTCAAAAAACTATCGTTTGTCCGCGGTGCACCCCGAAAACACGTCATCCTCGGGCTTGACCCGAGGATCCAAGCACAAGCTCATTGCTTGCCGAATGAGCAAGGGTAACGATACCGCAGCTCAAACATCTACACGCCTGAAATAGATCGGATAGTCGACCACCAGCCCATCCTCGTCGACCGGAAGATCGACGGTGAAATCACGGTCTTCGGCCGCATAGCGGTAGAGCTTCTCCGGCACGATGCAGGTATAATGCTGGCCGTCCCGCACCGGTTCGAAGGTGTCGAACGGGATATAGAGCATGGAGAGCTTGGCGGTTCCATCTTGCGGCATCATTTCCAGTCGGCGGATCGGCAGGCTGTTGGTGAAGGGCGAGCCATAGAGATCGATATCGACGCAGCCATCGAATTGCGGCAGGGACTCGCCCTCCTCGGTACGCCAATGTCCCTTGCCGTCCGACAGCAGCGCGAGACGGCGTCCGTCGGTGGTTTCGACCGAGAAGGAAAGAACGGCCCAGCCGGCGGAGCAATCGATTCGATAAGAGACACCATAGGGCGTGCCGCCGCGGGCACCAATGATAATGCCGGCAGCGCGGATGGCCGCGCTGCCGGCATGATCGAGAGGGATGACCGTCAGGTGCTCCAGCCCATCTCCTTCCAAGGGACGCCAGCGGACTGTCGTCGGAAGGAGCGGGCGGAAGGCCATGATCAGATCGTCTTGGCGAAGGCGACGGCCGTGTCGGACATGCGGCTCGAGAAGCCCCATTCGTTGTCGTACCAGGACAGGACGCGCACGAAGTTGCCTTCCATGACCTTGGTCTGGTCGGTCGCGAAGATCGACGAGTGGCTGTCATGGTTGAAGTCGCGGGAAACCAGCGGCTCGTCGGTGTAGCCGAGGATGCCCTTCAGCTTGCCGTTCGATGCAGCCTTGATGGCTTCGTTGATTTCGCTGACCGACGTTGCCTTCTTGGCCACGAACTTGAAGTCGACGACCGAGACGTTCGGCGTGGGAACGCGGATCGACGTGCCGTCGAGCTTGCCCTTGAGGTGCGGCAGAACGAGACCGACAGCCTTTGCGGCACCCGTCGACGTCGGGATCATGGACAGGGCTGCGGCGCGGGCGCGGTACAGGTCCTTGTGCATGGTGTCGAGCGTCGGCTGGTCGCCGGTGTAGGAGTGGATGGTCGTCATGAAGCCGTGATCGATGCCGACGGCGTCGTCGAGAACCTTAACGACCGGCACCAGGCAGTTCGTGGTGCAGGATGCGTTGGAGATGACCAGGTGCTCTTTGGTGAGCTGGTCATGGTTGACGCCGAAAACGACGGTCAGGTCAGCACCATCGGCAGGAGCCGAAACGATGACGCGCTTGGCGCCGGCCGTCAGGTGAGCGGCGGCCTTGTCCCGGGCGGTGAAGATGCCCGTGCATTCCATGGCGATATCGACGCCGAGATCACGGTGCGGCAGAGTTGCCGGGTCTTTGATCGCCGTAACCTTGATCGGCTTGCCGCCGCCAACGATGATCGTGTCGCCTTCGACCTTAACTTCGGCGGGGAATTTGCCGTGGATGGAATCGTAACGCAGCAGGTGGGCGTTGGTCTCGACCGGCCCAAGGTCGTTGATGGCAACGATCTCGATATCGGTGCGGCCGGATTCGACGATTGCGCGCAGAACGTTACGGCCGATACGGCCAAAGCCGTTGATAGCAACTTTTACAGTCATTGAATGTCACTCCCGTTCACTCAGGGTGTTTATCTATTGGATTTGAGAGCGCTTGTCAGCGCCCTCAGGAAAGCTTTGCCTCAGCGGCGGCGACAACGGCCTCCGTCGTGATGCCGAAGTGCTTGTAGACGTCCTTGTAAGGAGCGGAAGCGCCGAAGCCCTTCATGCCGATAAATGCGCCTTCCGGTCCGATGAAGGCATCCCAGCCTTCGCGAACGCCGGCTTCGACGGCAACCTTGACCGGCGAGTTGCCGATGACTTCCTTGCGGTAAGCATCCGGCTGCTCGAAGAAGAGTTCGGTGCAGGGAACGGAAACGACGCGCGTGGAGACGCCCTTGCCTTCCAGGACCGCGCGGGCAGCAACGGCGAGTTCAACTTCGGAGCCCGAAGCGAAGATCGTGACCTTGGCGTCGGCATTGCCGGCCAGCGTGTAAGCGCCGAGTTCGCAGAGGTTCTTCTCGCTATATTCCGTACGGGCGGCCTGCAGGTTCTGGCGCGTCAGGGCAAGGCCGGACGGGCGGTTCGTCGTCTTGATGGCGATCTGCCAGCATTCGGCCGTTTCCGTTGCGTCGGCCGGGCGGAAGAGCTGGAAGTTCGGGATGGCGCGCAGGCTGGCGACCTGCTCGACCGGCTGGTGGGTCGGGCCGTCTTCGCCGACGCCGATGGAATCATGCGTCAGGACGTGGATGGCGCGGATGCCCATCAGGGCGGCCAGGCGCAGCGGCGGGCGGCAATAATCCGAGAAGATCAGGAAGCCGCCGCTATAGGGGATCAGGCCGCCGTGCAACGCGATGCCGTTCATGGCAGCAGCCATGCCGTGTTCGCGGATACCCCAGTGCATATAACGGCCGGAGAAATCGGTCGGGGTGATCGACTTCATCTGGCTGGTCTTGGTGTTGTTCGACGGCGTCAGGTCGGCCGAGCCGCCGAGCGTTTCCGGAATGAAGCCGTTGATGACTTCGAGCGCATCTTCCGATGCCTTGCGGGTTGCGACCGTCGGCTTGGTTTCCGCGAGCTTCTTCTTGTAGTCGCTGATGGCGGCGTCGAATCCGGCCGGCAGCTTGTGATCGAAGCGGCGGGTGAACTCGGCCTTCTTGGCCGGGTCGGCGGCAGCAAGGCGGCCTTCCCAGGCCTCGCGAGTGCCGACGGAGCGCTCGCCGGCAGCGCGCCATTCACCGAGGACGTCGTTCGGGATGACGAAGGGCTCGTAGGGCCAGTTGAGCGCGACGCGGGTCGCGGCAATTTCCTCGGCGCCGAGCGGCGAGCCGTGGACCTTGTGCGTACCCTGCTTGTTGGGGGCGCCGAAGCCGATGATCGTCTTGCAGGCGATCAACGTCGGGCGGTCGGACTTGTGTGCGGCTTCGATGGCCGCGGCGATGGCGGCCTGGTCGTGACCGTCGATTTCGATCGTGTTCCAGTGAACGGCCTTGAAGCGCATGATCTGGTCGGTCGAATCCGACAACGAGACGGCGCCGTCGATGGTGATGGAGTTGTTGTCCCAGAACAGGATCAGCTTGTTGAGCTTGAGGTGGCCGGCCAGCGCGATCGCCTCATGGCTGATGCCTTCCATCAGGCAGCCGTCGCCGCACATGGCGTAGGTGTAGTGATCCTGAAGTTCCGAGCCGAACTCCTCGCGCAGCTTGCGCTCGGCGATCGCCATGCCGACGGCATTGGCAATGCCCTGGCCGAGCGGGCCGGTAGTGGTTTCGATGCCGGTGGCGTGACCGTATTCCGGATGGCCGGCGGTCTTGGAGCCGAGCTGGCGGAAGCGTGTGAGCTCTTCGACCGTCATGTCGGGATAGCCGGTCAGATAGAGGACCGAATAAAGCAGCATCGAGCCGTGGCCAGCCGACAGGACGAAGCGGTCGCGGTCCGGCCAAAGCGGGTTCTTCGGATCAAAGCGCAGATATTTGCTAAAGAGAACGGTGGCAACATCAGCCATCCCCATCGGCAAACCGGGGTGACCGGAATTGGCCTTCTCGACAGCATCCATGGCAAGGAAACGGATCGCATTCGCCATCCGGTCGTGTTGTTCGCGAGAGTTCATGGGGTTTTTCCGCAGTGTTCCGGGTTCGGGGGATGGCCACACGCTTGGGAGGGAGGGCCATCGGTTGAAAGGCGGGTGAAGGGGAGACGCTCTTCCGAACGCCATTTTCAACGTCGCCTCAGGCGGTCGAGACATAGCAGTTAGGGCGGGCAAGTCAATAAATCGAGGGCCTAATACGGGCCTCTCGGGGCAATTTTTTGACATTTGCCCGTTCACTTTTACAAAAGACGACAATCATGCGACAAGGCCTGTGCAGGCGGCAAAGGCGGCATTCATCCACAGAATAGGGGGGCTGCCACATGACAGCCTTTATTGACGTGCTGTTGCCGAGTTGAATATTGTTGCGAAATCAGACAAGTGGCCGGATGTTTTGATTCGGGCCTTGCGCGGAGATGCGAAGGGTATGACACCTTCAGGCAAAACGGTGGACGCGGCGCTCGCCCAATTGCGCCAGGCGCTTTCGACTTTGGAGAGCGCGGTTGACGGACGGTTCGAGCGGGAACGGGCGCAGAGCGATATAGAAGGCGAGGTCCGTAGGGTTCACGCCGATCGATCCCGCCTTGCCCAGGAACTGGACCAGGCCGAGTTCCGCGCGAACCGGCTGGAAGAGGTCAATCGGGAAGTGTCGCGCCGGCTCGTGACGGCGATGGAAACCATAAGAGCCGTGCTGGACCGCTGATCCCTCGGGAGGCAGCCGTCGCAGTGCGGCAGTGATCGGAAAGTCGAATGGCACAAGTAACGGTAACGATCGACGGCAAAGCCTACCGGATGGCCTGCGAAGAGGGGCAGGAAGACCATCTGACGGATCTTGCCAATCGCTTCGATCGTTATGTCCTGCATTTGAAAAGCCAGTTCGGCGAAATCGGCGATCTCAGGCTGACTGTCATGGCCGGGATCATGATCATGGATGAGGTGAGCGAATTGACCCGGCGCGTGTCTTCGCTGGAGGCCGAGCTGGAAACCCTGACCAGCACCCGTGATACGACAGTGGCAGCCAATGCGAGGGCCGAGGAGACGCTGGCGAGCGTCATCGACGAGGTGACGACGCGCATTCACGGCATCACCGAGAAGCTTTTAGAGCGTCCGGGTGTCGAGCAGGCTTGAGTTATTTCTGGGGCTGCCCGTCGCAGCCCTCTGGTAGAATGCTTCAAAGCTCTTTATATAGTTCAGGCGGTCTGCGCTTCCCGACAGGAACCACAATCCCTGGGGCCATACTCGATCCAAAGGGAGCTGTCCCTGACCAGGTCCGTGGGCCTGGACACACGGTGCCCACCTACGTTTGTAGGCACCCAGGATCGTAAACATCCATCGGTCGTTGTGGATCGCTCTTAAATCTTCCTAGCTGGGTGCCAATTCTCTGGCAGATGGCCAAGGAAGGCGCCACGCAGTTCTTCCGCCGCGTTGACGCCAATCCTCCTCCCCTTAACCTTTGGATCGCAGGTAAGCGCCGCGCTCGAGTTCGGCGCGATTGGTCGCACTGCGCAGCCGCAGCAGGTCTTTGCGGGCGATGAGGCCGACGAGGCGGCCGGTCTGTGGCTCCACGACCGGAACACGTCCCATATCCGCCTGGATCATGATATCGGCGACGCGTCCCACCGTATCTTCGGCATGGGCAACCGGAAGAGACGTATCCGAGATCACGTCATAGAGCGATTGATCCATGAGTTCCGGTTCGCTCTGCCAGCGCAAGGCATCAGCGCGCGAGATCATGCCGACGAGGCGGTTATTCTCCCCGACGACGGGATAGAAGCGATGCGCATCCGGCCGATCCGTCATCTGCGCCAGCGCTTCCGACACGCGCATGGAGGCTGGCAGTGTGTCTACCTCGGCGATCATGATGTCGCGGGCACGGGTCAGCTCGAACGGGTCGATGCCGTATTCGCGGGTAATGTGCTGGCCACGCCTTGCGATCTTTTCCGTCAGAATCGATCGCTTCAGCAGAAGGACAGTGACGGCATAGGACGCGACCGTTGCCGCAAGCAGTGGCACCAGCGAATTCGTGTCACCCGTCAGCTCGACGGCGAAGAAGGTGCCCGTCAGCGGAGCACGCATCGTGCCGCCCATCATCGCCGCCATGCCGAGCATCGCCCAGAAGCCGGTATCGCCTGGCAGGGCAAGGCCGACGAGCCAGCCGAGCGCGCCGCCGAGGATGAGCAGCGGCGCCAGGACGCCGCCCGAGGTGCCGGAGGACAGCGCCACGAGCCAGATGCCCGCCTTGACCAGTAGGATTGCCAGAACGGCCCCGACGGCGATGCGGCTATGCAGGAGATCGGCGATGATGTCGTAGCCGACGCCCAGCGCGCGTGGCTCGATCAGCCCACCGAGCCCGACGACGAGGCCGCCGAGTGCGGGCCACCACATCCAGTGGATCGGCAGCTTCTCGAAGGCATCCTCGATCTTATAGAGCAAAGTCGTCAGCAGGCCGGATTGCAGGCCGGAGACGATGCCGAGGCCGGCGGCGAGCAGAATGCCCCACCAGGAGAGCGACATTTCGAAATGCGCGGGGAAGAGTGCGCCGCTGCCGATCAGCAGCGGCCGCCAGACAACCGAAACGCAGGCCGCGACCGCGACCGGAATGAAGCTGCGCGGCTTCCATTCGAAGAGCAGGAGTTCGACGGCAAGCATGACGGCCGCGATCGGTGTGCCGAAGACCGCGGTCATGCCCGCCGCGGCGCCGGCGACAAGCAGGGTCTTTCTCTCGGCGGCGCTCAGATGGAAGAGCTGCGCGAAGAGCGAACCGATGGCGCCGCCGGTCATGATGATCGGACCTTCCGCGCCGAACGGGCCGCCGGAGCCGATCGAGATCGCCGATGACAGGGGCTTCAGCACCGCCACCTTCGGCGACATGCGGCTGCCGCCGATCAGGATCGCCTCGATGGCTTCGGGGATGCCGTGGCCGCGGATCTTCTCCGAGCCGAAGCGGGCCATCAGGCCGATGACGAGGCCGCCCAGGATAGGAGCGGCCACCATCCATGGCGAGCGTGCCACCGTGGCGAAGGAGAGCGGCTCGGTGCTGATCTTGAACAGCCAAACAGCGTTGCTGACGAGCGCGATGAGATTGATGAGCACCCACGCGGCGAAGGCGCCGCCGGTGCCGACGACGAGCGCCATGGCGATCAGCAACAGGACGCGCTTGTCCGTGGTGAAATCGCCATTGTCCTTGCGGGAGGCCCCGCCGGAGAAATCATGGCTGTGACTTTGTGAGGTGGGTATGTCCTGCATGGGAGGCCTTCTATGCTAAGCGCGCGCGGCCGTCCTTCAGTCGGTCCCCGCTTCGAGATGGCAAATATATCGTAATGCGATATGAATCAACTCAAGCGCATTGCGATCTGCAAGATTCGTTTTCGGCACTTTTGGTCCTTGATCCGGAGCATGCGGTTGCCGCAAAACCGCTGAAGATTTTGCGCGACATGCTTTAGGACCGTGAACAGCGGCAATGAGGACGATTTGATGGTGCGACGTTTGGATGAAGCTCTTTCGCAGGCTGACTATGAGGCGCTGGCGACGCTGCGTTACACCCTGCGTAAGTTCATGGATTTCAGCACGTCGGCCGCGCAGGACGCGGGCCTGCCGCCGCAACAGCATCAGGCGCTGCTGGCGATCAAGGGCAATGGAACGGCCGAGGCGATGACGATCGGCATGCTCGCGGAAAAGCTGCTGATCGCACCGCATACGGCGACGGAACTTGTGGGGCGCCTGATCGAGGGCGGCTATGTCACCCGTCATCCCGATCCAACGGACAAGCGTCGGCAGACGCTGCAATTGACGGAAAAGTCCGAAGAGGTTCTCCAAATGCTCAGTTCAATCCATCTGGTCGAAATCCGTGAGATGGCGCCGCGGCTGATCGAGATCCTCACGCAGCTTCAGGCCGGCGTTCGCAACGACTGAGGGCGCCATTGCCTGATGATACCGGCAATGCGCGAGAGATCATTGGCCCAAACGGATACCGCCGTCGCAGATCAGCGTGTGACCGCTGGTGAAGCCGTTACCGATCAGGAAGGCGATGGCTTCGGCAATCTCCTCAGGGCGGCCGACACGGCCAACGGGCGTGCGGGCTGCAAAGCCCGCAAAGATCTGCTCCTTCTGCTCCGCGGTGAAATCCCACCAGGGAGTATCGACGACGCCGGGCGACACGCAATTTACCCGGACCGGCTTGAGTTCGACGGCGAGGATCGGCGCCAGGGCGGCTATGGCGGCATTGATGGCTCCGAGCCCTGCGGTTCCAGGCATCGCCGCCTGTGCCGAGACGGCAGAGACGAAGGTGATGCTGCCTTGCTTCGAAAGATGCGGAAGGCAAGCCTGGGCGCAGGCGAAATGCGCCATCGTTTTCTGCTCGAGGCCTTTCCTGAGATCGGCGAGGTCCATCGCGGCGAAAGGGCCGGCGCCATTGCCGCCGCCCAATGCCAGGACGAGATGATCGACCGGTCCGAGTGCCTGGAAGGCCTCGGCAAGGCCGGCAAAGTCGGCAGCATCCATGGTCACGGCGGCAATATCGCCGTCGAGGCTCTGCTCAGCTGCCTGGAGCTTGGCGGCATCGCGACCCGTGATGGTGACGCGATAGCCTTTTTCGAGAAGATGGCCGGCGGTCGCAAGACCGATGCCGGAGGAGCCGCCGATAATGGCGACGTGTTGAGACGACATAGGTGTCTCCTTTCTGGGGTAGGGGAGTGTTGGGAGATGTGGTTCAGGCGAGGCCGGCAAGGCTCTGGCTGAGTGTTCGAAGGCGCTGTCGCGCCGTTGCGTCATAGGCTTGAGCAGAGGCGCGGGATGGGCGCAGTCCGTCGTAATAGAGGCCGGACTGTCCCTCCAGGGCGGCGCCGGCGGCCAGATTGAGGATGGCATCGGCCCCTTGCTCGACGGAGCTTATGGGTGCAACGCCTGCCTGGCGCACCATGGTCGTGTCCATATAGGTCGCGGGGTGCAGGCAGTTGGCGGTGACGCCGGAGGCGGCAAGCTCCTCGGCGAGATCGAAGGTGAACATGATCTGCGCCAGCTTGCTCTGGCAATAGGCACGCACGCCGCTGTAGCCGCGCGTCAGCATGACGTCGGAGAAGTCGATCGCCTGCTGGCCAACAGAGGATACATTGACGATGCGAGCGGGAGTGCTCGCCTTCAACAAAGGCAGGAGCCGGTGCGTCAGCAGGAATCCGGCGAGATAATTCACCGCGAAGCGCAGCTCGTATCCGTCTCGGCTTACCTGGCGCCCAGCGCCGCCGCCGCTGGTACCGATGCCGGCATTGCTGATCAGAACATCGAGGCGATCGATGTCGCGCTCGATGGCATCGGCCAGAGTGCGGACCTCTTCCAGCGAGGAAAGGTCGGCTAGATAATAGGCCGCTTTGCCGCCTTTGTCCTGGATGCGGGAGATCAGTTCTTCCGCGCGGGTCTTGTCGCGACCATGAACGATCACCGTCGCACCTGCTGCTGCCAGTCGTTCCGCAACTCGGCGCCCGACACCATCCGTCGAGCCTGTAATCAGGACCGTCTTGCCGCTCATATCCATAGCAACCGCCTTCTCGTTATCTGCATGATGGATATTTGGCAGCTTGTGAACGCGGCAAACAGTTCTGACTTTATCCTAGTATTGATCCTGCTATGATAAAGCATGACCATCAACCAGAGCCAGATCATCCTCGAAGCCAGGCGTCGCGAGTTCGGCGCCTTTCTGCGCTCGCGTCGGGAGAAGCTGACGCCCGCTAGCGTCGGGCTTCCGGAAGGGTTCCGGCGGCGCACGCCGGGGCTCAGGCGCGAGGAAGTGGCGCTTCTGGCCGGTGTCGGCACCACCTGGTACACATGGCTGGAACAGGGCCGGGACGTCCGCCCTTCCGCAGAGGTTCTATCGGCGCTGGCTTATGCGCTGCGGCTCGATCCGGTCGAGCGGCGGCATCTCTTCACCCTCAGCGATCGGCCGTCTGTTGATGCCCCCTCGCGCGGGCCTGAGGAGGTGCCGGACGCGCTGGTGCGCATGCTTGCGAGCCTTGCCGGCCAACCGGCCTATATTCTCGGCAGGCGTTGGGACGTGCTCGCCTGGAATGCGGCAGCCGTCGCGCTTTTCGGCGATTATGCCTTGTTGCAGGGGGATGCGCGCAACAGCGTCCATCGGGTGTTCACCGATCCTGCGCATCGGCAGCTTCTTGTCGATTGGGAGATCGTGGCGGCGAATTCGCTGGCGATGTTTCGCGCCGACAGTGCCCGTTATGCCGGCGATCCCGATTTCGAACGGCTGATCGCCACCTTGACGCAGGCGAGCCCCGAGTTTCGCGCATGGTGGCCGAGACAGGATGTGTTGCGGCCGCTGACAGGTCGCAAGCGGCTGCGCCATCCGGAGGTCGGTTTGATGACATTCGAATATACCGCGCTTGCCGTCATGGACCGTGCCGACATGAAGCTGGTCGTTTATACACCGCTCGAAGAGGACGGGACGAGCGACGGGCTGAAACGGCTGTTGGGCCGGACCGGCGCAGCCTAAATCCAGTTTTCTCCGAACCCACCCATCTTTGTTTAGCTCTCCAGATCGTTCTTCAACTGATCGAGAATGGAGAGGGCATGGCCGGCATAAGCGCTGATCCAGCGATCATGGATCTGCTTGATAGGCAAGCTGTTCAGATGGTTCCAGCGCTCGCGTCCTTCTTTCCTGGCGATCACGAGGTCTGCATCCTCGAGCACTTTCAGGTGCTGCATCACCGTGCAGCGGTCCATATCCGTGAAAGCCTCGCAGAGCATGCCTGTCGTGCGTGGCGCGTCCTTGAGCATGTCCAGGATTTCGCGCCGGCGGCGATGCGCAAGGGCCTTGAAAATGAGGTCGCTATCCGATTCGTTTGACATGTTATATTTTTATAACATAATGGGGCCATTCGCAATGGAGCGATAACGACAGACAAAGATGGAGGAGATGCCATGACATTGAATGTTCGGATTTCAGGACGGATCGGCCGCAAGGTGGATGAAGTCTTCGATGCTGTCGTCAACCCGAAGAAGCTTTCGAGCTATTTCACCACTGTCGGCGGGGCGAGCGCGCCCCTGGTGGCGGGAACGACCGTCATCTGGTGGAAGAATGCCCCCGTCGAGGTCAACGAAGTGGAGGCCAACAAGCGCATCGTCTTTCACTGGGAGGGCGGCACCGGCGAGGATGGCATCCGCTACAGGACGAAGGTCGAAATGACGTTTGATGCTCTCGACGATGGCGGCACGCTTGTCATCATCGAAGAAAGCGGCTGGCGCGAAGACGAGGCCGGCCGCCGCGGCACCTATCTGAACTGCGAGGGCTGGACGCAGATGCTCTGCTGCATGAAGGCCTTCGTCGAATACGGCATAAATCTGCGCGAAGGCTTCTTCCTGAGCGAAATGCGCGGCGAGCCGGCGGAGGCGCCGGATCGCTGAGTTCAGGCAAACCCGTATCGACGGTCGCTACCGTTCCGATCGCTTTCTTGGCTATCGGTCATTGGCCCGGTGCCGATTTTGGCGCCGGGCCTATCTCTTTCCGGATTTAGCCACTCGGAAGTACGGTTGATGGCATGCGATGGATATCCATCTCACGTTGTATTAGGCTTTGGATAATCGGAAAAAGGGCAGCGGCGGTGGCGAGGGCGCCCAGGACGGGATGGAAAGATCACTTTTGTGTGTGGATAAGCTCAAAAGCCGAGTGAATGACAAAATCCTTTAAATAATAACAGATTCATTGCAGGAGGGACGGGGCCTGCGCCAAAATTGCCTAAATTCAGAATGATGGGAGCGCGCGTCACAACGGGCTTGTCGAAAGAAGTGTATACGGCAACTTGAAGACGCGTCGTCGATATTACTGAATATCCGAACAGTCGGAACCGGCGAAGATCACTATAAGCAGGTAGAGCATGTCGAGCCCAATCGATCTGGAAAATGCCGATGAGGAATTGGAAGAGCGTGGCGGTATCGTCGGTCTGTTGAACCGCTACCGGGCGCTGATCGTCGCTTTCCTCACCGTCGCCGTCTTCTGCATCGCCGCCTATGCGATCTACGACCTGACGACCGAGGTGCGCTATGACGACGTCGTCCACGCCCTGACGACGACGAAGATCTCTTCGGTGCTGCTGGCGCTGCTGTTTACCGGTCTGAGCTTCGCCTCCCTGATCTTCTACGACCAGAATGCGCTCGAGTATATCGGCAAGCGGCTGCCGTTTCCGCATGTGGCGCTGACCTCCTTCAGCGCCTACGCGGTCGGCAACACGGCTGGTTTCGGTGCGCTCAGTGCTGGTGCGATCCGTTACCGTGCCTATACAAGGCTCGGCCTGTCGCCCGACGACATCACCCGCGTCATTGCTTTCGTCACGCTCGCCTTCGGCCTCGGGCTGGCTGCCGTCGGTGCTATCGCGCTTCTGATCATTGCTGATGAGATCGGCCCGCTGATCAGCGTCAATGGCTTGTGGCTGCGGCTGATCGCCATCGCCATTCTCGCGGTGCTTGCTTTCGTGGTCTATGCCGGTCGCAACGGCCGCGAGGTGCGCATTGGGCCGGTCGAAATTCGGCTGCCGGATTCGCGCACCTGGTCGCGGCAGTTCCTGGTCACCGCATTCGATATCGCGGCCTCGGCCTCTGTGCTCTATGTGCTGCTGCCGGAAACCTCGATCGGGTGGCCCGGCTTCTTCGCTATCTATGCCATCGCTGTCGGTCTCGGCGTGCTCAGCCACGTTCCGGCCGGTTTCGGTGTGTTTGAGACGATCATCATCGCCTGGCTCGGCAGTTCCGTGAATGAAGACGCCGTTCTGGGCTCGCTGGTTCTTTATCGCGTCATTTACAACGTCATCCCGCTCGTCATCGCGATCGCCGCGATCTCGGTGGCGGAGCTGCGTCGTTTCGTCGATCATCCGGTGGCTTCCAGCATGCGCCGCATCGGCGCCCGCGTCATGCCGCAGCTCTTGTCGGCCTTCGCGCTGCTGCTTGGCATGATGCTGGTCTTCTCGAGCGTCACGCCGACGCCGGATCAGAACCTGATCGTGCTGTCCGACTATCTGCCGCTCTCGCTGGTCGAAAGTGCGCATTTCCTCTCGAGCCTTCTCGGGCTGACGATCATCGTGGCCGCGCGCGGTCTCAGCCAGCGCCTGGACGGCGCCTGGTGGGTGTCGAGCTTTTCGGCGCTGCTTGCTCTGTTTCTGTCGCTGCTGAAGGCCATCGCCATCGTCGAAGCGGGATTGCTGGCCTTCTTCGTCTTCAGCCTCGTCGTCAGCCGCCGCCTGTTCAAGCGGCCAGCCTCGCTGCTCAACCAGACGCTGACGGCCGGATGGCTGACGGCCATTGCCGTCATCTGCATCGGCGCGATCGTGGTGCTGTTCTTCGTCTATCGCGATGTCGGATACAGCAATCAGCTCTGGTGGCAATTCGAATTCGCCGATGAGGCACCGCGCGGACTTCGCGCTGCCCTCGGTATTTCCATTCTGTCCTCGGCGATCGCGATCTTCAGCCTTCTGCGCCCGGCGACGAAGCGCCTGGAGCCCGTTACCGACGATGCGGTAACGCGTGCCGTCGAAATCGTCCGTAAGCAAGGCGTGGCCGATGCCAATCTGGTGCGCATGGGCGACAAGAACATCATGTTCTCGGAAAAGGGCGATGCCTTCATCATGTACGGCAAGCAGGGTCGTTCGTGGATCGCGTTGTTCGATCCGGTGGGCCCGCGCCAGGCGTTGCCCGATCTGATCTGGCGTTTCGTCGAGGCTGCACGCGCGGCAGGCTGCCGCTCGGTGTTCTACCAGATATCGCCCGCACTTCTATCCTATTGCGCCGATGCGGGCCTGCGTGCTTACAAGCTCGGTGAATTGGCCGTCGTCAATCTTGCCAATTTCGAGCTCAAGGGCGGCAAATGGGCCAATCTCAGACAGACGGCGAGCCGCGCGGTTCGCGACGGACTAGAATTTGCCGTTATCGAACCTCAAGATATACCTGAAGTCATGGATCAGCTTGCCCATGTGTCCGACACATGGCTTGCCGATCACAATGCCAAGGAAAAGAGCTTTTCGCTTGGCGCGTTCGATCCGGACTACGTGTGCTCGCAGCCGATCGGCGTGTTGAAAAAGGATGGTAATATCGTCGCTTTTGCGAATATCCTGATGACGGAGACCAAGGAGGAGGGCTCCGTCGACCTGATGCGTTTTTCGCCCGATGCTCCGAAGGGTTCGATGGATTTTCTGTTCGTGCAGATCCTCGAATACCTCAAGGGCCAGGGCTTTCAGCGTTTCAACCTCGGCATGGCACCGCTATCGGGCATGTCGAGACGGGAATCGGCGCCGGTTTGGGATAGGGTCGGGGGGACTGTCTTCGAACACGGCGAGCGGTTTTATAATTTCAAAGGGCTTCGTGCCTTCAAATCCAAGTTCCATCCCGAATGGCAGCCGCGCTACCTGGCTGTTTCGGGAGGTGTAAGTCCAATAATCGCGTTGATGGATGCCACATTCCTCATCGGGGCGGGCTTAAGGGGGTCGTGAGGAAATGATCTTGAAATACGCAATGTCATTGGCTTTCGCATGCGTGGTGTCGATGGGCCTGCTGGTGTCGGGTCCGGCACGCGCGGAAGCCGACGATGCCAAATACGATCTGGGCATGATCCCGGCTCCGCACATCATGCGCCCGCAGGGCAAGGTTTCGAACGAAGTCGTGCTGATTTCCGATCTCGCCGGCTGGGGCGACAAGGAAAAAGCGGTTGCCGACAAGCTGGTCGCCAACGGTTCGCTGGTGATCGGTATCGACTATCCGTCCTTCCTGGCTTCGCTCAACAAATACGATGTCAGCCAGAATGACGGCTGTATCTATATCGTCTCGGATCTGGAGTCGCTCAGCCAGCAGGTGCAGCGGTCCTTTGCCGACAGCACCTACCAGCTGCCTATCATCGCCGGTGTCGGCGCCGGTGGTGCCATGGCGCTGACGATTGCCGCCCAGACGCCGGATGCGACGGTCGCGGGTACGCTGGCTGTCGATCCGACTGCCGGCATCGGCCTGAAGCAGGAACTCTGCACGCCGGCCGAGAAGAAGACCGATGGCGACATGGTGTCCTTTGGCCTGCAGGAAGGCACCTTGCCGAACCCGATTCTCGTGACGTTCACGGCCAATGCGCCGAAGGACGGACGCGACCACGTCGAGGAGATCCAGAAGGACCATCCCGAAGTCCAAACCACGGATTCGGACAATGCAGACACCTATGCGACGCTCGAGGCATCGCTCGCCGATCTGATGAAGACGATCGACAGCTCGAAGTCGCCGCTTGGGCTGCCCGTCGACGTCATGGAGACGACGCCGACCGAGGATACGCTTGCAATCGTCTATTCGGGCGATGGCGGTTGGCGCGACATCGACAAGGAAGTCGGCAGCTATCTGCAGGACCAGGGTATTCCGGTCGTGGGCGTCGATACCCTGCACTATTTCTGGACCGAGAAGGATCCGCAGCAGACTGCGAACGACCTCGGCCGGATCATCGACTTCTACACCAAGCGCTTCAAGGTCAAGCATGTGGTACTGGTCGGCTATTCCTTTGGCGCCGATGTGCTGCCGGCGAGCTACAATCGCCTGCCACAGTCTGAAAAAGACAAGATCGTGCAGATGTCGCTGCTGTCCCTGTCGCAGAAGGTCGACTACGTGATCTCGGTCATGGGCTGGCTTGGCGCTTCGAGCGAGGGTAAGGGCGGCAATCCCCTCAATGACCTCAAGTCGATCAATCCGAAAATGGTGCAATGCGTCTATGGTAAGGACGACGACGAAGATGTTGCCTGCCCGCTGCTGAAGGGTACCGGCGCGGAAGTCATCGCCATGGATGGCGGTCACCATTTCGACGACGACTATGAGGCGCTGGCGAACCACATCATCAATGGTCTGAAGAGCCGCCTCGGCGAATAATTGCAACTGACGCGCGGCACGTCGCTGCCGCGCGTCAGTTGCCCTTGCCATCGGCGCAATGTCTTTTCCCCCGCAGTCACCCCAGCATTCGTTTGCTTCTTGTCGCGACTGCCGTTAGTCGGGGAAAGGCTTGTATCGTGAGGCCGCGCCTTGCGGCTGATCCCGTCTGTCTATCCAGAAAGGTTCTTCCTTGTCCGCTGCATCGTCCTCCGCCTTCACCAAGACCTATTCCGGCTTCCTGTTCGACATGGACGGCACGATCATCAATTCGATTGCTGCTGCAGAGCGTGTCTGGGGCAATTGGGCACGCGCCCAAGGTCTTGATGTCGAGAAGTTCATGCCGACCATGCATGGCAAGCGCGGGGTCGATACGATCGGCCAGTTGAACCTGCCTGGCGTCGATCCGATCGCGGAGGCGCTGAAGATCACCGAAGCCGAGATCGCCGATGTCGAGGGTGTCGTCGCGCTGCCCGGCGCCGTCGATTTCCTCGCGTCTTTGCCGCCGGAGCGCTGGGCGATCGTCACCTCGTCGCCCTATAGGCTGGCGCTGGCGCGGCTGGATGCCGCCGGGATCCCGGTTCCGCGCTTCATGGTCACCGCCGAAGACGTGAAGGTCGGCAAGCCTGATCCGCAGGGCTATATTCTCGGCGCGCAGCGCCTCGGCCTCAGCCCATCGGAGTGCCTGGTGTTTGAAGACGTCTTGGCCGGCGTCAAGGCGGGTGAAGCGGCCGGTGCCGATGTGGTGGTCATCACCGCGACGCATTCGCATCCGATCGAGACCGATCATACGACGCTGCAGAGCTATGAGAATGTTCGTGCGCATGTGGATGGCGACGGAAAATTGTCGATCATCCGCAAGGACTGAAAGAGCTGACTTCTTTCCGCGACGGCTGGATGTCGCTTTCGCGCTTTGCAACGGGCGGCCGGCTCATTATGTTTCGCGATATCATAGATATTTGCGAAGATCCGATGAGCCCCAAAGAGCTGAAAGCCCGATACCGTAACGAATGTCTGGCGGCACGCGATGCCATTCCGGCCGATGAGCGCATCGAAAAAGGCCTTGCCATGCTTGCCCATGGCGGCGATGTCATCGATATCGAACCGGGGACGGTCGTCTCCGGCTTTCTGCCAATCCGCTCCGAAGTGGATATAAGACCGCTGATGGCGCGGTTGCGGGAGCGCGGGGCGCGGCTTTGTGTGCCTGTCATTCTTGATCGCAACACCATCGTCTTTCGCGAGCTTGTCGCAGGCGCTCCCTTGGTTCCGGTCGGATTCGGAACCTTCGGGCCGGGGCCTGAAGCGGCTGAGCTAGACCCCGACGTCATGCTGGTGCCGCTTTCCGCTTTCGATAGGACCGGTCATCGCATCGGCTACGGAGCGGGCCACTACGACCGCGCAATCGAGCGTTTGCATCAAAAAGGCCTGAATCCGCGGCTGATCGGCATTGCATTCGATTGCCAAGAAGTGCCATCAGTACCCGCTGAGCCGCATGATGTCCGTCTTGACGCGATTTTGACCGAGAGCGGACTCAATTTCGTTTCGGAAGTGATTGGATAGCGAATGCGGCTGCTTTTTCTGGGAGATATGGTCGGCAAGACGGGGCGGACCGCAGTGTGGGAACGCCTGCCCGGCCTCGTATCCGACCTGAAGCTCGATTTCGTCATCGTCAATGGCGAAAACGCCGCCGGCGGCTTCGGTATCACCGAGGATATCTTCCTGGAAACGATCAATGCCGGCGCCGATGTCGTGACGACGGGCAACCATGTATGGGACCAGAAGGAAGCTGTCGTTTTCTGCGAGCGCCACGACCAGTTCCTGCGGCCCGCCAACTATCCGGCCGGCACGCCCGGCCGCGGTTCCGGCCTCTATTACGCCCGCAATGGCGCGCGCGTGCTCGTTGCCAACATCATGGGCCGCGTCTTCATGCATCCGGAGCTGGACGATCCCTTCAAGTCGGCTGAGGCCATTCTCGATGCCTGTCCGCTGAAAGAGCAGGCGGATGCGATCGTCTTCGATTTTCATGCGGAAGCGACGAGCGAAAAGCAGTGTTTCGGTCACTTCGTCGATGGCCGCGCGAGCTTCGTTGTGGGCACGCATACGCATGTGCCGACTGCGGACGCACAGATCCTGAATGGGGGCACGGCCTATATGTCGGATGCCGGCATGTGCGGTGATTATGATTCCTCGCTCGGCATGGAAAAGGAAGAGCCGCTGAACCGCTTCATCTCCAAGATGCCGAAGGGGCGTTTCGAAGCGGCTTCGGGGCCGGCCACCATCTGCGGCGTCGGCGTCGAAATCTCCGATGCGACGGGCTTAGCGGAAAAGATCGCGCCGCTTCGGCTTGGTCCGAGGCTTGCCGAGACCATTCCGGACTTCTGGCGCTGATCGCTGCATTAGAGCCGGATGATTTTAGGTCGAATCGGCCTAAAATCTGAGTCCGCTCTAGAATCAAAGAAGTAGAGCGTGATGTCGTCCGAAAACCGCATACACTTTTCGGCATCACGCTCTATAATTCATCATTGTTCGATGATGACGCGATTGTGAGCAATCGTGCCTGAATGTCGCTGGACCCGTTTCAGGTCATGTCGCATCCTTCGGCCACTATCTGGCTTGAGGGGATGGCATGATGCAGCGATTTCCTGTCCTCGCCGTGTTTTTCCTGGCGATCATCCTCAGCTGGAGCGTTGCGGACGCCCAGCAGAATCCGGTTCGTCCGCAACCCAGCCAATGCCAGGCGATCGCGCAGTCCCTGCCTAAGGCGACATTCGCGAGCTTTTCTCCTCCCGGTCCGGCGCTCGCCAATGATCCGGTTAATGGTGATGTGAAGATCACGTTCCTCGGTCACGCGACGCTTTTCATCGAAACGCCAGGCGGTGTATCCATCGCCACGGATTACAGCGGCGCCTTTCCGCCGCCTTACACGCCGGAAGTGGTGACGATGAACAAGGCGCATCCGAGCCACTACACGCTGACGCCGGACCCGGCGATCAAATATGTGCTGCATGGATGGAGCGATGTGCCCGGAGAGCCGGCCAAGATCCGCATGACCGTCGGTGATACGTTGATCCGCAATGTCGTCACCGATATTCGCTCCTGGGGCGGCGGCATCGAAGCCAACGGCAATTCGATCTTCATCTTCGAGGTGGCGGGCCTTTGCATCGGCCATCTCGGGCACCTGCATTTCGAGCTCACCGACCAGCAGTATGCCGAGATCGGTCGGCTCGATGTCGTGATGGTGCCGGTCGACGGCGGCCTGACCATGGGAGCCGACAGCATGAGCCGCGTGGTGAAAAGGCTGCGCTCGTCGCTCATCTTGCCCATGCATCGCTGGGGGCCGCCAGTCGATCAGTTTCTCGCCCTGTTCGGTCCCGATTTCGACGTCGCCTATGCGCCGACCCCGAACGTCACGGTGTCGGTGAAGACCTTGCCGCGCAAGCCGCTGATCTATGTGCTAAAGGGGCTGTGACCATCGCGATCACCTTTGAGATATCTCGATCGCGACCGCTCTCCATCCCCATTATCCGGCTTTTCACTTGAATGAAGGCCGCTTCGCTCTTATAAGGCGGCCATTCCCAACAAAAGACGTGAACAGGGGTGCCATGGCTGGCCATTCACAGTTTAAAAACATCATGCACCGCAAGGGCCGTCAGGACGCGGTGCGGTCGAAAATGTTCTCCAAGCTGGCGCGCGAAATCACGGTCGCTGCCAAGATGGGTCTGCCCGACCCGGCCATGAACGCAAGCCTGCGTCTGGCGATCCAGAACGCCAAGGCGCAGTCGATGCCGAAGGACAATATCGATCGCGCCATCAAGAAGGCTTCCGGTGCCGACACCGAGAATTACGATGCGATCCGTTACGAGGGCTACGGTCCGGGCGGCACGGCGATCATCGTCGAAGCACTGACCGACAACCGCAACCGCACGGCGTCCAACGTCCGCTCGATCTTCACCAAGGCCGGCGGTGCGCTGGGCGAAACCGGTTCGGTTTCCTTCTCCTTCGACCATGTCGGCGAAATCACCTACAAGCCTTCCGCCGGCGATGCCGACAAGGTCATGGAAGCGGCGATCGAGGCCGGTGCCGATGACGTCGAAAGCGACGAAGAAGGCCATGTGATCATCTGCGCTTTCGAATCTCTCGGCGAAGTCGCCAAGGCGCTCGAAGCGACGCTCGGCGAAGCCGAAACCGTCAAGGCGATCTGGCGCGCTCAGAACAACGTGCCGGTCGACGAAGAAAAGGCCCAGTCGCTGATGAAGCTCATCGAAAACCTCGAAGACGATGACGACGTCCAGAACGTCTATTCGAATTTCGAAGTTTCGGACGAAGTTCTGGCCAAGCTCTCGGCCTGATCCTTTGCAGTTATTCAAGAAAAGCCGGCTGTAGAAACACAGCCGGCTTTTTGCGTTATGGGGCTGTCGCACGGATAAAAACGTCGCGGAAGGTGAAGAGATCCGGTGCGGCGACATCGGAGACCGCCCAGAAGACCAGTCCGTCCGCATGCCATTCGACGAAATTATAGCCCTCCTTCTCGGCATTGGTTTTGGCTCCCGCAGCGCCCGGCCAGATGAAGAGATTGATGACATGGCCATGCCGGCGATAGATCAGCGCCGCCACCACCCGCCCGTCGAGATAATCCACCCGACCGCCGACCAAGGGGAAGCCCTGTGTCGCCAGATCGACCACGGGCGGGGAGAAATCGATCTTGCCGTTGAACCATGGTTTGACCGTGTGCTGGTCTGAGGTCAGCACGTCGGTCAGGTGATCGGCGAGCATCGAGCGCACATGGCTGGCAAGAAGCTGATCCTCGATCGTCTGGCTCTGCTGCTGCACATTCAGCACCAGCATGAGGCTGGCGGCGAGAACGGCAAGCGAGGGCACGAAGCTCCATTCGCGCACGAGCCGCCAGACACGCTGCCACAGGCCCTCCGTGTGGCTCGCGGCTGTGCGCCTCATCATGGATTGCTCCAGCGTGAGTGCCGCCTGCACGCGGGCATGGACGGTATCAGGCGCTTGCCATTTCACACCCTCGCGTGCGGAAAGACGCTTGACCATCAGGGCATTCTCCATCTCGCCGGCGCAGTCCCGGCAGGTGGCCAGATGTGCCTCGAAGCGCGCGGCAGTGGCTGCGTCCAGTTCGCCGTCGATGAAGCCGTGCAGCAGGTCGTTCCATTCGCCGTGGTCATGGTGCTCTCCGCCGCTCATCGTGCCGCCTCTTTTCCTTCGAGGCTGCGCCAGACTTCGCCGAAATCGCGGCGGGCACGGGCGAGGCGCGACATGACAGTGCCGATCGGCGCATCGATGATCTCGGCGATTTCCTTGTAGGAGAGATCCTCGAGGTCGCGCAGAACCAGAACCTCGCGCATGGGATCGGGCAACCTGTTGATGACCTCGCGCACGCGCTGCGTTTCCGATTTGCGGATGAAGGCCGCCTCGGGCGTATCCTCTTCGGAGGTAGGGTCGGGGGAGGGCGAACCTTCGTCCGAATCCCATTCGTCCGTCATCGGCTGCTCATAGCGGGTCTTGCGCCGTCTCTCCTGCAGCCAGGCGTGATAGCAGTTGCGGACGATGGTGAAAGTCCAGGCGCGGGCGTCGCCGTCGCGAAAGCCGCCAAAACCGCGATAGGCACGCAGATATGCCTCCTGCACGATATCCTGCGCGGCATCGGCATCGCGGCTCAGGAAGCGCGCGAAATTATAGGCGGCGTCAAGGTGTGGGATGATCGTTTGCTGGAAGCGACGCATGCTCTCGTCGGGCGAGGCGATCGCGCGCTTTGAAGGCGCGGTATGCGACGATGGCTCTGCTGTCGCTGCGAGGATGGCGTGTTTGATCGTTTTCTGTCGAGCAAGGAAGGCACGTAGGCGGTTTAGAAGCCGCCCCAGCTTGCCAATCGCAGTATCTTGCGGCGGGCGCCAGCTCCATGCCGGGAACTCGTCGCCGAGCGTCATCGAAGTCATAAATCGGGCGTCTGTCATCATGATCCCCGCAAAACGCCGATGCCGACTGTAAGCTTCGGATAAGGCGCTTGCAATGTTGCCTGAGAGGCTAGATCGCGCTTGCGCGGGTTTTATTCCCGGTCAGATGAAAAAAGTCGGAACCACGGAATGCGGAATGTCCGCCATTCCCTCCGCTCAATCTCCCGCCGCTAGAATAGTCGAATGAATTTCAATGGCTTGCAAGAAATCTTCGGTCGAGGGGGAATAAGCGCTCATCACCGTCGATCTTCTTCCTCAGTGGATGGTCGCAATCGCTTGCGACCTCCGCCTGGCTCGAAAAGCCATAACCCTGAGGAGATATTGCGATGTTTGACATGACCCGCCGCGCCGTGCTCGGCACGGCTGCAGCTGCGGCAGCCTTCGGGCTGTCGTCGAAGCTCGAATTCATACCGCAAGCCTTTGCCGCCATGCCGCTGGAGCCGACGGTCGGCTTCTACAAATACAAGGTCGGTTCGATCGAAGTCACGGCCATCTATGACGGCATCTGGCGCAAGCCGCACGATCCGGCCTTCATCAAGAACGCCTCCGTCGAAGACACCAAGGAAGCGCTTTCCAAGGCCGGTCTGACCACCGACTTCATGCCCATTCCGCTGACGGTCGTCGTTCTCGATATCGGCGGGAGCAAGATCATGATGGATGCCGGCTCGGGTGTCGGGAAATGGCAGACCAATGCCACGCATCTGCCGGCCAACATGGCGGCCGCCGGCATCGACCACAAGAAGATCGATACGATCATGATCTCGCATTTCCATCCGGACCACGTCTGGGGCCTGATGGAAAAGGGAACGAACGCGGCCGTCTTTCCGAATGCCGAGTTGGTCGTCAATACGGCCGAATACAAGTGGTGGACCGATCCCGGCCGTGTCGACAAGCTGGCGGAGGGCCGCAAGGAGGCCGGCCGGCGCATCGCCTCCGTCTTCCCGACGTGGAAGAACTGGAAGCTGGTTGACGACAATGCGGAAGTGGCGCCCGGCGTGCACATGATGGCCGCATATGGTCACACCCCCGGTCATTCCGTCTTCCTCATCGATGGCGGCAGCGAACAGCTGATGGTCTCGGCCGACATCATGTATGTGCCGGCACTGCTCGCACCCCATCCGGAATGGCAAGGCGCCTACGACCAGGATGGCCCGATGGCCGTGGCCACCCGCCGCAGGCTGATCGATCGCGTCATTGCCGACAAGATCAGGATCTGCGGCTCGCATTTCCCATTCCCGGGCTCCGGTACCTTCGTCAAGGACGGCAATGCCTATGGCTTCACCCCGACCATCCAGGCCTGAGCGGCCAGAAAGAGGAGCAACTACCATGTTCAGACATGCCATTTTCGGGGTCGTCGGCCTGTGCGCCGTCGTCATCCTTCCGGCCGCAACGACGGGCGTTGCCTTTGCCGTTGATAATATGGAATCGACCGATGCGCCGGACCTGACCTCCGTGCGTGCCAAGATCGACGCGAAGGACTATGCCGGCGCACTCGCCGAGCTTCGCGATATCGCGGAAGAGCACCAGCAGGCTGATGTCTACAATCTGATGGGCTTCACCCTGCGCAAGACCGGCGATTTCAAGACATCTCTGACCTACTACACCAAGGCTCTCGAATTGCAGCCGGATCACAAGGGCGCGCATGAATATCTCGGCGAACTCTATGTCGAGACTGGCGACATGCCCAGGGCCCGCGAGCAGCTGGCAACGCTGACCAAGCTTTGCCCTAGTGGATGCGAGGAGCTTGAGGATCTGACCAAGGCGATCTCCGCCAAGGCCAGCAACTGAGGCCCGATCTCCATCGTTCCGGCGGCATTTGACCATGTCTTGGAGGTGCTGCCGGGGATGATCGGAGCTTCGGTGAACTTATCACGGGAAGGAGAAAGGCCATGGAATTCGAAGAGGAGAATGCCATTCTAGTCAACTTCGCCGATATGGCGCTGCTGTTCGGCCGCATCCTCTTGTCGCTGCTCTTTCTGGAAGAGGGTATCGAACTTGCCAGCAATTTTGACATTGCGTTGGAGGCCATGGCCAAGCTTGGCGTCACAACCCCCGTCACGACCGCGACCATCGTGCTGCAGCTTGGAGCCGGCTTTGCCATTGCGTTGGGGTTGATGACCCGCCTGGCGGCATTCGGTTTGGGCCTGTTTTGCTTGGTGACGGCAATGCTCTTTCACACCAACTTCGCCAGCCACAACGAATTGCTGCATTTCGAAAAGGATCTGGCGATCGCGGGCGGTATGTTTGCCCTGATCGTCGCCGGCGCCGGCAAGCTGTCGTTCGACATGCTCATCCGGCGTTATTGGAAGACGAGGCTCGTGGCTTGAGCCCGTCGATTGTCCGGTGAGCCGCGCAAAGGGTTCGGCTCACCCGTTGAATTGTTTTTCCGAGAATCAGGATACCTTTTGGAAGCTCGGAAGCGTTGCGAACAGCTCCACGGATTTCAAGCGCGCCTCGATGTCATGGATCGGCATCGAAATGATCACTTCATCGGCCTCCGTATCCTGGATGAACTGCGAAATCTTCTTTTCGGCCGTCTCAGGCGAGCCGACGATGGCATAGCGCAGCGTGTTTTCCACGTTCAGCTTTTCCATCGGCGTCCAGAAATCGTCCATGTCGCTGCGTGGGCGCGGGAAGGGGCCGCGCACGTTGCGGCGGAGATTGACGAATTGCTGCTGTGCGGAGGTGAAGTGATACTGTGCTTCTTCATCCGTATCGGCCACGGCGCCCATGGCGCCGACCATGACATAGGGCTTGTCGAGCGTGGCCGAAGGCGTGAAGCGCTCGCGATAGATGGCGATGGCATCCATCAGGGCTTCCGGCGCGAAATGCGAGGCGAAGGCATAGGGCAGGCCGAGCATGCCGGCGAGGTGCGCACTGTAGAGGCTGGAGCCGAGCAGCCAGATCGGCACGTTGGCGCCATGGCCGGGAACGGCGAGGATGATCTGTCCTTCGTCGGCGGGGCTGAAGAGGTGCTGGAGCTCGACGATATCGTTTGGGAAGCTCTGTGCGCCTGCCTCCATGTTGCGCCTTAGAGCCTGCGCCGTGCGCATGTCCGTGCCCGGCGCGCGCCCAAGGCCGAGATCGACGCGGCCGGGAAACAATGCTTCCAGCGTGCCGAACTGTTCGGCAATGACTAGCGGCGAATGGTTCGGCAGCATGACGCCGCCCGAACCGATGCGGATGCGCGAGGTTGCCGCGCCGACATGGCCGATGACGACCGACGTCGCGGCGCTGGCGACACCCGGCATGCCGTGATGCTCGGCAAGCCAGAATCGGTTGTAACCAAGCTCTTCCGCCTTCTGCGCCATGCGCTTCGAACTCTCGAAGGATTGGCTGATAGTGCTGCCTTCGGCAACGGGAGAAAGATCGAGGATGGAAAAGGGGACCATGGCAAGAAACCTGCGTGGTGGAAGGGAGGGTTGCTTCCACATGTAGGAGCGCTGTCCGCTCATTCCAAACCCATCGCCGCAATTTCGTCACGATGTTTTCAGCGTGGCTCCGGCAACCCAATCCAGGCCTTGTTTTTGTTTTGTTCACATTTTGCTGGCACATGTCGGGCCTGAAAGATAGGTTGGCTTATGCAGAATACGATTCGCATCATCGGCATCGATCCGGGCCTGCGCCGCACCGGCTGGGGTATCATCGATACGCTTGGCAATTCGCTACGCTTCGTGGCGTCGGGAACTGTGACGTCGGACGGTGACATGGATCTCGCCTCCCGCCTTTGCCAGCTGCATGACGGGCTTGCCGATATCGTTCACAGCTACAAGCCGGATGAGGCGGCGGTCGAGCAGACCTTCGTCAACAAGGATGCGGTGGCGACGCTGAAGCTCGGGCAGGCGCGCGGCGTCGTCATGCTGGTGCCGGCCCGCGCCGGTCTGCCGGTGTCGGAATATGCGCCGAATGCCGTTAAGAAGGCCGTCATCGGCGTCGGCCACGGCGAGAAGCAGCAGATCCACATGATGTTGAAGATCCTGATGCCCAAGGTCGAGTTCAAGGGCAATGACGCCGCCGACGCGCTGGCTATCGCCATATGCCATGCCCATAACCGCGGCACCAGCAGACTGCGGCAGGCAGCACTGGCCGGATAGTTTGTTCTTGACTTGTTCCTATGGTAATGATAATTCTTACTTTGTAATTGGAGAGTAAGAATGCGTGTGACATCCAAGGGGCAGGTGACTATCCCCCGCGACTTGCGTCAGCTGGCTGGCATTGAGCTCAACAGCGAGGTCATATTCTCCATCGAGGATGGAAAGCTGGTTGTTTCGCCCAAGAACGGCAAGCGGGAGATTGAGGATCGGCAGCGGCTCGATCGGTTCATGGCTACCCTCAAGCGCCTGGAAGGCACCGGTGATCAGGATATCGACGCCGAAGCGCTGATGTCGATGACGCGTGACCGGTAGGCATGGTCACCATCGTCGACACGAATGTGTTGGTTGATCTGGCGATATCTGGTTCAGCCTGGCACGGTTGGTCCAGTGGGCAGGTTCTTTCCGCTTTCAAACGAGGACCGGTGGTTATCAACCCCATCATCTATGCGGAATTCTCTGTGCGTTACAGCAGCATGGATCAAGTAGACGAGTTGCTGCCGCAAAGCGAATTTCGCCGTGAAAGCCTTCCCTGGTCAGCAGCATTTGCCGCAGCGGCGACCTTCAGGGTTTATCGCCAGGCTGGCGGTGGGAGAGAGCACATTCTTCCAGATTTTCTGATCGGAGCGCACGCCGCGGTGCGTGGCTACTCCATATTGACGCGTGATCCCAAGGGCTACCGCTCCTACTTTCCTTCGCTCGACCTCATCACCCCCGAAACCCATCCCTGACGGACCTCATTCATGATCGGCAAGCTGAAAGGCACAATCGAAGAGATCGGCGAAGACTATGTGCTCGTGGACGTGCACGGCGTCTGCTATGTCGCCTATTGTTCAGCCCGCACACTCTCGAAGCTCGGTTCTGTCGGCGAGGCCTGCATTCTTTTCATCGAGACCTATGTCCGTGAAGACCAAATCCGGCTTTTCGGCTTCATGACGGCGCTGGAGCGCGAATGGTTCAATATCGTGCAGACGGTTCAGGGTGTGGGCGCGAAGGTGGCGCTGGCGCTGCTGTCGACGCTGACGCCGGCCGAGCTTGCCAATGCGATCGCCTTGCAGGATCGTGCCGCCGTCTCGCGGGCGCCCGGTGTCGGCCCGAAGGTTGCCATGCGCATCGTGACGGAACTGAAGAACAAGGCTCCGGCTTTTGCCGGTGACGCCGCAAACATTCAGCTCAAGCAGGAGTTGGGGGAAGGAGTCGCATCGGCACCTGTAGCAGATGCGGTTTCGGCGCTGACCAATCTAGGCTACTCCCGTGATCAGGCTGCCAATGCCATCGCCGCGGCGATAAAGGCGGCCGGCGAGGGCGCCGATAGCGCAAAGCTGATCCGGCTCGGGCTGAAGGAACTCTCGCGGTGAGGCTTTGCACCTTCCGTAATCCTTACTATTGTCGCAAAGTCGAGAGAGCGAGCTTCGGCGCAGGAGCCGCAAAACGCATACCGGGAATGGAACTTCTGACATGAGTGAAGCCGCACGTCTTATATCGCCGGAAAAGCGGGGCGAAGACATCGATGCGACGCTCAGGCCGCAATCGCTGGACGAATTTACCGGCCAGGCGGAAGCGCGCGCCAATCTGAAGGTCTTCATCGAGGCGGCCAAGGGTCGCGGCGAGGCGCTGGATCATGTGTTGTTCGTCGGCCCACCCGGCCTCGGCAAGACGACGCTGGCGCAGATCATGGCGAAGGAACTCGGCGTCAATTTCCGCTCGACGTCCGGCCCGGTCATCGCCAAGGCGGGCGATCTGGCGGCGCTACTGACCAATCTCGAAGAGCGGGACGTGCTCTTCATCGACGAAATCCATCGTCTCAACCCGGCTGTCGAGGAAATCCTCTATCCGGCGATGGAGGATTTTCAGCTCGATCTGATCATCGGCGAGGGCCCGGCGGCGCGTTCGGTGAAGATCGATCTCGCCAAGTTCACGCTGGTTGCGGCCACGACCCGTCTCGGCCTGTTGACGACGCCGCTGCGCGATCGTTTCGGCATTCCGGTGCGCCTGAGTTTCTATACGGTCGAGGAACTTGAACTGATCGTCCGGCGTGGTGCGAGGCTGATGGGGCTTGGCATGACCGATGAGGGTGCGCGGGAGATCGCGCGCCGCGCCCGCGGCACTCCGCGTATTGCCGGCCGCCTGCTGCGTCGCGTGCGCGATTTCGCTGAGGTCGCGAAGGTCGAGGCGGTAACGCGCGAGATTGCCGACGAAGCGCTGACGCGGCTTCTCGTTGATAACGTCGGCTTCGACCAGCTCGACAAGCGCTACCTCAATATGATCGCGGTCAATTTTGGCGGCGGGCCTGTCGGCATCGAGACCATCGCCGCCGGCCTTTCTGAGCCGCGCGACGCGATCGAGGATATTATCGAGCCCTATATGATCCAGCAGGGCTTCATCCAGCGCACGCCGCGCGGCCGGGTCTTGACCGCGATTGCCTGGAAACATCTCGGCCTGCAGCCACCCAAGGATCTGGAGGCCGCGCAGTTCGGGTTGTTCCGGGAGGAAGATTGAATGCTCGGCCGTCGTGCCTTTTTGAAGCTTTTCGGCGGCAGCATATTCGGATTGATGGCACTCGGAGGATATGCCCTCGGATACGAGCCGGTCGTTCGTCTCAACGTTACGCGCTATGCGCTGACCCCACCAGGATGGGCTCCTGGGCTCAAGCTCAGGATCGTCGCGCTTGCCGATTTTCATGCCTGCGAGCCGTGGATGAATGCCGAACGCATCGCGTCGATCTGTGCGCATGCCAACGAACTCGGCGGCGACATCATCGTGCTGCTCGGCGATTACACATCCGGAACCGATCTCATTACCGGTCGCGTCGATCATCGCATCTGGGCGGCAGAGCTGGCAAAGCTGAAAGCGCCGCTTGGTATCCATGCCATCGTCGGCAATCACGACTGGTGGCATGATTCCACGGCACAGAGAACCGGCCATGGGCCGACATTCAGCCATCGGGCATTGGAAGCTGTCGGCATCGAAGTCTATTCCAATCGCGCGGCGCGTCTGGAAAAGGACGGGCAAGGCTTCTGGCTTGCCGGCGTCGAGGATCAACTCGCGTTGCGCCGGAGCATGCGCTGGAAGCGTCCCTTCACGAAGGGCCTCGACGATCTCGGTGGCACAATGGCGCAAGTGAGCGACGACGCGCCGGTGATCCTTCTCGCCCATGAGCCCGATATCTTTCCCGCTGTTCCCCAGCGTGTGTCGCTCACCCTGTCGGGACACACCCATGGCGGGCAGGTAAGAATTTTCGGCTGGTCGCCTTATTCGCCCTCGCGTTACGGTGACCGGTATGTTTATGGCCATATCGTCGAGGAGGAGCGCCATATCATCGTATCCGGCGGCCTTGGCTGCTCGATCGCGCCGGTACGCTTCGGCGTTCCGCCTGAAATCGTCGTGATCGACGTGGGATAGGGGATCATGTCGAAACGCAAGCTCATCAGATTGAATGCCGGTTCCCAGCGCTTCCAGATGCGCGTCGCGGGGCTTGGATTTCGCGACGGTCATGTCCTGGTGCATCGCGCCGTGCATGAGACGTTCTGGACTTTTCCGGGCGGCCGTGCGGAGATCGGCGAGACGTCGGAGGAGACGTTACGGCGGGAAATGGTTGAGGAACTTGGCGTCGATGTCACAGTCGGCCGCCTGCTCTGGTCGGTCGAGAATTTCTTCTATTACGAAGAGATGGATTGGCATGAGCTCGGCCTCTACTACCTGATGGAGATTCCGGCGGACTTTCCCTTCGATCCCGCGAAGATCGTGCATCGAATCCAGGATGGCGATAACGATCTGGAGTTCAAATGGGTGCGGGCAACGCGCGATGCGCTGGTGGCGCTCGATATCCCACCTTATTTCATCGCCGAGGAAATCGAGGCCTTGCCGCTGACATCTCGCCATCTCGTCTGGCGGGATGGGGATCTCGACAAGGTTTGAGGAGGAGGCTTATGTCCGCTTTCGATCCGGTTCGCAGCTTTCGCAAGCTTGCCTATAACAACGCATTGGCGAATGTCCGGCTGCATCGTGCCTGTACGGCCTTGCGGCCCGGCGAATTCGAGGCCGAACGCGTCAGCTTCTTTCCGTCGATCAAGGCAACCCTCAATCATATCCTGACGGTCGACTGGTTCTATGTCGACGCGCTTGAAGGCGGCGCTCTGGGCCTCAAAGCTTTTGACATCGAGGAGCCCTATGATCGGCTGGACGAGCTGAGACTGGAACAGGCCGATGTCGATCGCAGGCTGGTCGCGTTCTGCGAGGCGCTAACGCCGGAGACCGCGATGCGGATCATCGTTATCCAACGCGAGGGCCGCATCCAGCGGGAGAGGGCAGACGATGTGCTGAACCATCTGTTCCAGCATCAGACGCATCACCGCGGGCAGGTGCATGCCATGCTGGCCGGAACCAGCGTCGCGCCGCCGCAGCTCGACGAGTTCATCGTTTCCGACGATGCGCGGTTCAGGGGCGAGGAATCGGCGGTGCTTGGTTGGGACGAGACAAAGCTGATGCGTTGATACCGGCCTTTTGGTGCGCCGATTTAGCCAGTGTCTCTATCGTTTGTTTGAGCAGGGCCTTTCCGCCGCCTTGCCAGCCAAGGGCTTGGATCTTTGACGTATTCATGGCGTTGACTGCGCCGCGCTCCACTGGCGCCGGCGGCGCGTGTGGACAGCCGGTTGCTGTCTGGAGATGGCTAAGGATCTCGTGCGTGTCGGTCAGAATATCCGACACATTGAAGGCTTCACCGTCTATGCGGCCGGCTTCCGTTTCCAGCAGAAGACGAGCCGCACGGCCGAGATCGCGGCCGTGAACCTCGGTTCCGGCGCGAGACGGAACAGGTCTGCCGTTCAGATAGTCGTCGAAGAGATCGTCCCACTTGTTGGGTCGCAAGTCGCCATAGACGCCTGTCGCTCTTAGGCTCATGGTCGCAAAGCCGGGCGCGGACAGAGAGAAAAGTGCGTGTTCGGCGTCGCGCTTCACCTCGCCGTAGAGCGTGTTTGGCATAGGTTTGGTCGCCTCCGTCAACGCCTCTCCGGCAACTGCGTCGCCATAGACAGCACGTGAGGAAAGAAAGATGCAGCGGCGAATGCCGGCCCTTCTGGCCGTCTCGAAGAGCTTCATCGTGCCATCGAGATTGAGGCGGCGAAAGCTTTCCGGATCATCGCCTTCACCGCCGCGATATTTGCCCGCGACATGGTTGAAGGCCGCGTGCACGAAGAGATAGGCGTCGTCGAAAGCACGGCTTTGATTTTCCGCCGGATCGAGGCTTAAGGGGACGAAAGAGACGGGCTGCGAAAAGAAGCCAGGTGACGGGGGGGTCCGTCCGCCGATTGCAACCTTGTAGCCGGTCGACAGCAGCTCTTCGGCGATGTATCGGCCGACGAGACCCGCTCCGCCTGAAATCAGGACTTTCATGCCGCCGCTTTCGGATTTGCCAGCGTGGCGATATCGGGCAAGTTCCGGCCGGCATGGAAGCTGTGCCACAGCTCGATCAGCGGTCTCAGCTGCTCGGCCTTGGGATGGTTTTCCTCCCAGGGCTTTTCATATTGATAGTGTAGGATCGAGACGCTGTTCCAGTTCCAGAGCTCGGGCATGCTGAACCAGACATATTGCAGCATGTTCATGAAGATGGGCAGTCCGTGCCAATCCGGGAAAAAGGCCTCGAGGAAGGTCTGATCCGTGCGGCGCCAGAAGACATCGGGGCGATCGAGCCGTTCCAGCATGTGCCGAAAAGTCGCAAGCGACGGCTTGGCGACGAAGACGCCGGAATTCAGCCGATGGAAATCGCCAAGGCTTTCGTAGACGTTCGGGGCGGCCGAAAATTCCGGATAGTCGAAGAGCCTATCGACATTTCGCAGCACCAGCGCGTCAGCATCGATGAAGACGCAGGTGTTGTATTCGATCAGCTGCCAGAGCCGTAGCTTGCAGAAATTGTCGAGCGGTGTGTGGAAGGAGGGCTTGCGGCCTTTGGTGAATGGGGCGGCGGCGTGAAGATTGCCGCCGGCATGCCGCTCGTTGAAAGCATCCGACAAAGGCAGGTGCTCGACTTCGACCAGCCGGCAATCGAGCGCTGACAGCGGGGCAAGGTCGTTCTCATTGACCCCCGCCGTGTGGAGTACGACGATGTCGGCTTTCGTGCCGCTGCGCACGATCGAGCGGGCCAGCGCCAGCGCACCCATGGCATAATCGGCATTCGTGACGAGCGTCACGAATGCCTGCCCGGCACGAGGGCGGCTGTGAGGCCGCAAGCCTTGCAGCATTTCGCTTCCAAGCATCATGATACGGACTTCAGCCTCTTGCCCTCGGGATCATGGTTGACCGTCGCGGCGAGATCCTTGGTCCAGGCGGAGATGGCCGGGACGCGCGAGCGGTCGACGCGATAGGCATATTTCTTGGCGACATCGACGATTTCGCCGAGAAGACCCGCCTCCAGCGTGATCGGCGCAAGCCCAAGATCGAGGAACTTGTCGTTCTTGACGATCAGCTCGTTCTCCGGAGCTTCCTTGCGCGGATTGGGCAGGCGCACCACTTCCGCGCCGCTCATCTTGGCGATCATCTCGGCAAGATCGCGCACGCGATGCGTTTCCGTCATCTGGTTGAAGATTTCGACGCGGGCGCCGCGGGCCGGCGGGTTCTTTAGCGCCAGTTCGATGCAGCGCACCGAGTCCTGGATATGGATGAAGGCGCGGGTCTGGCCGCCGGTGCCATGCACGGTCAGGGGATAGCCGATCGCCGCTTGGATGAGGAAACGATTGAGGACGGTGCCATAGTCGCCGTCATAGTCGAAGCGGTTGATCAATTGTTCGTGGCGGCGCGTCTGTTCCGTGTGCGTGCCCCAGACGATGCCCTGATGCAGATCGGTGATCCTCAGTGCGTCATTCTTGGCATAGAACTGAAACAGCAGCTGGTCGAGGCACTTCGTCATATGGTAGATCGAGCCAGGATTGGCCGGATAGAGGATCTCCTGACTGACGGTGCGGCCATCGGTCGTCTCGATGCCGACGGGCAGGTAGCCTTCAGGGATCGCTGCGCCGATCGTCGAATAGCCGTAGACGCCCATGGTGCCGAGATGCACGAGATGCGCGTCGAGATTGAGGTCTACCAGCGCGTTCAGGAGATTATGTGTGGCGTTGACGTTGTTGTTGACCGTGTAGTTCTTGTGCCGGTCACTCTTCATCGAATAGGGGGCGGCGCGCTGCTCGGCGAAATGCACGATGGCATCGGGGCGATGCTCGGTCAGCCATTTCTTCAGGAGCTCATAGTCCTTGGCCAAATCGATCAGGTGGAAATGGATCCGGCGGCCGGTTTCGGCGTGCCAGATGCGGGTGCGTTCCTGGATCGAATCCATTGGCGTCAGCGACTGGACACCCAACTCGGTATCGATCCATCGGCGGGAAAGATTGTCGAGGATATGGATCTCATGACCGGCGTCGGAGAGGTGAAGCGAGGTTGGCCAACCGATGAATCCGTCACCGCCCATAACCGCTATTTTCATGAGATTTTTCCTTCTGCGCCGATCCGCGATCCGGCACCATTCCGGATAGTCGGAGTTTATGACAATTGTTCAAAGCTTGCTTGATGGCAGAACTTCGGCCAAAGAGGTGCCGGACATTCAAGGAGATGCGGCAACGATGAACAGCCCCTTTCTGATTGCTGGGGAACTGGAAGCCGGAAGCCACCGGCTGGTGCAGCGAGTCTACTATGAGGATACGGATTTTTCCGGCCTCGTCTATCACGCGCGTTACCTGCATTTCCTTGAGCGCGGACGCACGGACTATCTGCGTTGTCTCGGCGTAGAACAGCGCGAACTCCTGAATGCCGATGAAGAGGGGCTGGTTTTCGTCGTCCATCGCATGGAGATCGATTTCAAGGGGCCGGCGCGCATGGATGACGTGCTGACGATCCGGACCGTCACCGAAAAGGCTGGCGGCGCCAAGATGGTACTGTCCCAGGAGATCCGGCGCGACGATATGCTGCTGATAGCAGCCAAGGTCATCATCGCTGTCATCAACGCCAAGGGGCGCCCGCGCCGGCTGCCGGAAAAGCTCGCGGCACAGATGCTGACCGCATCGGAAAGTGCCGGTTGAATTCAAGTTCTCCATGCTCTCGGTGACGACGGTCTCGTCGAGGGCTAACGGTGATTGGCAACTGGCAGCTTGCAATAACTTGAG
Source organism: Rhizobium sp. 11515TR (assembly GCF_002277895.1). Classification (NCBI taxonomy): domain Bacteria; kingdom Pseudomonadati; phylum Pseudomonadota; class Alphaproteobacteria; order Hyphomicrobiales; family Rhizobiaceae; genus Rhizobium; species Rhizobium sp. 11515TR. The sequence goes on along the minus strand of NZ_CP022998.1, from coordinate 3,547,883 downwards.
TTTTATGTGAAGGAATTCGCCGCGCAAGATTTGTCTGCGTTTGCCGCCGGTTTCGTCCGGTCAGTTCTTCCCTGGAGCTAGAATAACCTTCGCCACCGTTAAATCCTTCATGTTTCGACGCTAACATTCTTTTAACCATAATAGTGTCTTACTGGTTATGTCGGAGTTTGTGCGGTGCACGCCTTCCTTTGACCAAATTTGACGGCAAGAAGGCAGTTGTAAGCTTGGAAGGCTTGACCAGGGCGTTCAGCGGCGGCTGCCAAACAATTCTTGTGAGATCACTTTTAGCCGCCCGGTCTAGCGCCGGGCGTTTGGATTCGGGGATTTTGGATCAATGGAACAAGTAGCACTGGCAGCGGCCACCACACCGGACATCACCCTCTGGTCGCTCTTCATGCAGGCGGGCCTGGTGGTCAAGCTCGTTATGATCGGCCTGCTGGCAGCGTCCGTATGGACCTGGGCGATCGTCATCGACAAATATCTGAGCTATGCGCGAGCGCGCCGGCAGTTCGATCATTTCGAGCAGGTCTTCTGGTCGGGCCAGTCGCTCGAAGAACTCTACCGCACGCTTTCGGAGCGCAACAATACGGGCCTCAGCGCCATCTTCGTCGCCGCCATGCGCGAATGGAAGAAATCCTTCGAGCGCGGCGCCCGTTCGCCGATCGGCCTGCAGATGCGTATCGACCGCGCCATGGATGTGACGCTGGCGCGTGAATCGGAACATCTGGTCGCCCGCCTGGGTTCGCTTGCCACCATCGGTTCTGCCGGCCCGTTCATCGGTCTCTTCGGTACCGTCGTAGGTATCATGACTTCTTTCCAGGCGATCGCCGGTTCGAAGTCGACCAACCTTGCGGTCGTTGCGCCGGGTATCGCCGAAGCGCTGTTGGCAACCGCCATCGGTCTGGTCGCCGCTATTCCCGCGGTTATCGCCTACAACAAGTTCTCGGCCGATGCCGGCAAGCTCTCGGGTCGCATGGAAGGTTTCGCGGATGAATTCTCCGCCATCCTTTCGCGCCAGATCGATGAGAAGCTGCAGCCGCGTCAGGCAGCACAGTAAGTAGCGGACAGAACCGGAGTAATTCACATGGCAATGTCTGTTGGAGGCAAGGGTGGCGGCGGTGGCCGCCGGGGCGGTCGTCGCGGCGGCGGCCGGGGCGGCCCGATCGCGGATATCAACGTGACACCGCTGGTCGACGTCATGCTCGTGCTGCTGATCATCTTCATGGTGGCGGCGCCGATGATGACGTCTGGCGTGCCGATCGATCTGCCGCAAACGCAGGCGGGCGCGCTGAACGCCCAGACCCAGCCGATCACCATCTCGATCAAGGCCGATGGCCAGGTGTTCCTGCAGGAAACGCAGATCGACGTTGCCGAAATCGCCGCCAAGCTGCAGGCGATCGCGACCACGGGCTACAACGAACGCATTTTCGTGCGTGGCGACGGCAAGGCGCCTTACGGCGTGATTGCCGACGTCATGTCGCGTATCCAGGAAGCCGGTTACAAGAATATCGGCCTGGTTACGCAGCAGATAACGGACCACTGACGAACCGACATGAAGCGCAGTCTCGCCACTTCTGCTGTCATTCACATCCTGGTGCTGATCGGCGCCATGGTGACGCTGAGTGCGCCGGCGCCGCTTGAGACGCCGGAAAGCACGGCGATGGATGTCGATATCGTGACGGCGGATCAGCTGCAGCAGGGCGAGAAGAAGGCGCCGGTCACAGACCACGCCGCGCGCAAGCCGACGACCAAGCAAGATCAGGTCGCCAACGCCCAGAATACCGGCGAGAACAAGGTGGATATCAAGAACCCGGTCGTGCCGACGCAACGGCCGGAGAGCGAGACTGCGGCCCTGGCGCCGAAGAAGGTGGATGCGCCCGTTCCGCAGGACGATCCGAAGCCGAACGACGTCAAGACGATCGAACAGAAGGAAACGGAGGCTGCGCCCAAGGAAGTGGCCGCCATTCCGCAGCAGAAGCCGGATGTAGTGCCGACGCCGAAGCCCGATCCTACGCCGCCGGCCCCGAAGGCCGATGCAACGCCGACGCCGCCGACGCCGCAGCCGACGGAACAAGCCGAAATTCAGCTGCCGAACAACGTCCCCGTGCCGGATGTGAAGCCGCAGCCGACGCCGCCGAAGGCAGCCGAGCAGAAGCCGGAAGTAAAGCCGACGCCGAAGCCGGACGTAAAGGTCGCAGACGCCAAGCCGACGGACAAGACGACGACGCAGAGCACAAGCAAGACCACCTCGGCCGACGACGGCAAGAAGGACGCCGACAAGAAGCGCCTGACTCCAAAGGGCGCCAGCAAGGGCCTCGACGATGGTCTCGCCGATCAGATCAACGATCTTCTCAACAACACCTCGTCGAAAGGCGGCGCGAAGCGCTCATCGCAGCAGGCTTCCGCAGGCGCCGATACCCAGGTCGCTTCGCTTGGCGGCAAGAAGTCGCTTGGCGCCGGCAAGCTCAGCCAGAGCCAGCAGGACGGCCTGCGCGATCTGATCCAGAAATACTGGAACCTCCCGCCTGGTCTTGAAGGTGCCGGCGACGTGCGTATCAAGGTGCACTTCAAGCTCGACAAATCCGGCCAGATCGTCGGTCAGCCGGAAGCGACGACCAACGGTGGACCGGTTTCGACACAAGGTGCCATGCAATCCGCCGCTGTACGCGCGGTCCTTCGCGCGCAATCGGAGTTTATGACGATTCTGCCGGCGGACAAATATGAGGACTGGCAGGAAGTCGTCGTCAACTTCAGTGCAGCGGATCTGGGGATGTGATGCGGGGAGTGCGGCTTTCGACAAATCACTGTCCCCGTCTCGGCACGAGCTTGCTTCTGGCCTTGGGCGTGATGTTGGCTGGTTCCATGTCGGTGCAGGCCGCGAGCCCTACAAAGCCGCATGGAAATTCGACTGGGGCCAGCATCCGCGATGACGTCGCGAAAAACTGGAATCTTGCTCCCGGCATGGAGGGAGCGAAGCATGTCAACGTTCGGGTGCACTTCAAGCTCAATCGAAGCGGAGAGATCGTGGGCGAGCCAAAGGTTACCGTGACCGGTGGCCCCAAGGCAACACAGCAAGCCATGGCCGCAGCCGCGATGCGAGCCGTGCTCCGGGCTGCCCCGTTCAAGAACTTGCCAAGAGATCAATTTGAGGACTGGAAAGAAGTCGTAGTCAACTTCGATGCCAGCGATCCGGCGAATTAATGCTGAAAGGCTTGATACATATGATCAGAAACTCCCTCTTGCGTCTCCTGCTGGTGCTGGCAGGCCTGACGGCAGCTCTCGCCACTCCGGCCTATGCCGTGGTCGAGCTCAATATCAACAAGGGCAATGTCCAGCCCATGCCGATCGCCATCACCGACCTTCTGTCGAATGATACGCTCGGCCCGCAGATCTCGAGCGTGATCGCAGCCGATCTGCAGCGCTCCGGATTGTTCGCTCCCATCAACAAGCAGGCCTTTATCGAGAAGATCACCAATCCGGATTCGACCCCGCGCTTCCAGGACTGGACCTCGATCAACGCGCAGGCGCTGGTGACTGGCCGCGTGACGCAGGAAGGCGGCCGCCTTCGCGCCGAATTCCGCCTCTGGGATACGTTCGGTAACAGCCAGATGATCGGCCAGCAGTTCTTCGCCCAGCCGGATAACTGGCGCCGCGTCGCGCACATCATCGCCGATGCGATCTATCAGAAGATTACCGGCGAGAAGGGTTACTTCGATACGCGCGTCGTTTTCGTCGCCGAGAGCGGCCCGAAGACGGCCCGCAAGACGCAGCTCGGCATCATGGACCAGGACGGCGCCAACGTGCGCATGCTGACCGACGGCAGCGACCTGGTACTGACGCCGCGCTTCTCGCCCAACCGTCAGGAAGTGACCTACATGTCCTTCGCCAACCAGCAGCCGCGCGTCTATCTGCTGCAGCTGCAGACGGGCCAGCGCGAACTGGTGGGTAACTTCCCCGGCATGACCTTCTCGCCGCGCTTCTCGCCGGACGGGCAGCGTGTCATCATGAGCCTGCAGCAGGAAGGCAATGCCAATATCTACACGATGGACCTGCGCTCGCGCACCACGACGCGCCTGACGTCGACGGCCGCGATCGATACGTCGCCGTCCTATTCGCCCGATGGCACGCAGGTCGCCTTCGAAAGCGACCGCGGCGGACAGCCGCAGATCTATGTCATGAATGCCGACGGTTCAAACCAGCGCCGCATCTCGTTCGGCAACGGCTCTTATTCCACGCCGGTCTGGTCTCCGCGCGGCGATCTTATCGCCTTCACCAAGCGTGCCGGCGGCAATTTTTCCATCGGTGTCATGAAGCCGGACGGTTCCGGTGAGCGAATCCTGACCTCCGGCTCTTACAGCGAGGGGCCGACCTGGGCGCCGAACGGTCGTGTCATCATGTTCTTCCGCGCGCCGTCCGGCGCAAGCGGGCCGCAAATTTATTCGATCGACCTGACCGGTTATAACGAACAGAAGATCCCGACGCCGGGCTTCGCTTCTGACCCCGCATGGTCGCCGCTTCTCGAGTAATGAAGGGCTCGCCACTTTATCGCCGCAAAGTCCTGTGACTGGACCGTTTGGCGACAATTTTAGGACATCATTAACCATACTTGTTGGAATCGGATTAACCGAACCCGGTTACAGTCTGGCAACCCTGATAGAGACTTATAGGAGAGACCGGCCATGAGCCGTACCGCAATCCAGGCCGTTGGCCACATGCAAAACCTCGCACGCAACCCGATCATGATCGCGCTTTTCGTCGGCCTTTCTCTGGCTGGCTGCGCTTCCAAGAAGGGTCTGCCGAACGATGCCAACGGTCTTGGCCTGAACGGTGCCGGCAATGCTACTCCGGGCTCGCCGCAGGACTTCACGGTCAATGTCGGTGACCGCGTTTTCTTCGTTGTTGATAGCTCCTCCATCAGCTCCGAAGCTGCCCAGACGCTCGATCGTCAGGCTCAGTGGCTCGCCCGTTATCCGAACTACTCCATCACGGTCGAAGGTCACGCCGACGAGACCGGCACGCGCGAGTACAACCTTGCTCTTGGCGCACGTCGCGCAGCAGCTGCGAAAAACTACCTCGCTTCGCGCGGTGTTCCCGCGAACCGCATGAAGACGATTTCCTACGGCAAGGAGCGTCCGGTCGCTACCTGCGACAACGAATCCTGCTGGTCGCAGAACCGCCGCGCCGTCACCGTGCTCAACGGCGCCGGCTCCTGATAGACGAAGAAAGACCAGTCGAAATGCAAAAGGCGGCCTCCTGGCCGCCTTTACTTTTTTGACCACACTTTGGCCGAACTCCGTTGCTTTTTGAGAGTAATTGTAAAAATCTCCTGTTCGAGCCCTCCGGCCCGAAGAATCAATAGGACAGGAAGATCCATATGAAAAAACTTGTCGTGGCGAGCATGCTTTGTCTCGCTACCGTCGTGGGTAGCGAACGCGATGCTTCTGCCTTGTCGTTGTTCGGAATCCATCTCGGGGGCCGCGAGGCTTCTGCGCAATCGGCTTCCGGCAATTCCCAAAGACAAGCACAATACGGCCAGGCACCGGTCATCAACGTTCAAAACAGCGATGCCGAAGTTCGTCTGCAACAGCTTGAAGACCAGATGCGCCAGCTGAATGGCCGTGTCGAGGAAATGAGCTATCAGCTGTTGCAGATGCAGGAGACGATCCGTAAGGCGCAGGAAGACAACGAATTCCGCTTCCAACAACTTGAAAAGCGCGGTGGCGGCGGTGCTGCCGCGCCGGCTGCCGGCGGCACGATGAAGAAGAGTGAAGCCGATGTGCCCGCGCAGAGCGGCGGCCAGCAGGACGATATTGCCGGCGTCATTACCGATTCGCAGAACGGCAGCGCCGCGCCGCGCGGAGCCGGCGGTGGCAAGCCGCCGAGCCAGCTTGGCTCTATCCAGTTCGACCAGAGCGGCGACCAGATCGGTTCCTCGATGACGGGGGCCAATAATGGTTCGGGTGCGCCTCCAAGCGCGGGCTCCGGCTCGCAGACGGCTTCGCTCGGCAGCGAGAACGACCAATACAAGGCTGCCTATGGCCATGTCCTGTCCGGCGACTACAGCGTCGCCGAACAGGAGTTCCGTCAGTATCTCGATAGCTACCCCAGCAGCTCCCGGGCCGCGGATGCGAATTTCTGGCTCGGTGAAGCGCTTTATTCGCAAGGTAAGTATAACGAGGCCGCCAAGACCTTTCTGAATGCGCATCAGAAATATAGCACCTCAGAAAAGGCGCCCGAAATGTTGCTGAAGCTCGGCATGTCGCTTGCGGCGCTCGACAACAAGGATACGGCCTGCGCCACGCTTCGCGAGGTGAACAAGCGTTATCCCAAGGCCTCCAAGGCTGTGACCGGCAAGGTTGCCAGCGAAGAGAAGCGGCTTGCCTGCTGATTGCCATGCCTATTGACGCTGTGACCGGCGGTGCCACAGTGCTGATGCCCGAAGCCGCCGCGACGGAATTTCTTCATTCTCTTTCGAAGCCTGCTCATGTTCTGGTCGCCGTTTCCGGAGGCAGTGATTCTACCGGGCTTCTGATTGCCCTTGCCGAGCGGCTGAAATCTCATCCTCACAAAGATGTTACTCTGAGCGCTGCGACCATCGATCATGGTCTGCGCGCCGCAGCAGCCGATGAGGCGCGCGAGGTCGCGGCATTCTGTGCTTCGCGCGGTATTTCGCATTTCGTCCGCCGCTGGGAGGGGGAAAAGCCCGAGACCGGCATCATGGCGGCTGCGCGCGAAGCGCGCTACGGATTGCTCGCAGACCTGGCCTCCGATGTTTCGGCCGATGTGACCGTAACAGCCCATACGCTTGATGATCAGCGCGAGACGATGGCCATGCGCAGCGCGCGCCGCGGGCAGGGCGGTCATGGCACAGGCATTGCCGATGCGGTCTTGTTCGATCGGCGCATCTGGATCGTCAGGCCGTTTCTCGCCTGTCGGCGGGCGGATATCAGGACCTTTCTCAAGACGCATGGCGTATCCTGGTTCGACGACCCGAGCAATGAGGATATAAAATACGAGCGTGTGCGCACGCGCAGAGATCTCCAAGCGGAGCCGATGGCGGGTGTGCCTGCGGATGGCGGCGCCGATCGCGCAGCTCTTTCCGAGAGAGCGGCTGCATGGCTCGATGATTGGGTCACAATTCACGCACAGGCGTTTTGTGTCGTCGATCGAGCCGGACTTTCGGCAGATCGGGCTGCTGTCGCTTATGCGCTTTCCTATCTTGCGGCCGTCTTCGGCGGCAAGGCGTATGGGCCTGGACATGTGCAAATGGAGCGCGTTCTCGAATTTGTGAACGGTGCCAGCCCCGGTCGACGTACGGCCGGCGGCGTGGTCTTCGACCTCAGGCGCGACGGACTCTATCTTATGCGGGAAAGCCGCAATATCGCGCCACTGAAGCTGTTGCCGGGGGCGAAAGGCATTTGGGACGGTCGTTTCGAGATCAGCAATTTGGGCAAGGCCCCGGTTCGCGTCATCGCTGCAGGCACGGAAAATATGACAATTTTTCCGGCGACTATGCCGAAGGGCGTGGTGCTGCGCGCCCGGGCGGCGATGCCGCTTGCGGCGACGGAAGGGGAGGCAAAGGCGGCAGCGGTGACGGTTGCGCCATATCTTGCGCCCTTCGACCGCTTTTTGACACGATTTGACCTCACATTCGCCAATCGCCTTTCTGCGGCTTTTGGCCGCGAAGCCTATATGCGGCTGCCGCTTTCGGTCCTATAGACGGAAAAAACATGCGGCGATGCGGTTTGCCTTGGCAAGGGCTTGGCGCAACCCTATGTTAGGGGTCAAGTAATGCCGTCGCTTAGGCGGCGGAAGTTTCAGTGCTGGGGAGTTCGATGAACCCTAATTTTCGTAATTTCGCTCTGTGGGCAATTATAGCTCTGCTGTTGATTGCCCTGTTCAGCATGTTTCAGAACGCGCCGGCACAAACAGGCTCCAGGGAAATACCGTATTCGCAGTTCCTCCGGGAAGTTGATTCCGGCCGTGTTCGTGACGTGACCGTCACGGGCAACCGCGTTGTCGGCAGCTATGTCGAAAACGGCACGCCCTTCCAGACCTATGCTCCGGTCGTGGATGACAGCCTGCTTGAACGCCTGCAAAGCAAGAACGTCAACATCGTCGGCCGCCCGGAATCGGATGGCTCCTCGAGCTTCCTGAGCTATCTCGGCACGCTGTTGCCGATGCTCCTGATCCTCGGTGTCTGGCTGTTCTTCATGCGGCAGATGCAGGGTGGCTCGCGCGGGGCCATGGGCTTCGGCAAGTCGAAGGCAAAGCTTCTGACGGAGGCGCATGGCCGCGTCACCTTCGATGACGTCGCCGGTGTCGACGAAGCCAAGCAGGACCTGGAAGAAATTGTCGAATTTCTGCGCGATCCGCAGAAGTTCCAGCGTCTCGGCGGCCGTATCCCACGCGGCGTTCTGCTCGTCGGACCTCCCGGTACCGGTAAGACGCTGCTCGCCCGCGCCATTGCGGGCGAAGCCAACGTGCCGTTCTTCACCATTTCCGGTTCCGATTTCGTCGAGATGTTCGTCGGCGTCGGTGCAAGTCGTGTCCGTGATATGTTCGAGCAGGCGAAGAAGAATGCGCCTTGCATCATCTTCATCGACGAAATCGATGCCGTCGGCCGTCATCGTGGCGCCGGTCTCGGCGGCGGTAACGACGAGCGCGAACAGACGCTGAACCAGCTGCTAGTCGAGATGGACGGCTTCGAAGCCAATGAAGGCATCATCCTGATCGCCGCGACTAACCGGCCCGACGTTCTCGACCCCGCGCTGCTGCGTCCGGGCCGTTTCGACCGTCAAGTCGTAGTTCCGAACCCGGATATCGTCGGCCGCGAGCGCATCCTCAAGGTTCATGCCCGCAACGTGCCGCTGGCTCCCAATGTCGATCTGAAGACGCTTGCCCGCGGTACGCCCGGTTTCTCCGGTGCCGATCTTATGAACCTTGTCAACGAAGCCGCCCTGATGGCCGCCCGACGCAATAAGCGACTGGTGACGATGCAGGAATTCGAAGACGCGAAGGACAAGATCATGATGGGCGCCGAGCGCCGCTCTTCGGCCATGACCGAGGCGGAAAAGAAGCTCACCGCCTATCACGAAGCCGGTCACGCGATCACGGCGCTCAATGTCGCTGTCGCAGATCCGCTGCATAAGGCGACGATCATTCCGCGCGGCCGTGCGCTTGGCATGGTCATGCAGCTCCCCGAGGGCGATCGCTACTCGATGAGCTACAAGTGGATGGTATCACGCCTCTGCATCATGATGGGCGGCCGCGTTGCCGAGGAACTGACCTTCGGCAAGGAGAACATCACCTCCGGCGCATCCTCCGATATCGAGCAGGCGACCAAGCTTGCCCGTGCTATGGTCACGCAGTGGGGTTTCTCCGACGAGCTCGGCCAGGTCGCCTATGGCGAGAACCAGCAGGAAGTCTTCCTCGGCCACTCCGTTTCGCAATCCAAGAACGTTTCGGAAGCAACGGCTCAGAAGATCGACAACGAGGTTCGCCGTCTGATCGACCAAGCCTATCAGCAGGCCAAGGATATCCTCACCTCCAAGCACGATGAGTTCGTCGCACTGGCGGAAGGCCTGCTCGAATACGAGACGTTGACGGGCGAGGAAATCAAGGCGCTGATCCGCGGCGAAAAGCCGGCGCGCGACCTCGGTGACGATACGCCGCCGAGCCGTGGTTCGGCCGTACCGAAGACCGGCGCCAAGAAGGACGGTTCACTCGGTGCCAAGGGCGATGAACCCGAAGGCGGTTTCGAACCACAACCGCGCTAAGGGCGCGAGGCGTTCAATCTCGGTTGAGAGGCCAGCCACCTGTTTCAGGTGACTGGCCTTTTGTTTAGGAGAGGGCAGAAGGGCGTAACGCTTCCGAGGTTGATCAGCCTTTGTGGCAACTGGCGGGTGGGGCAAAGTAATGCGGAGGCAGTAGGCTGTGAATTGGACTATTGTCGGTCTCGACCTGGTACAGTTTTTTAGTGCTTATTAATGGTAACGCGTTGTAATAGGCGTTCTCGGTAATTTAAGTGCCGAATTTTACAATCTGTGGCATGAGCCACAAGCATCGATGTTTGCAGTGTCGCTTGCTTTGGGGCGGCGATATCGATGCCGCTGCAGTCCCGGTGAGGACGCGGCAACGACAGGAGTGCATATGAAACGTCGTTATTTCGGAACTGACGGAATTCGCGGTCAATCCAATATCTATCCGATGACGCCGGATCTTGCCATGCGCGTAGGTATCGCTGCCGGCACGATCTTCCATCGAGGCAGCCATCGCCATCGCGTCGTTATCGGCAAGGACACGCGTCTTTCCGGCTATATGCTGGAAAACGCCATGGTGGCGGGATTTACCGCGGCCGGTGTCGATGCCTTCGTTCTCGGCCCTATCCCGACACCCGCGGTCGCCATGCTGACGCGCTCGCTGCGCGCCGATATCGGCGTGATGATCTCTGCCTCGCATAATCCCTACGAGGATAACGGCATCAAGCTTTTCGGGCCGGATGGCTACAAGCTCTCCGACGATCTGGAAATGAGAATCGAGGAGATGCTCGACAAGGACATGTCGGAGCATCTTGCCAAGTCGGAGAATATCGGCCGCGCCAAGCGTATCGATGGTGTGCATGACCGCTATATCGAACATGCCAAGCGCACCCTGCCGCGCGATGTGACGCTGCAGGGGCTGCGGATCGCAATCGACTGCGCCAATGGCGCTGCCTACAAGGTGGCCCCGGCCGCTCTTTGGGAGCTTGGCGCCGACGTCGTCACCATCGGCAATGAGCCGAACGGCACGAATATCAATCTGAATTGCGGCTCCACCAGCCCCGTCGCCTTGCAGAAAAAGGTGGATGAAGTCCGCGCCGATATCGGTATCGCGCTGGATGGGGATGCCGACCGTGTCATCATCGTCGATGAAAACGGCACGATCATCGATGGTGACCAGCTGATGGCCGTCATTGCCGAAAGCTGGGCCGAGAGCCAGACGCTGCGCGGTAATGGTATTGTCGCAACCGTGATGTCCAATCTCGGCCTCGAGCGCTTCCTGGACGATCGTGGCATGTCGCTTGCGCGCACGGCCGTCGGCGACCGCTATGTCGTCGAGCATATGCGCCAGCACAATTACAATGTCGGCGGCGAGCAGTCCGGCCACATCGTATTGTCCGACTATGGCACGACAGGCGACGGCCTCGTGGCTGCGCTGCAGATCCTTGCTGCGGTGAAGCGCACGAGCAAGCCGGTCAGTGAAGTCTGTCGCCGTTTCGAACCGGTACCGCAGCTGCTGCGCAACGTCCGTATTTCCGGCGGCAAGCCACTGGAGGACATTCAGGTGCGCCAGGCAATCGCCGATGCGGAAAGCGAGCTTTCCCGCAACGGCCGTCTGGTGATCCGCCCTTCCGGCACCGAGCCCCTGATCCGTGTCATGGCGGAAGGCGACGATCGCGGCCAGATCGAACGCATCGTCGGCGGACTGATCGACGTGATCTCGAGTGTGCGCTCGGCCGCCTGAGCAAACGAAAGAAGTAATTCCCGAATAATACTATGGCCGCCTCGTCGAGGCGGCCATAGTATTTTCAGTTTCGGCATGATGGTCAGTCTACTGGAACATTTCTCCGGGATAGGCGCCCCAAAGCTTGTCCTGCCTGATATAGCCTCTGGCGGAATGCTCCCGGACCGAAACACGGCACCAGGTTCCGGTGCAGGATTGCAGCGAGACCAGTACGCGCGGCTGCAGCTCCGCGATTGCCTTTGCGGCGGGATTCGGATCAGTGCGCAGCATGGCATTCTTCGTCAGCCATGGAGCGACTACGGCCGTCCGTGCTCCGGAGAGCAGGGCTGTATGCATCCAGCCGGTCACTCCGGTATCATCGCGGACCTGTCGCCAATGGCCGTATTCATCAATGATTTCCAAGGGAAGACCCGGCTTCATATAGATCCATTTCGTGGCATAGATCGTCGAGGGCCCGACGCGCATGCGCGCCTTATGAGCTCGGAGCGAAACGTAGCGCGGGATCGGCAAGCCCGTCTCGCGCCCCTTGTTCCAAGCAGTGGCCGCGGCTGCTGCCGGCTTGACCGGCATCGCATCTGCCGATGAGACGGAGCTCAAGAAGATAAGAGCAAGGCCCAGGCTGGCCCATATTGTTCCACGGTAAGTCAGCGACTTCCTCCTGAGTTATCTCCCGGCCGAAGCACTGTAATGGTTCGATTCTTGCCAATTGGTTTAGCGAGGCCGGGCCTCGGTTTGTGCCCAGACACAGCGCTACGGTACGGAAATAGAGGAAGTGGGTAGTCGTATCCCATTCTCTTTATTTAAAAATCAACATCCTCTAATATATAAAATAAAGTATAATTCCTGAATAAACAGGGTAAATATTCGTAGTTAATCAGGTTTTAACTCCTTTTCATCATTATCCCTGTCATGTCTTTTCAATTGGCAAGCATTTGCTGTGCCAAGGGCAAGAAATTTGGAGCCAAAGCCATGATGAAAACCCTGATGGGGGCACTTGCCACTTTGCTTGTTGGCACGTCGGCCTTTTCTGCTGATCTCTATACACCCGAACCGGTTCAGCCGGCGCCGGAAGTGACCGTCGCCCAATCCAGCGGCTGGTATCTGCGCGGCGATGTCGGCTATGCCTTCACGAACCTGCGCGGTGCCAACTACTTCCAGGGCTCCAATTCCAGCCTTGTCGATTTCGATCGTGCGAAGCTGGACGGCAATGTCACGCTCGGCGGCGGTGTCGGTTACCAGATCAACAACTACCTGCGCACGGACTTGACGCTCGACTATCTCTTCAAGTCCGATTTTAAGGGCTCCACGAAGGGCGATTGCGGTGCCTGCGGCCCGGGCTTTACTCCGACTGCGGCGACCTCTCGCGATCTCGCTTCGCTCACGGCCTATAGCTTGCTTGCCAACGCTTATGTCGATCTCGGCACTTACGGCATCTTCACCCCCTATGTCGGTGGCGGTCTCGGCGGCACCTATGTCAAGTGGAGCAATCTGAAAAACACGTCCTGCTCGGACGCCAATCCGGATTCCTGCGACGGGTCGGTCACGCATAACGGCCGCGGCAGCTGGCGCTTCACCTATGCGCTGATGGCCGGTACATCCATCGACCTGAGCTGCAATCTCAAGGCCGATGTTGGCTATCGCTACCGTCACGTTCAGGGCGGCGACATGTTCGGTTACAACGAGAATGGCGGTCCTGGCTACGACAAGGGTCTGAACCTGCACGAAGCCCGCATCGGTGCGCGCTATACCTTCGGCGGCTGCCAGACCGCAAGCTACATGCCGCCGGCCGATATCCCGGTCCAGCCATCGGTTTACAAGTAAGCAATATCCATTCCACGTTATTGAAAAGCCGCCTGGTTTCATCCGGGCGGCTTTTTCTTTTTCCCATTCCGTTAAGTAATTCCACGCTGTTTTAAAGCTTCATTAACCATGAATTCCCTATGGTTAATGAAATGAGAATGGCCGCCTTCCTGCATCGGATCCTCTTTTGAGGTTATCGCTAGGAAGCACAGGCCAGCCGATTCGACGCGCGGGCGTCGGCCCGAGGATGGAAGGCGAGGGGTAATGATCCGTTTTGACGCTTTGGCGCTGGCCGCAGCGATGGCAGGCGCATCGGCGGGTATTGCCTTTGCGGCCGATGCAGCACCGCCGGAAATCAAGATGCCGGAGGTCAGCGTCAAGGATGCCAGGGGATGGTATGTGCGCGGCGATGTGGGCTATGCGGTCAACGCCAGCCGCACGGATACGAGACTTCGTGCCTATGATCCTGCGGGTGGCGATTACAGTTCGAGCAGCTTTGATTCGACCCGGTTCGGCGGTGATTTTTCCGGCGGCCTCGGTATCGGTTATCAATTCAACGATCTGTTTCGCGCCGACGTGTCTGGCGATTTCTTCAGCGGCGATTTCAATGGCCGCCTTTCGAGCGATTCGCCTTGTTCCGGCGGGGCCGGCGGCACGGGATGCTCCACGAAGGCCCGTTCCTCCTTCAGGGCTGGCAGCCTCATGGTCAACGGCTATGTCGATCTCGGGACGCTTGCGGGTTTCACGCCCTATGTCGGCGCCGGTCTTGGCGCCACGCGGGTTTCCTGGAACAGCGTCAATGTCACCGGCTCCTGTCTTGACGGCGCATCGGGTTGCGGTGGCGCTGCGTCGGTCAGTGCTCGATATCCTGGCGAAAGTGACTGGCGCATGTCCTATGCCTTGATGGCGGGTGTCGCCTATGAAGTCGCGCCGAACGTCAAGGTCGATCTCGGCTATCGTTTCTCCCATATCGCCGGCGGCGACATGTTTGGCGATTCTGCGGCCAGCGCCACCACAGGCCGCGACGGGGCATTGTCGCGTCACGAAATTCGTGTCGGCCTGCGGATCACCACTTGGTGAGGCTTGTCGCCTATGGCGTCGTCAGCACATAGGCGATGCGGCGAAAGAAATCCAAGGTTCGAAAAATGTGCGCTGGAAAACGCCGCAGGGCAGAAGATTTGGCTGCTCGATAATCGCGGCGCCAGCCGATCATGGTCGTTCTCTGCAGCCGGCTGAAACCGGCAATATTCGCGCGCGTGCTGACGATGGATATATGCATGTCCCAGCCCCGCTCGACGGCCACATCCCAGGGCAGCGACATAACGGAGAGCGATTTCACGATCTTCTCGGCGCCGCGGCGCGTGACGAGATAGCAGGCGGTGGAACCCTGTGGACCGAACAGGCAACGCCCGACGATATCTCCCTTGAGGCTGCGCGCCATGGCGCGAAAGCCGTTCCAACGGTGATTGACAAGCTTGATGAGATCGGCGGCTGGCGCGGCTTCCCTGGCCGCCGCGGCACGTGCCAGAAACTCGGCATCCAAGGCGACATCGTCTTCGATGATGATGGCTATTTCACCGCCGTTTGCCAGAAACTGGCGCAGTGCCGTCAAGTGGCTGCGGTAGCAGCCGTATTCGCCGGGCAGAATGGTCCGGCCATGTCGGCGCTGGAAACGAACATGGTCGACATCGATCCATTGCTCGCGCGGGACGAGCGCGCCATCGACGCCATCGATGCGTTCGAATCGGAAGCCGAATTCATCGCTTTGACGCTGGATCTCCGCCAGCCGCTCTGCCGCGCGATCGATATTGATCAAATAGACCGGCATGGCCTGTACGGGCATCAAAGGGTTTTCGGCGAGTGCAGTTAGAGACATCGGGCACACTTGTTATTTCTGTCTGCGCAAAATCGGCGCGCGCACCGTCTTATATGATTGCGCGTCTGCACGGAATCCAGCTTTTATGGAACCAAATTTGGCTTATTTCCATTGCGCGTAACTTGCATGTCATCACACTTTCTGCACGACTTCGTGAGGGAGTGCCATCCATAATTTTTGCTATTGCGCTTGCGGGCGGCTTCCAATATATCCGGCGGCGGGACACCCTTCCCCAACGAAGGGCTTTCTATCTGAGAGGATAGCATTATGACTAAGCTCGCCAAGCCGGACATCCGTCCGAATAATACCCATTTCTCTTCTGGTCCATGCTCGAAGCGTCCCGGTTGGACGCTTAACGCTCTTTCCGATGCGGCTCTTGGCCGTTCGCACCGTGCGAAAGTCGGCAAGGCAAAGCTGAAGCAGGCCATTGATCTAACTCGCGAAATTCTGGAAGTGCCGGCGGATTACCGCATCGGCATCGTTCCCGCTTCCGATACCGGCGCCGTCGAAATGGCGCTTTGGTCGCTGCTCGGCGAACGCGGTGTCGACATGCTCGCTTGGGAAAGCTTCGGTGCCGGCTGGGTTACCGACGTCGTCAAGCAGCTGAAGCTCAAGGACGTTCGCAAGCTTGAAGCCGGTTACGGCGAGCTGCCAGATCTTTCCGCTGTCGATTTCGACCGCGACGTGGTCTTCACCTGGAACGGCACCACCTCCGGTGTGCGCGTTCCGAACGCTGATTTCATCCCGGCCGACCGCAAGGGCCTGACGATCTGCGACGCCACCTCGGCAGCCTTCGCTCAGAACCTCGATTTTGCCAAGCTCGATGTCGTCACCTTCTCCTGGCAGAAGGTTCTGGGCGGCGAAGGTGCCCATGGCGTCATCATCCTGTCGCCGCGCGCCGTCGAGCGCCTGACGACCTATCAGCCGGCCTGGCCGCTGCCGAAGATCTTCCGCATGACCAGCGGCGGCAAGCTGATCGAAGGCATCTTCACCGGCGAGACGATCAATACGCCTTCGATGCTTTGTGTCGAAGACTATATCGATGCTCTCCTCTGGGCCAAGGACCTCGGCGGGCTCAAGGCGCTGATCGGCCGCGCCGATGCCAATGCCAAGGTCATTCACGATTTCGTTGCCGCCAACGACTGGATCGCCAATCTCGCCGTCAAGGCCGAGACGGCGTCCAACACGTCAGTCTGCCTGAAGATCGTCGATAAGGATGTCGTCGCTCTCGATGCCGATGGCCAGGCGAATTTCGCCAAGGGCCTGGTTGCGCTCCTTGAGAAGGAAGGCGTCGCCTATGACGTCGGCCATTATCGCGACGCGCCGTCGGGCCTGCGCATCTGGGCGGGTGCAACGATCGAAGCTTCCGACATGCAGAAGCTGATGCCCTGGCTCGCCTGGGCTTTCGAAACGCAGAAGGCGACGCTCTCTCAGGCTGCTGCCTGAGGTTTGAAGCGTTTATGGCTCCGCCCCGACAGGCGGAGCCGAGCATTCCGAATTCTCATTGTTTTCATGCAATTCCGACCGGAAAGCCGTTCGCATTTCGTGGGATTGCTCGTCTTAGCTGACTTTTCAGGAGGCCTCCATGGCACCTCGCGTTCTCGTATCCGACGAATTGTCGGAAACCGCCGTTCAGATCTTCCGCGATCGCGGCGTCGAAGTCGATTTCCAGCCGCAGCTTGGTAAGGACAAGGACCGGCTGTTCGAAATCATCGGCAATTACGATGGTCTTGCCATCCGTTCCGCCACCAAGGTGACGGAGAAGATCATCGAAGCGGCGAAGAACCTCAAGGTCGTCGGCCGCGCCGGCATCGGCGTCGACAATGTCGATATTCCGGCCGCCTCGCGCCGCGGTATCATCGTCATGAACACGCCGTTCGGCAATTCGATCACGACCGCCGAACACGCCATTGCGCTGATGTTTGCCGTTGCCCGCCAGCTTCCGGCTGCCGATGCCTCGACCCAGGCCGGCAAGTGGGAAAAGTCGAAGTTCATGGGTGTCGAAATCACCGGCAAGACGCTCGGCATCATCGGCGCCGGCAATATCGGTTCCATCGTGATTGCCCGCGCTCTTGGTCTGAAGATGCATGTCCTGGCCTACGACCCCTTCCTGTCGAAGGAGCGCGCCGAGGAAATGGGCGTTACCAAGGTCGAGCTCGATGAACTCTTCGCCGGCGCCGACTTCATCACGCTGCATGTGCCGCTGACCGACAAGACCCGCAACATCATCGACGCCTCTGCGATCGCCAAGATGAAGCAGGGCGTGCGCATCATCAACTGCGCCCGCGGGGGTCTCGTCGATGAGGCAGCCCTTGCTGCCGCCATCAAAGCAGGCCACGTCGCCGGTGCGGCCTTCGACGTGTTCGAAGTCGAGCCTGCCAAGGAAAGCCCGCTCTTCGGTCTGCCGAACGTCGTCTGCACGCCGCATCTCGGTGCCTCCACGACGGAAGCGCAGGAAAACGTCGCTCTTCAGGTCGCCGAGCAGATGGCGGACTATCTCGTCAAGGGCGCCGTCTCGAACGCCATCAACATGCCCTCGATCACCGCTGAGGAAGCGCCGATCCTGAAGCCGTTCATCAAGCTTGCCGATGTTCTCGGCGCCTTCGTCGGTCAAGTCACGGACGATCCGATCAAGGAAATCGAGATTCTCTATGATGGCGTCACCGCCAACATGAACACCAAGGCTCTGACGAGCGCGCTGC